>CAZKVF010000416.1:0-18789 GCA_964556085.1 uncultured Solibacteraceae bacterium
CGAGGCGATGGATCCCGGCGCCAGCGGGCCAGCGCTGCCGCTCGCGGCGTTGGCAATCGTGATCGACGTTTGTTGCGCGAGCAGGCCGTAAACAACCAGCGCAGTCTGCGTTCCGGCATAGACCTTGCCGTTTGCCACCGTTGGGGCGGAGAACTTCACCACAGCCCCGATCGCATCGCGCGAACTGTTCTGGTTGCTGTTGTACAACGCCTTCGTCACGTTCGTGGCGTCATAGGCGCGCAGAAAACCCGCATAGTCCAGAACCCAGACGATGCCGCTCGATGTGCCATTCGCTGAAATCGTTGGGACGCACCCCGGCCATTGATCATAGTCCGAAGCCTGCGATTCGGGAGTGGTGGGCATTTGCGCATTGTAGACCGGAAATACCTTTAACTGCTGCCATGCGCAAAAGTAAAGCCGGTTATTGAAGTACGCGGGATTACCGAAGAATGAGGCGAGGCCATTCGGAATGGACTGTACGATCTGGCTGTCCGATCCCGATTGCAGTTTCCCCAGGTTGTCGCGGTCCAGGAGGTAAATCCGGCCTTCCTTGCCGGCGCCCGCCATCAGATGCGGATGCGCGGAACTGCCGGCCTCATCACCCAGCAGCACAACGCCGGCCGAGCCGGTGTCCACATCGCCATTGTTCAGAGCAACGTAGTTGAATGGCGTGAAGTAGTCCAGTACGGACAGTTGGCCATTGGTTGAGAGTTTGATGTAGCTTTCTCCCAGGTCGGGACCGAGGGAGGCATAATCGAAGCTTCCATTACCCGAGACCACGTACATGTTGCCCGCTGCATCCACCGCCGGCGCGGCTCCGCCGCCCCAGAACGAGCCCTCGTTGCCATTGGGAGTCGAATTGTACACGGCGACCTGACTCAGAGTGCGTGCATCATAGGCGATGATCCATCCGTGGTAAGCGCCAATGTCGCAGTGCGACGACCACATCGTGTAAACCACACCGTTCAGCAGCAAAAGGCCGGGGCGCTGCTTGTAGTTCTTAGGTTGAAACACTACCGACGTCCCGCCTTCGCCGGTACCGGGAACCGATGCCTGGACCACAACCGGACTGCCGGATTTTTCCGCGCCAGTAGTGAGATCCAGAGCGTGCAGCCGCTGCACATACGTTCCGGACTCCTTGGTCATGGCCACCACATAGATGGTGCCGGCTTGCGGATCGATCACGGGCGTGCTGGTTATACCGATCTCAGGCACGATCTGACTGCAGCCTGTATCACTGGCCGGCACTGAAGTGACGCCCGAGGCGGGATCGAGGAAATTCGTGTGCCACAATGCCGGCATGTTTGAGTCCGCGTCGAACGCATACACCGAATCGTGCTCGGTCACCACGTACGCTACATTGTGAGTGCCTTTTCCCGGAATGGCGACACCACTTAGGTAGAGAGGCTGCCCATATATGTAGCCGTCTACATTCTGCGAAAACAGCTTGCCGAATTGAGAGGCGGTTACGTTCGCGGGCGTCAGTATGGTTTCCTGCACATTGGCGCCGGTGCGAGCGTTGTTGTACTGATAGGTTAGAACGTTCACCAACAGGCTGACTGATAAGGACGCAACGAGATTCATAGAGCCCCTCCTCACGAATCTAACAGCGACATGCGCCTCAGGTCGCGCTGATACAATTGGTTAATGTCGCGAATCGCACCCAGTTTCAATTTAGAATGTTAGTTTACACATAACGTTCTCTTTCGTTCCAAAACATTGGTAACATCACGCCACACCCACTGCAACAATCGGTAAGAAGCTTCGCCAAAGGGCACGCGCCGTGCAACTGGAGCTATTGCCAACCACGGGCATGGAGGCATAAACGATGGAAATTTTCCTGATTTTGTGCTTGATGGCTATCCTGCTCGCGGGTTGGATTTCCCTGCGGAAGCGTCTGGCAGAGATGGACTCGCGCATTGCCGGTCTCTCCACACAGCTCGAGGGACACAAACACGAACTGGCAGTTTTGAAGAGAGCTTCCTTTCACGCGGCGGAAACCACGAAGCCGGAAGCAGCGCCGGCGCGGCCGATCGCTCCACAGGCGCCGGTGCCGACCCTGACCAGAGAGCCCGCGCCGGCGGCTTCGCTCGCAGCATCCGCTACCGCACCATCGTTCATGCGCGTCTCGGGGTCTTCCGCAATCGTGCCATCACGTTCGTCGGAGGAGTGGGAAGCGCTATTAGGAGGCAACTGGCTGAATAAAGCCGGCGTACTTGTGTTGGTTGTGGGAATCGCGCTGGCGCTGGGGTATTCATTCACCCGATTGGGACCTTGGGGCCGGGTAAGCATCAGCCTGATAGCTGCTCTGGCTCTGCTGACGGGCGGCGCGATGCTCGAACCGCGCGAGCCGTACCGCAACTTCGCTCGCGGCTTGCTCGGCGGCGGCTGGGCCGCCTTGTACGTCACCGTCTTCGCCATGCACGCCGTGGACGCGGCGCGCGTCATCCCGAACCCAATCGCCGGAGGAATCCTGCTGCTTGCGGTCGCCGTGGGCATGATCCTTCACTCCTTGCGCTACCGCTCGCAAACGGTCACGGGAGTGGCCTATTTCGTGGGATTCGCCACGCTGGCGATCACCCAGGCCGGTTCGCTTCCCCTGATGGCGCTGGTCCCATTAGCCGTATCGTTGCTTTACGTGGCGCACCGATTTGATTGGGAGCGGCTCGCGTTACTGGGTCTTTTGGCGACATATACGGTTTGCTTTTTACGCTCCGGGTCAATCGGCCCGCTGTTTCGGGCGCAGGCTCTGCTGGCCGTCTACTGGCTCCTGTTCGAGATTTTCGATATTCTCCATCCCGAAGCGTGGCTGCTTCCGCTGAATGCCGCGGGCTTTCTCGGGCTTTCGCTCATGAAGTGGCAGAGTGCCGCGCCGGGCAGCTTGTGGATGGTTCTGGCCGTGATCGCCGCCGCTTACCTTGCCGGCGCTCTAGTCCGCGCCCGCACCGGGAAATGGAAAGGCGCGCTAACCGTAAGCGCCGGCCTGGCCGCCGCCGCGGTCTTCGAGAAACTAGATCACCAGTGGATCGCCGCCGCTCTGGTGGTGGAAGCCGAACTGGTTTATCTGGCGGGCATCCGGCTGCGGGCGCCCTATGTGCGCTGGCTGGGGAACGCGCTTTTCGCGCTGGCTACCTTCTGGTTATTGTGGAGCGACGTGGCGCTTCTGCCTGTCAGTGCGTGGGCGCCGATGGCCGCTACCGATGCCGTGATTTTTTATATCAATCGGGCGCTCTATCCAGCCGACATTTTCTTTAGCTACACGGCTTCGCTGTTGCTAGCCATCGTAACCGGCAACCTGGTTGCGGCGCCCTATCGCGCGGTGGCCTGGCTGCTGATGGCCGCCGCCGCTTTTTCTTTCGGATGGCGGCAGCGCCTGTCGGATTTCCGGTTACAGGGTTATCTACTGGGCGCCTTGGGACTAATTGCCATACTGTTCACGCCACGCGATCTCTCGCTCTCGGCTGCCGTGGCGGCGAACTATGCGGTCTCGGTCTTGGCCCTGTGGTCCAGTCCTGATCGCTTCGGAGACCAGGAACGCCGCGTTCTGCGCTGGTCCACTTCCTGTGCCGCGACGATCTGCGCCGCGGCTTTAGTCTGGCGCCAGGTATCCGGCAGCATGCTGACAGTTGCCTGGGGCTTCCAGGGGCTGGCGCTGCTTGCCCTGGGGTTTCCGCTGCGTGACCGAATACTCCGAATCTCCGGGCTTGTGCTGCTGCTGGTTTGCATTTTGAAGCTGTTCGCCTGGGATCTGCGGCACCTGGAAACCTTGCCGCGAATCTTTTCCTTTATCGCGCTCGGATTGATCTTAGTTGGTGTCTCGTGGGTATATACACGGTTCCGCGAGCGCGTTTCGAAGTATTTGTGAGAGGTTCTATGAGCCCTGGATGCGGCCTTCATCCGCGGCCCGGAGTTCCACATTCCCGCATCGCGGGCAGGTATGGACTTCCTTCACAATGCCGCCCAGGCCAGAGCCAGCGGGTACCGACTCGGAGTAGTCCAGCTTGTCCGCATGGTGATTCATAGGGTTTCCGCAGACCGGGCACGTCATGATATTCACTCCAGGGATACGTTCTCGCGGCCGTGTCGCAGTACCTTCGCCATCCACACCAGCTCGGCGAGGAACTTATCGATGCGGCCGACGTAAGACTGGTCCTTGATGGAGCCGTTGGTATCGAACAAGCTTTGGCAATTGGAGAAATTGCCGTCCCAAAAGATAGTTACCAAGCCCAGTTCCCGCATTACAGGCAGCAGACTTTCAATCACGCGCGCCCCACCAAAGCCGCCGGCCGACACGCCGCAGATGCCGACAGCTTTGTGGATGTACTCTTTCAGATTGGTGTCCAGCGCATGCTTGAGAAGGCCGGGATAGCCGTGGTTGTATTCGGGTACAACCAGGATCAGGGCGTCGGCCCGCATCACGAGAGCTGAAAACGAGGGATCTTTCAGGGCCTCTCCGGCATCGTCAACCGGCAGCCGAAGCTCCTTAATATCGACCAAAGTAGTTTCGACGCCCGCACGCTTGCGAACCTGTTCCAGGACGAAACGGGCGACGGGTTCGCTAAAGCGGCCCTTGCGCGTGGTCCCGAGGATGACCGGGATGAAGAGCGGGCGGCCTTCGGTCATGTGTCGCTACGCTCCCAGGTAGCGGTGTAGGTCGTCGGTCCGGAAGCAATGAGCGAGCGCCGACTCCTGGGTGATACGGCCGGCGCGCACGAGTTCGGCGAGCGATTGCTCCATGGTCATCATGCCTTCGGCCTTGCCCACGGAGATTTGCGAGCGGAGCTGGTGGTCGTCTCCTTTGCGAATCAGGGCTCGGACCGCATCAGTAGCGATCATGATTTCGGTGGCCGGCCAGCGCGTCACTCCATCAGTGCCGGGGATGAGTTGTTGGGCGATCACAGCCAATAGAGCCAGGGACATCTGCTGCCGGATCTGCGGCTGGTTGGCGGTGGCAAACGAGTCAAGTATACGCGCCACGGCCTGAATGGCGTCATTGGTGTGCAGCGTCGAGAGCACCAGGTGGCCGGTTTCCGCCGCGGTTAGCACGGTGGCGATGGTCTCAGCGTCGCGCATCTCTCCGACCAGAATGACGTCCGGCGTCTGCCGCATGATGCTGCGCAACGTTCCGGCGAAATCGGGCGTATCGCGCCCGACTTCGATTTGTTCGATCACGGCGCTGCGGTTGGCGTGCTGGTATTCGACCGGGTCTTCTATCGTCACCACGTGCGCCGCACGGCGCGTATTGATGATATCGATCAGCGCGGCGAGGGTAGAGGTTTTACCGGAACCAGTCGCTCCGGTCACCAACACGAGTCCCTGCCGGCGCTCCGCCAGGCGGGCGAGCGTTGCCGGCAAATGCAGCGATTCGAGTGATGGAATTCGCGCCGGCAGCAGGCGGATGCTCGCAGCGAGCGTGCCGCGCTGGTGATGAACGTTGACGCGGTACCGGCCCAACCCTTCGCGTTCAAAACCGAAATCGACGGCTTTGCGCCTTTGCAACTCCTCCATCTGTGCCGTGTCAAGAAGCGGGAGAACCGCGGCCCTGACGTCTTCCGGATCGAGTACGGCGCCCGAGCCCGACGTCAGCACGCCGTTCACGCGCAGGATAGCCGGGGCTCCCCCGACCAGCAGGATGTCGGATGCGCCGCGCCGGCCGGCGACGTGGAGCAATTCCTGGAGCGATGCACTGGCCTGCGGTGTGCGTGCGGCGGCCTTCTGACTCGGCGCGGCCCGGTTCAACTCGGCCACGATTTTGGATAGCTCGCTGTCGTACTCCGCCAACCCAAAGTATAGCGAAGTAGGACAGGCCTCCCCAGGGATTAGAAACCCCAGGGACAGGCCTCCTGGCCGGTCCAATCACTCAAGGACGACCCGGTGTCTTCTCCAGCCAGGCGATCAAACCGCCGCTGGCGTGCAGCAGCCCCCAACGCGATTTCTCGAGTGCATACTGTGAATCCTGAAACGCAAGGCGCTTGTCGTTCTCCACCACCTGCGCCTCTTCGGCTTGCCTTCGGGTAGCGCGTCCTTCTTCGACCTGAGCGAGGGTCACCGCGAGCTGTTCCTGTGCCACGTCCAGATCGAGCCGCGCCACGCCGGCGGCTGTTTCGGCCTTTTTCACGTCGCGGAACGCCTGCTGAATTTCGGAAACGACCCGGTTGCGCGCGGCCGCAACCTCCGTCCGCAAGCGATCGGTATCGGCCTGCGTTTGCGCGATCTGGGCGCCTACGCCGGGTCCCGGCAACAGCGGCAGTTGCACGGAGATGCCCACCTGCCCGTTATTGCGCTGGAAGCGCCGGAAGAACTCATCGTAATTATTGAAGCGGGCCAGAATGGCATATTCGCCTACCAGGTCGGCCCGCGGCAGGCGCGCCGCGCGTTCGCTGCGCATCTCCAGGCCCTTGGCAGCCATCTGCGATTCCAACTGGCGAATTTCTTTATTGGAAGCCAGCGCGGACTGGATAGCCTGTTCTTCCGACCCCGGCAACTCGGGCGCGGTGCGCTCGGCCATAATGGCCTGAACCCGGTCCTGGGCTCCGAAGCCCAGGGCCACGGCGAGGGTATTCTCGGCGGATGCCCGGTCGTCTTCAACGCTCTCCGCGGTCTGGCGCGCGCGCGCCAGGCTCAACTCCGCCTGCTTTTCGGCAAGGGGCAGCGCGCGGCCCTCGCGAACCTGAGCCTGCACCGCCGCGAGCACCTGTTCGAGGCTCCGGGCATCGCGTGTGGCCAGTTCGCTGATGCGCGCCGCGTGCTCCGCATCCAGGTACAACACCGCCGACCGGTAGGCCACCTCCTCGCGCTTCGCCTCTGCGCCCAATAGCGCGCCGCGCGCGTTTTCCCGGGCCTGTGCTACCGCGTACTGCTGCTGCTTGTTGAAAAGATACTGCTGAGCGTTGGCCTGCACGATACTTGGCGCGGCGCCCTCGATGCTCAGCGGAAAACCGTTGCTGTAAGCCAGTCCGCTGCCCACCACGATTCGCGGCGCGAACGGATCTCGAGCCACTTTGACGGCCTGCCGCGCCCGTTCTACGTCGAGCCGCGCCAGAGCCAAGTCGGGGTTCTGCTTGAGGGCCGTATCCACGGCCTGGCGCAGTGTCATCGGAATCACTTCGGCGCTCAGCGCCGGAACCAAAACCAGAAGAACAGCTAGCGTCCGGAACATGACCTAATTGTAATGGTGGCCGCTGCTATCATTGACCCAGGCATGTTCGAGCGGTACACTGAGCCGGCTCGCAAGACCATCTTTTTCGCGCGTTACGAAGCCGCCCAGTTCGGAAATACCGAAATTCAGCCGGAACACATCCTGCTGGGCATTCTGCGCGCGGATGCCCGGCTGGCCATCCGCCTCCTGGGATCCGCTGAAAGAGTCGATTCCATGCGCCGGCGAATTGAAGAGGCGATTCCACGCGGCAGCGAGAAGCTTCCCGTCTCGGTCGATCTGCCGCTCAGCGCACCCTGCAAGTGCGTCCTTCATTCCGCCGCCGAGGAATCCGAGCGTCTGAACCAAGCCCAAATCGGAACCGAGCATTTGCTGGCAGGCCTGATGCGCGAGGAAACCTCGCTCACCTTTCAAATCATGACCGAGCAAGGACTCACGCTGGCGAAATTAGTTGAGCAAGCCGCAAAGTCGGTTCCATCACCGGCGGAGCCTCCGCCCGGGCTTCAGGGCTACGTCCGCAGCCTCGGTGCCGAACGGGGCAAGCAATCCGCGCAAGAAGGCTCGGAATCCAGGGAGTTCGCCCAGCAGCAGTTCCGCGATCTGACGGCGCTGGCCACGGAAGGTCTGCTCGGGCCTCTGATCGGGCGAGAGCACGAACTGGAACGAATCATTCGGATCCTCTCACGTCGCACGCGGAAGAACCCGGTTCTGATCGGGGAGCCGGGCGTGGGGAAAACAGCGATCGTGGAAGGCCTGGCGCTGCACATCGCGAAGGGCATCATGCCGGCGGCGCTGGCTGGGCGGACAGTGCTGGCCACAGATGCCGCTGCCCTGACCGCTCCCAAGAGTGCGGGTAACCTTGCCGCCCATTCTGTCTCCATCCTCTTCGTCGATGGGCTGTTCGATCTCGCCTCCTCCCGTTATAACTGGGGCATGCTGGAGGCTACTCGCATTCTGGAGCCGCTGCTCGCGCGGAGCGGTCTGCAGTGCATCGCCACCGGGACGCCGGCGGGCTATCGGGAAACATGCGCCAAGGCTCCGTTGCTGGCTGTCCATTTCGAACCGGTTCCGGTTTTGCCGCCCAACGAGACCGAGGCCCTCGAAATTCTCCGGGGCGTCAAGGACCAGTACGAGAAACATCACGACGTGATCATCGTAGACGAGACAATCGAGGCCGCTGTCGTGGCGTCCGGGCGTTTCCTGCGCCATCGCTTCCTCCCTGACCGCGCGCTCGATTTGCTTGATGAAGCGGCCGCGCAGGTCAGTTTGCGGATCGAACAACACAAGATGGAAAACGCCATCGGCATGGGCGGGTCTGGGAAGGCGCGGGAGCACGCGGCGGAGAACGCCCCGAGCAACATCGTCACTTCGCGCGATATTGCGGAAGTTGCCGCCGGTCTCGTGGGAGCGCCCGTAGCGGTGGTCGAGAATGTCATGCAGCAGCCGGACTCCAGTCGGGTCGAGCGAATCGCGCGCGAGCTGGTGTCCCTGATGCCGCAAGGGCGCGAGTGGCTGGACGGCCTGGCCACATACCTCGCCGGCTGCACGGAAGAGGAAGCCGCGCGCCTTGCCGATCAAATCGACCCCCGGAGACAAGGCGCAGCACAGCCTTAACTGCCCTCCCACGCAGCTTGACACGGGAGGCGCCCCGCACGTACCATGCCTGGAGCCGGGACGCGGCGGCGCAAACGCCTCGTTCGGAGCGGAGGAGATACCGATGAAACTGCATTTCCTACTTTGTTGGCCGATGGGAGCCTTGTTAGCCGCCCTGACGTGCGCGCAGGCTCAACCCGTGCCACGCCTGGCGAATGGAAAGCCCGATCTCAGTGGTGTATGGGACCATCCGCGCGTTGGCGATATGAGCAAGGACGTAAACGGCCGCTGTGTCGGCGGAACCCCGGGATGCAGCAGCGTCGGCGCTCATGACCTGAATTCCCTCCTGACGCCATTCGGCAAGGCGGAGAACGCCAAAGCCAAGTTTGATTACGGCGTGCATTGCCTGCCGTGGGGTTATGTGCGCTCCTGGGGCACGCCTTATCCGCAGGAGCTGATTCAAAAGCCCGATCGCCTGGCAATTCTCTTCGAGCAGAACAATATGTTCCATGTCGTGCCCACCGATGGCCGTGATCATCCTAAGGATGTGGAACCCACGTGGATGGGAAACTCAGTCGGCCACTGGGAAGGCGACACGCTGGTGATCGATACCATTGGCTTTAACGGCCGGACCTGGCTTGACACCGAACCGGAGCGCCTGATCAGCGACAAGTTACACGTGATCGAGCGCATGGATCGGCCCGACTTCCAGCACCTGAAATACGAAGTCACGGTCGATGATCCGGTAATGTTCACCAAGCCGTTCAAAAACACGCGAGTGTTTGTCCTGATGAAGCCTGGCGACGAGATCCTGGAATACTCTTGCGAAGAGAACAACAAGGAAGTAGTCGAGGGGCACGTCACCGACGCCTGGACACACAAGTAGGGATCGTTATAAATGACTCAGAATTTGGGGTTACATTTAACCCATTGAGCGATAGGTCGAGTGTTCAGCGTGTTACACTGCCAGAGTACATAGTCCCTGAAGTTAATTTACGCACATAGAAGATTGTGCTCCGGGCTGCTTTATTACGCCGTACGTTTCACCCCTCCACCATTGGATTTCCCTATTCAATCCACTCAAGCTGGTTCCAATTGACGGCACACCGCCGGTCGTACTGACCTCTGCGCCTGGACGGAGACTGATCTTCACCGCGAAAACCATACAGGGTACGTGTGCCCCGGCGCGGTAATTAGCCGTGGCGGGCAAAGCTCTCGAGAGGTAATGCATACGTGACGTTAAGCAGGAGAAGTGTATTTCCAGTGTTTGTGGTGTGTTCGGCCGCATTATCCACGCTGCCGGGCGCCCAAGCCGCTCCCGTTGTGTGGACAGCACCCAGCTTGCATCGAGTGGGAATGTCCGAGGCAGCAGGCAGCGGTTCAGAGGCAAGCCTTGCGGCAGCTCGCGGTGAATATGAATCATTTCAGATCGTTGTGGGCGGCGCCGCCAATGGCCTGAGCAATGTAAACGTAACTGTGTCCGATTTGGAAGGTCCCGGCGGCCAGAAAATCGCACGGTCCAATTTGACCTTGTATCGCGAAAAGTACATGCACGTGACTGGGTCCAGTCCCAATTGGAAGGGTTCCAATCAACCGATGGGCCCGGGCTGGTATCCTGACGCACTGATCCCATTCGCCGACCCCGACACGGGTAAGCCGTTGTCAGGCGCGCGCATCAGCGCAGTCCCCTTCGATGTCAAAGGCGGCAATAACCAGCCCATCTGGGTCGACGTTTTCGTGCCCCGATCTGCTGAGCCGGGAAAGTATTCCGGCACTTACACGGTTACCAGTAACGAAGGCAAGTTCACAGGCTCCATCGCGCTGAAGGTCTGGAATTTCACCCTCCCGCAGGCCCCCGCGCTCAAGTCCTCCTTCCTCTTCTTCCAAGCCGGCGGCTTAGCCGCTCAGCGCGAGCTGTTGCGCAACAAGGTTTCACCGCTTTCCACGAACCCCGCCGACCAGGCATCGCTCAAGGAAGATGGCCTGAGCGCCACTCAAACCGGACCATTCAGCGGTGCCGATATCGGACGGTGCAACATGTCGGGCGCGCCTTCAGTGGCCCAGTTCAAGTCTTTTGCGGCGGCGCAACAGCCCGGCCTGATGCTCTACGACTACAGCGCCGATGAGATCGGCCATTGCACAAACCTGTATGCCAGCATCAAACAGTGGGCCGCCAACATGCACCAGGCGGGCATCAAAAACCTGATCTCTATGTCTCCCACTCCGGCGTTGTACGATGACGGCTCCGGCACCGGCCGCTCGGCCGTGGACATCTGGGTTCTGCTGCCGGTCATGTACAACAATTCCAAGAAGCAAGTGGACGAAGTGCTGAAGAAAGGCGATGCGGTCTGGTCCTATAACACGCTCGTGCAGGATGCATATTCGCCCAAATGGGAAATCGATTTCACCCCGGTCGATTTCCGCATTCAGCCTGGTTTTATCAGCCAGAGCTTGAACCTTAGTGGAATGCTGTACTGGCGCGTTGATAAGTGGCCATCCGACGCCTGGGACAACGTGAACAATGCAGGCACATATGCCTCGTCGAACTACCCCGGCGAAGGCATGCTCGTCTATCCTGGGCAGCCGGTCGGTGTCAAAGGCGTGGTCGCGTCGATGAGGCTCAAGTGGTTGCGCGACGGCGTCGAGGATTATGACTACCTCCAGATCCTCAAGGAGCTCGGAAAGGGCGACCTGGCAATGCAGATTGCGCGCTCGGTTGGTCCGGACTGGGTCAACTGGACCCGCGATCCGAACGCCATCGAAGCCGCGCGCATGAAAATGGGCGAAGCTATCGACCAAATCAAGAACGCCGGTGGTGCGGGACCGAAGGCAAGTGCCGCGAACTGAGAGTTAGTTCCCTTCAAGCGTGAGGTCACGAACAGAGCCGGAATTCTGGCGCTGTTCTGGCCTCACCTGGCTGATTACCAGGGAAAAGCTCGACCCGATCAGGCCCATTACGAGCCACCAGTGTCTCTGATAAAAGGCTTCGATTCCCATTGCCAGTCCAAACATGGCCGTGTGGGCCAGCAGGATTGACAGAACCAGCGACTGCTCTCTGACTGGCGCGTACCGGTAGGCAAACCAGCCTTTCATAAAAAACCATCCGACAAATCCTAGCAGCGCCAGCAAGCCGAAGACTCCGAAGTCGGCAAGAAACCACATCGCGCTGTTGTGCGCAATCTCGCCTTCTCCCATCCGGAAACTTCCGATACCCCCGCCGAGAAAAGGATGGTGGGTGAAGGCCTGGAAGGCAGCGTGGATTAAATCGAATCTTCCCTGAACCTGTTTGGGCCGGCTGGCCATCTCTTCGAAAACAGGTAAGAAGCGGCTTCCCATTAATAGAAAAAGACAGGGCGCCCCGATAATGCCTGCCAGCAAAAATCGGAAAGCCACCTTGGCGTGGAGAGCGCATAGAAGCAGAAGAGCCAGGGCGAGAGCGATCCACGCAGACCGCGAAAAGGTGAACAGAAGTCCCATCGCCAGGGTAGCCCTGAAAAACCAGAGCGTCAGTCCTTTAAACAGTGGCGCTGGTCCCAAAGACGAGCCCTCGCAAATCACCAAGGCGGCTACCAGGAGACCGCCGTAGGCGTTCGGATCGAGCAGCATTCCCGAGAGACGCAGCCCCCCATACCGGGTGAATGGATTCGCCACGCCGAAGAAGTATCCTGCGAGGAAACCGGCAACCGAAAATATGTTCTGCGCCACCACGGTCAAAGCGAAGACTTGCAGGATGCGCCGCAGGTCATCCCAGCCCCTGACACACGACGTAACGGCGGTATAAGCCAGGAAGGAGAGCAGCAAGCCGGCATCCTTGTTCAAGAGCTCATAGCGATCGATTGCTCCGAATCGCAGCGCGGCCACCAGCGACCCGGTAGCAAACGTGGCTAAGATGCCGAAATGCCAGGCGCTCCATGCCGCCTTGCGATACTTCAACTGACCCGGAGCCAGCAGGAGGACCAGCAACAGGAAGCAGTCAGCCGGCGCAATGTTCATGCCGCTGCCACCCTCGAACTGGTATGGAAGCAAGGCCACGTATCCAGTAACCAGCAGCAACAGGATGCGAGGCGCAGTTCGCACGCTTTCAAACGTGACAAGAGACGTCATACCCCTGATCCCATCCACCTCGTGTGCCGCAAAAACCGGGGTCTCCACGTTTCGCTCCGAGCCGGATCCCACCGGTTGAGAATGATCCTCATCACTTGAAAACCATCGCTTTGAAAACGCCTGACGGCCGCTTCAACCGTCCCCTGACCGGTGTAGTTCGCCCGCACAACAAGAACGAGCCTATCAGCACATCGGGCCAGGTTTCTGGCACCGGAAAATTTTCCGGAAGGCGCGTCTACCAGCACATAATCAAACGATTCACGCAGTCGTTGGAATAAGCGCGGCAGCCGGTCCGAATGGAAAGGATCAGACATCCGATCGGTCTGCGTCCCGCAACGCAGCAAGAAAAGATTGGGAATCGCTGTCTTGGTCACCAGCGTCTCCACCGGGACCTCAAGCGGAATGGTTTCTTCGAGCAAGTCAGTCAAGCCCGGGCCGTCCGGCTGATCGTTGTCTGGCTTCGCGAAAATGCGGTGCAGCCGCAGATGACGCGCGTCTCCGTCTATCAGCAGCGTTTTGCGGCCGATGTCGGCAAGAGCGCGGCCCAGATTGCTGACGATCGTCGTCTTGCCTTCCATTGCAAGCGAACTGGTCACGACGAGGACTCGGGAATGGTCTCCATCACTCGACAGGATCGAAGTCACGACGGAACGAAAGGCCTCCGACTGCCGCATAGAGCCGTGCTCCAGGAGCGGATCACCGGCGGATGCCGGTATGGCTCCCAACTCCGGCAATGCCAACAAGCGTTCGGATTCCCCCGGCTCCAGTAGCACCAGCCTGTTTTGTTCTTGGAGCAGCACGAATCCAATTGCCACCACTAGTCCGTCAAATATTCCAATCGCCAGATTGAGTGGCAGGTTGGGCTTCTGGGGTCGCGTTGGCGGCTCCGCCGGAGCGACGAGATCGACACTCGACTGCCGGACTACTGACGCCGTGCGTGCATCATTGGCCTGTCGCAGCATTGTCCTATAAACGTACTGATCGGCGCCCCCGCCTCCCGTGAGCACGCTCACCGTCCGGCCTAACAACGGCGGCGCGCCCGCCTTAGCCGTTTGCCGCGGAAGCGCCTGCCCCAATTCGTCAAGTTGCGATTCGAGTGATTCATAAGTCTGGCGCGCCGCGCTCTGCCGGGCCTCGATTCCCCGTTCGATAAAAGTACGGGCAAGAGTATTAGCAAGATCCGCAGCAAGCGAGGAATCGCGCGCATCGCAGACTATCTGGATGATACGGGTATTCCGCAAGGGCACAACCCAGATGTCGTCGCGCAGCTTCGGCAATAGCGTGGTCTGGGGCTGGAATTCCGGGCGGTCTTGGAGGCGGAGTCTCCGGGCGACTTCCTCGAGCAGGGAGTCCTGCTGTAACAGTTCGACTTGAGTCTCCGCGTATAGACTGGGGTCGAGCTTCGAGGCAACTGCCGGATAGACATGCCGAAGGCCGAGGAAATTCTCATTTAGCGTGAGGACTTCGACCAGGGCCCGCGCCTGGTAAACGCGAGGTTGAGCATAGGTGATGAGCCCAGCCAGCAGTCCGGCCGCGCAAACGATCCCAAGGAACACGGCTTTGCGCCGCCTCAGGATTCGCATGCAATCGGTAATGGACCAATCATCCGGGCCGATTTTCAAGCTACCTCCGCCAGTTCGAAACTTCCCTCGGTGCTTACCTGGTCGCGATCGATTTCCAGTACAACGGATCGCTGGAGCAGGGTTATTGATAGGACTAGCCGCAGTTCGCCCTTCAGTCCGAGGACAATCCCCTCTACGCCCTCCAGAACGCCACTGTTAATGCGCACTCTCTGGCCCGCAGTCACGAATGGAAACGGCTGAATCGGGAGTTGAGATTTCATTGCTGTCTGTAAAGAGTTGATTTCTACTTCGGACAAAGGGACCGGCATATTTCGGACTCCCAGGACCCGTATCACTCCCGGCGTAGTCAGTACCGGCAGCCTGGCCTGGACATCGAACCGGCAGCACACGTACCCGGGGAACAGGGGCACCTCAAAATCCTTCGAGCGATTGCCGTACCTGTGATGCTTCTTGTAAACCGGCACAATCGTTTCATAACCTTTCGACTCCAGCGCTTGGGCAACGGCTTTATCGAATCGTGGCTTCACCACCAGCGCGAACCACTGGGCACATTCGTCGATTGTCGGGCTGCAGCACTCAACTCCCACATAGTCATGGACTTCAATCCAGGAATCAGCGCCGTCTAATTTGGGGTGACGCACTCATTGGTCCAAAACGAGTTACGGCTGGGGAGGGTACTTTTCAAAAATCTCGTTGACGGCTTTTGCCAGTTTCTTCGTATTTCTTTCCGGTCTCGAGCTGATCGTTTGAGTCGATGTGCCTTGAAAAACGAGCTTTTTCTGATTGGCGTCCAGCATGTCGACCACCAGGGTCCCTTCATAAATAGTCTGTACGGTGGTGGTGGAAAAGCCACTTCCCCATCCCCATCCCCAGCCGGGCCCGCCGTCGGAAAACGTGATGAACTCGGGATGTTCCGTGACCTGAATTCCATAGCCGATCAGAAGATCGCCGCCTGACGCGACGCGCTTGAAGCCTCGCGATGCCAGCGCCTCCTCGATCAAGCCGGCGATGCGCTCTCGCATCAGTTGATTCGGAAAGAGGGGCTCCGGCGAGGGCGCGGTTTCCGAATCCATCCAGCGGTACGTTTTGTACTTGGAAAAGTGCCTCCCGTGGTCAAAGTCCACGCGGATTTTATGCGCCAGCGCGGGCGATACGGTAAGCACCAACGCCCCCACCACCAGGATCCGCCTCGTCAAAGCAAACCGGGACAACATTGGTTCGATCTCCTGTTTCTGGAGACGGTAAGGGTCCGGCGCGCGATTTATTACAATGGGCGAAACCGCGGCGCAAGGAACATGCGCTCCCTACCATCCCGGCCCCACCTTGACGCCCTGCTCCCTTTCGCCCTAACCTGACGAAGTATGAGTGCTGTCAACTTGAAGGTTAATGGCCGTGAGCATTCGCTCGAAGTGGACCCGGCCACGCCGCTGCTTTACGTGCTGAGCGACGACTTGGGATTAAACGGCCCAAAGTTTGGCTGCGGGCTGGGGCAGTGCGGCGCGTGCACCGTCATTGTGAAGGGCCAGGCGATCCGCTCCTGCGTCACCCCAGTAAGGGCTGTGGCGGGGTCGGAAATCACTACTTTGGAAGGCCTGGGCACGATCGACAAGCCGCATCCCATCCAGCGCGCGTTCATCGAAGAGCAGGCGGCACAGTGCGGCTTCTGCTTGAACGGCGTGATTCTTACCGCCAAAGCGTACCTCGATAAGAACCCCAAGGCCACGGGTGAGGAGATCCGGCAGGCGCTCTCGGGCGTGCTCTGCCGGTGCTTCACCAACGTGCGCATGCTGCGCGCGATCGAGCGCTACCGGCAGGAGGTGGCGCGATGAAGAGTTACATGACTCCGGATGCCTCGCAAGCCCTCCGCCGAGCGGGGTTTTCCCGCCGCGATTTCCTGAAATCCTCCGGAGCCCTGATCGTGGGCTTCAGCGCCGGGACGGGATTAGAGCGCACGGCCGAAGCTCAGTTCGGCATCGCGGCGATCCCCGGCTCGCCGCCCGCCGGCCAGCTCGATTCCTGGATCGCCATCGCCGCCGATGGTAGCGTCACGGCCTACAGCGGCAAGGAAGAACTGGGCCAGGGAATTTCCATGGCGCAGACGCAATTGGTAGCCGAAGAACTGTCGGTCCCCATCGAGCGCGTCACCTTGATTTACTGCGATACCGCACTCACGCCCGACCAGTCGTATACTTCTGGCAGCCAGTCGCACCCAACGAATTTCAACCACAGCAACCTCGCTCAGGCCGGCGCCACGGCTCGTCAGGCACTCTTGCGGCTCGCGTCGGACCGCCTCGGCGCGCCCGCGGATCAGCTAATCGCGAAGGACGGCGTGATCCGGCCGAAAAATGATGCTTCGAAGCAGGTCAGCTATGGCGAACTGGTCGGCGGCAAGAAGTTCACCCTGGCGCTCGATCCAAAGGCGCCGCGCAAGCCGCCCGCGGAATGGACCGTGCTGGGAAAGCCGGTGCCGCAGCGGGATCTGCCGGCCATCGCGACCGGCAAATTCGAGTTCGTACATAATGTGCGCGTACCGGGAATGCTGCACGGGCGCGTGGTCCGGCCGCCAGCGGTCGGGGCTACCGTAATGAACGTCGACGAAAGCTCGGTGAGCGACGTGCCAGGCCTGGTCAAGGTGGTAGTCAGGAAAAATTTCGTCGGCGTAGTCGCGGAAAAGCCATGGCAGGCGATTCAGGCCGCGAATAAACTCAAGGTCCAGTGGAACGCGGGCACAGGCCTGCCCAGCCAGGCGGGCTTCTACGACTGGGTGCGCAAGCAGCCGGCGCGGGATAACATGCTGGTGGATTCCAAGGACATCGACCAGAAGCTCGGGCAGGCCGCCACGGTGCTCAAGGCGACTTATCATCACCCGTACCAGATGCACGGCTCGATGGGCAGTTCGTGCGCGGTGGCGGACGTTCAGGGCGAAAAAGCCACCATCTGGTCGGCTACTCAGGGCGTCTGGTATCAGAAGACCACTTCGGCCATGCTGCTTGGTTTGAAGCCCGAGAACGTGCGGGTGATCTTTCGCCGTGGCTCGGGCTGCTACGGGCTGAACGGCGCGGATACCGTTACTTATGACGCGGCGCTGCTGTCGCAGGCAGTCGGAAAACCAGTGCGCGTGCAGCTCACGCGCAAAGAAGAAATGGCCTGGGAGAATTACGGCAACGCTTTCGTGATCGATCTGCGGGCCGGCCTGGATGCCCAGGGCAATATCATCGCTTGGGATCACGAAGCCTGGACGGCCGCATACGGGAACCGGCCCGGCGCGAACAAGCCCGGCAACGTGATCACCGGCCTGCTGGCGGGCTTCCAGCCGGATGAGCTCACTCCCCAGGCAGCGGCCGCACCGCGCCGCTATAACAACAACAGCAACGGCATCCCCTCGTATTTTTCGGGCTGCGTGGCTGGAGCTTGCGGCGGCACGGGGACCATAAAAAGCGAGCGGTCGCTAGTGCACAATGTGCGGTCGCCGTTCTGGACGGGACCTCTGCGCTCGCCGGCGCGCCTGCAAAACACGTTCGCGCAGGAATCCTTCATGGACGAACTGGCATCGCGCGTAAAGATCGACCCGGTAGAGTACCGTTTGCGCCATCTGAGCCACGAGCGGCTGAGTGGGGTGGTGAAAGCCGCGGCGAAGGCAGCCAATTGGACGGCGCGTCCCTCGCCCGCTGCGCGCAAGAGCGGCATCGCTTCGGGCCGCGGCATCGCCTGCGTGGCTTATGAAGGCGACAACGGTTATTCCGCGCTGGTGGCTGAGGTGGAAGTGAACCAGGATACCGGCCGCGTTTCGGTGAAGCGCTTTGTCTGCGCAGCCGATTGCGGGCCGATTTCGAATCCCGATGGCCTGCGCAACCAGATGGAGGGCGGCGCGCTGCAGGGTATGAGCCGCGCTCTAGGTGAGGAAGTGAGCTGGGACGACCAGAAAGTCACTTCGATCGACTGGCGGACCTACCACACGCTGCCTCTTGGATTCGATATTCCCAAGATCGAGAGTGTGTTGCTCAACCGCCCCGATGAGGAAGCCACGGGAGCGGGCGAGCTTTCGATAACCGTGGTCGCCGCCGCGATCGGCAACGCCATCTTCGACGCCACCGGAGCGCGCCTCCGACAGGTGCCGTTTACGCCGGAACGAGTGAAGGCTGCGCTCAGAGAGCGGGGCTAGGTGTCGAGGAGCTACTGAACCGCGACCGCTCCCTAACGGTCGCGGCTCCGAAAAATTGTTTCAAGAGGCAGGCGACGAGATCGCCTGTTTGCCACACTAATTCGCCGTGCTACTATCGTCGCCATGCGGTTCCTGTATTCGTGCGTGCTGCTCGTCGCTTCGGCGGCCACTCTGCCGGCTGCCAAGAACCT
>CAZKVF010000417.1:0-7361 GCA_964556085.1 uncultured Solibacteraceae bacterium
CCGTGGTCCCATGCGAGGCAAGTGCGTAGACAAATTCCGAGGCCACCTCCTGCGCATACTCCGGCGCAGCGAACTTAGCTTCTTCCGGCAGCGTGTGGTATTCCAGCCAATCCAACAGCGAATACCCCAAGCCGCCTAGGATGCGGAGTTGCGGATAATGCACGTGCGTATCGACGAATCCCGGCAGGAGAAAACCACCACGCAGATCGCGGGTGCGCGCATGCGGATGCGCCGCCGCCAACACGGCGTAATCGCCGCAGTCTGCAATACGGCCGTCCTCGATCAGTAGGCCGCCATCGCCGAAACATTCCAGCGCCTTCTCTTCCTGGAAAGGATTGCGCGGGGTATGAAATATGGCCGCTCGCAGCAGTTCGGGGGAGGTGTTATGGGTCATGCGCGCGCGGCTCCTAGCGCTTCCTCGACCGGCGGCGACGGCGAAACCGAACTTGTCCGCGCACGGTCCAGAGCCCAATAAACGCGCTCCGGAGTCAGCGGACTATCGACGGCGATCAGACCGCCGCGGCCAAATGCGGCGATCGCATCCCGCAAAGCTTCACGAACCGAAAGGGCAAGCATCAACGGCGGCTCGCCTACAGCTTTGCTTCCCATGATTACGGTTGGCTCCGTCGCGCGTTCCAGGAAATCGACCTGAAACACTTCCGGCATTTCCGACCACGACGGCAGCTTGTACGTGCATGCGCCGCTTGTGGCTACGCGCCCCTGCGCATCCCATAGGAGTTCTTCCAGGGTCAGCCAGCCCATACCCTGCACAAATCCACCTTCGATCTGGCCGCGATCGATGAGCGGCGCAAACGAATCTCCTACGTCCTGCAAAATGTCGACCCGGCGCAGCCTGTACTGCCCGGTGAAGCCATCCACATCCACTTCGGAGACCGCGGCGCCGTAGGCGAAATAGTGAAAGGGCTTGCCTTGGGCTGTTTGCGGGTCGAAGTGGATGTCGGGCGTGCGGTAATAGCCTTGCGCAAAAAGGGGTACGCGGGCGCGGTACGCCGCTTCGGTTACTTGCGTGAACGGAATGGACGTATGGCCGGCGGAGGCAACGCCTTCTGTGAACCTTATATCCTCGGCTGCGCAGCCTAACAGTTTCGCTGCCACTGGACGCAGGCGATCGGCGATCTGCCGGCACGCATCGGCCACGGCGGCGCCGTTCAGGTCCGTGCTGGCTGAGGCCGCCGAAGCCGAAGTGTTTGGCACCTTGTCCGTGCGGGCGGGCATGACGCGAATGGCGCCGCCGGACGTGCCCAGTTCGGCCGCCGCGATTTGCCGAATTTTGGTGTACAGCCCCTGCCCCATCTCCGTGCCGCCATGATTCACTTGCACGCTGCCATCGCGATACACGAGCACCAGAGCACCGCCCTGGTTGTACCAGGTCGCCGTGAACGAAATGCCGAATTTCACTGGCGTGATGGCCAGGCCGCGCTTGCTGTGCGGGCTCGCCGCATTGTGACGATCGATGGCCGCGCGGCGCGCCTTAAAATCGCTGGAGCTTTTGAGCGTGTGCCAGATAGCGGCAATCCGCTGGGCGTCTTTGACCGTCTGGCCGTAGTGCGTTGTCTGGCCTTCGACGTAAAAATTGCGCTCGCGAACCAGCTCGGCCGGCAACGTGAGCGTCCGCGCAATGCGGTCCAGAATGTCTTCGATCACGAGCATGCCCTGCGGTCCGCCGAAGCCCCGAAAGGCGGTCTGTGATGTTTTGTTGGTGCGGCAGATCAGGCCGCTAGCGTCCACGGCGGGAAGGTAATAGCAATTATCAAGATGAAAGAGGGCCCGGCCCATCACCGGCTCGGAGAGATCCAGAGACCAGCCGCCATCGGAATACAACTCGGCCCGGAGGGCGAGGATGTGGCCGTGGTTATCGAAACCGGCTTCGAAGCGCGCCAGGAACGGGTGACGTTTTCCCGTGAGCGCCATGTCGAGCATACGCGGAAGTCGTACGCGCACCGGCCGCCTGGTCTTCCACGCGCCCAGAGCTGCTATCGCGGCCCAAAGGTTTGCCTGCGACTCCTTGCCGCCGAAGGCGCCCCCCATGCGCAGGCACTCCACGCTGACCATGTGCCGCCGCACGCCGAGAACGCGTGCGATGATCTCCTGCGTCTCGCTCGGATGCTGCGTCGACGAGTGCGCGCGCACGCCGCCGGTCTCATCCATCCACGCCAGCGCGTTCTGTGTTTCCAGGTAGAAATGCTCTTGCCCGCCGATGGTGATTTCGCCTTGGATCCGGTGTGGGCTGTCACCGAGTGCTGCGGCCGCATCTCCCCGCTTCATTCGGATCGGCGGACCGAAGAACGAACCGGCCTCGATCGCCTGCTGGATGGTAAGCACGGACGGAAGAGATTCGGAAATGACGCGCACCTTTGCTGCGCCGCGCTTCGCCGCCTCCAGTGTCTCGCCCAGAACCCAAACCAGCGGCTGCTTGTGATACTGAAACTCGCCGGGAAACAGCGGTTCGTCATGCCTTGCCGCACCCGTGTTGCCTTCTCCGGGCACGTCCGCCGCCGTTAGGACTGTGACTACGCCGGGTTCGGCCAGCGCGGCATCCAGTTCCATGGAGAGCACCACGCCATGCGCCGATGGAGCCATTACCGGCCAGGCGTGCAGTGTTCCGGGAAAGCGGTCCGCAAGATCATCCGTATATAAAGCGGCGCCGGTTACATGGCCGCGGGCGCTTTCATGCCCGATCATGCGGCAGCCTCCAGACTCTCCCAAGCGAATTTTTCCACCAGCGACTTCGCCATGGCAATTCGGTAAGCGGCCGAGCCGCGGTGATCGGAAATGGGCCGCAACGCGCGAGCGATCTCCTCCTGAACCACGCGAGCGGATGCGGCCGTCCAGCGGACGCCGGCCACCGCCTCTTCGGCGGCATAGATGCGCATCGGAATTTCGGCTACGCCGCCATATGCGAAGCGAGCTTTTTCCACACGCCCGGCACCATCCAGGCTTAGCGCCAGGCCAGCGGCGACCGTGCTGATATCGTCCAGTTTCCGCTTGGCCACTTTGTAAAACCGCAGGAGGGTGGGAAACGGTCTGGGAACGCGGATGGACACGATGACTTCTCCCGCCTGCAAGATGGTTTTCCGGTAGGCCGCGAAGAAGCCCGCGAGCGACACGTCGCGCTCCCCGTCGGGTCCGCTGAGGCGCACTTCGGCATTCAGAGCCAGCAGCAGAGGAGCGCCGTCCCCGATAGGTGAGGCCGTTGCGAGATTGCCGCCGAGCGTCGCGCGGTTCCGGATCAGAGGCGATGCAAATAGCGCGAGCCATTCGCGAAATGCCGCGGGCGCATCCGTCCAGCGTGCCCCGATCTCGTTGAGCGTCAGCCCGGCGCCGATCTCCACGAAATCGGCCGTTTCGCTCCACGTGCGCAGTTCAGGGATTGATTCCAGGCTGATGAGTTGCGGAAAGCGCGCCCCGCGAATATTGGAATCGACCACCAGATCGGTTCCGCCCGCAATGAAACGAGCGGCCGGGTTGGCACGCATTTCAGCTTGAAGCGCGGCCAACGTTGACGGACGTGAGAAGTAAGCTTCTCCATTCGAGCAAGCGAAATCGGCAAGCACAGGGGCGGGCTGAGCCAGCCGCTGCCGAAAACCATCTTTCGCCGCAGGCCCAAGCGCCAGCGCCGCATCGCGGATCGGTCGGTATCCCGTGCAGCGGCACAGATTGCCGCCCATGGCATCAATCGCGCACGGGCCTTCCCGGCCGGGCCGGTAGTATTCCGCGAAAAGGCTCATCACGAAGCCGGGTGTGCAGTAGCCGCATTGCGAGCCGGCATTTTCTACGAACGCCTGCTGCACGGGATGTAATGCGTCCGCGCGGCTATCCGCCAGCGATTCCACTGTGTAAATCTCCTGGCCCGCCGCCATGGGCAGCAGCATCAGGCAACTATTCACGGGCCGGTATTCGCCTCCGTGGCCGTTCGGCTTCACCAGCGCCACTGTGCACGTACCGCATTCACCTTCCGCGCAGCCTTCTTTCGCGCCAGTCAGGCCGGCGCTGCGAAGATAGTCGAGCAAGGTTTGCTGTGCGGACGAGACCTCGACGGAGACCATGCGGCCGTTCAAGCGGAAGGAAAACAACGAACTGGAGACGGCAGCCGGACCCACGGTTCACCCCTTCAGATACAGGAACCGCGCAATGAAGAGCGCCGTCAGCACATACACCAGCCAACTGACCGAACGGTATTGCCCGCTACATAGGCGAACGATCGTATATGCGATAAATCCTATGGCCAGCCCGTTCGCCACACTGAACGTCAGCGGAATCGTAACCATCGTCAGGAATGCGGGGATCGCCACCAGCGGATCGTCCCAGTCCACCTCGCGCACCGTGGTCATCATCAGCGAGCCGACTACAATCAACGCAGGGGCGGTCGCAAACGACGGAAGCGCGCCGACGAACGGTGCGACAAACAGCAGCGCCAGAAACAAAATGCCCACGGTAATCGCGGTGACGCCGGTGCGCCCCCCCGCCGCGACGCCTGCCGAGCTCTCGATATAACTGGTCACAGTCGATGTACCGCAGCAGGATCCGAATACGGTCGCCAGCGCGTCGGCGGTGAAAATGCGGTTGGCTCTTGGGATCCTCCCTGTGGCGCTCACCAGGCCAGCCTTTTTTCCGACTGCCAGCAAAGCGCCGATATTATCGAACAGGTCGACGAACAGAAATACGAAAGCAATGTCCAGCAGGCCCATGCGAAGCGTGCCGCCCAGGTCCAGGCGGAACGCCGTAGCCGAAAGGTCGGAAATGTGCGTGGATTGCGGCTGCCAGGCGATCTGGTGCGTGAGGAATCCGGCTAGCGCCGTACCCAGCACCCCAATCAGAATCGCGGCCTTGAATCCTCTAGCGAGCAGCGCCGCCACCGCCACAATGCCTGCCATCGCCAGCAGCGTCTTGGGATCGCGCAGATTACCGATGGTGACCATGGTGGCCTCACTCGGCACCACGATGCCCGCGTCCCGCAAACCCAGTAGCGAGATGAACAGGCCAACGCCCACTGCCACCGAAGCGTACAGTTCGTGGGGGATCGCTTCTAGAATCAATTGTCTCACCCCCACTGCCGTAAGCAGAAGGAACACCACCCCGGAGATAAACACTGCTCCCAATGCCACCTGCCAAGGCACGCCCATGCCTTTCACTACCGAATAGGTGAAATAGGCATTCAGCCCCATGCCCGGAGCGAGCGCAATCGGGTAGCGCGCCAGAATCCCCATGAGCAGGCTGCCCACCGCCGCCGAAAGACACGTGGCGGCCGCCACCGCTGCAACCGGCATCCCCGTTTGGCTCAGAATCGAGGGGTTCACAAAGGCGATGTACGCCATGGTGATGAATGTCGTGAACCCCGCCAGAATCTCGGTACGCCAATTCGCGCCCAGTGCTTCGAATTCGAAGTAACGTTCCAGGGCTGCGGCTAACCGCCGCCGCGCGCCCGGCTCCATTACCACGGCAGTTGCGGCCATCAGGAAACTAGGTCCTTCACGACGTGGCCCGAAACATCGGTCAGCCGGTAATCCCGCCCGGCATGGCGGAACGTGAGCTTGGTGTGATCGAGGCCCAACTGGTTGAGCAGCGTGGCCTGGAAATCGTGAATATGAACCGGATTGGAGGCGATCTTCAGGCCGTAATCATCGGTCGCGCCGTAGACCGTGCCGCCTTTGAATCCGCCGCCCGCCACCCATGACGAATACGCCGCCGAATAGTGCCGCCGGCCTTCTTCGTCCGGAGAGGCGTCTGCCGGATTGCGGCCGAATTCGGTGGTCCACACCACCAAAGTCTCGTCCAGCATGCCCCGTGCTTTCAAGTCCTTTATTAGACCGGCGATGGGCTTATCAGTGGCGCGCGCCCGCGGCTCGTGCATGCGGATGTCCAGGTGCGAATCCCAGTTCGTGTACTTATCATAGCCGCCATCGATCAACTCGATGAACCGTACCCCGCGCTCCGCCAGCCGCCGCGCCGCCAGGCACATCCAGCCGAACCCCTTGTTGGTGTTGCGATCGATCCCGTACAGAGCCAGCGTAGCGTCCGATTCTTTGGAGATATCGAACACCTCCGGCGCCTCCTTCTGCATGCCGTAAGCGGTTTCGAAAGCCTTCACGCGCGCGGCCAGCGTGCGGTCCGCGTCATGCTGCCCCAGGTGGCGCTGGTTGAAAAAGTTGATCAGGCCCAGGTCGAGGTCTTGCACGTCCGCGTAACCCTGGCGCGTCATATTGGGAATCGCTTCCTGGCCGGGCACCACGCGTACACCCTGATGGAACGCCGGAAGAAAGTTCGAGTCCCAAACCGCGCTGCCGCCGTAAGGCACCTCCGGCGCGAGCACCACGTACGAGGGCAGATTCCGGTTCATCGTTCCGAGCCCGTAACTCACCCAAGCCCCAATACTCGGCCGCGGCTGCACGGTCGACCCGCCGTGCACCTGCAGAATGGCCTGCGGGTGGTTGGGAATATCGTTGTTCATGGTGCGAATGAGGCAGATTTCATCCATCATCGAGCCAATATTGGGAAATAGCTCGCTCACCTCGGTGCCGCAGTTGGCGAACCGTTTTCCGCTCCACGGGCTGGCGTGCAGAAACTCGTTCCCATGCAGCTTGTGGTGATCGGTCACCAGGCGGGGCTTCGGATCGAACGAATCCACATGCGAAACGCCGCCGCTCATATACAGGAAAATGACGCGCTTCGCTTTGGCTGGAAACATCGGCGCTTTGGGTGCGAGCGGGTCGGCCTCCTCCGCCATCATTTCTTTCAACATCGCGGGCAGCAGCATGGAAGCGCCGGCCAGCGAGTTGATCGCCGCGCGCCGGGAAACTTTGGAAGAGTTTTTCGATTTGAAGATCACAGAAAGCCTCCGTTCTACTCGATGAACATAAATTCGTTGCTGGCAAACATCGCCTTCAAAAAGTCCACCAGCGCCATTTGGCGCGGCGAGCCGCCTTCAGCGTGGTGAGTCTGGTAAGCGTCCGCCACTTTTTTCAAAAAGACCGCCGACTGGTCCAGTTCCGCCGCCGTGGCCGCCCGTCCGTAAACAATGGCGAATGCCCGTTGCACCACCTCCTTTTCCGGCTGGTTCTCCTTCAGCAGCAGCGCGGCCAGGCTGGAAGCGCAGCGCGCGGGGAATGGCGCGTTCAGGAAATACAGCGCCTGCAACGGCGTCAAACTGGATGACCTCTGCTCCGTGCTGGCGTTGACATTTCTTACTGCGTCCGCGAAAGGAGAACCGATATGCGTAACCTTTTCGAAACGGTTGCGGGAGCCGGCGTCGACGGCGGCCAGACCCCGTCTGCCGAAGCCCGGCCTGTACAAGTGTGGTTCGCGGCTGGTGAGCGCATCGGCTACGCTCCCCGATCTCGCGC
>CAZKVF010000418.1:0-5684 GCA_964556085.1 uncultured Solibacteraceae bacterium
GCACGCCCACCACCGTAAACTCAATGCCTTCGATGCGAATCATTTTGTTTAGCGGAGACACACCTGAGGGAAACAGGGCCTGTCTTACGGTCTCTCCGATGACGGCCACATTCAGGCGCGCCCGGTCCTCGGATTCGGTAAAAAAGCGCCCGTCAGATAAATCGATGTCGCGGATGGTGGCGAGGTCCGCCGATGCCCCGGTGACCTGAGTATTCTCGCAGATCTGGTTTTCACCCTTTACATCCGAGGTGTGGTTTCGCATCGGGCTGTACAGGACGTCATCCCCGGCCACCGCTTCTACGAAGCGCAGATCCTCGCCGCGAATGGGTTTATTGCGCTTCAGACGCCGGTAGTATTCCGTGCGGGAAATCCGGCCGGCCGAGGCGATCTGCGCCACGATGAAGGACTCCGCGCCGAAGGCCTTCGATGTGCTGTCCTTGGCATAGACGTTCAGGCCATCGATGGCGGCGCCCACCAGAATCACGCTGGCAACTCCGATAATGACGCCCAGCAGGGTGAGAAAACTACGTAATTTGTGGGCTCGGATGGAGTCCATCGCGAGGCGGAATGCGTTTGCGAATTGCTGCCAGGAGCGGGAAAATTCCGAGCGCGTGGAGGCCATTTTCTTCAGGATACCCTAAGATAAAATTTCAGCTGCCGGCATGCCCATCTTGCGCCTTGCTTATACGACGCTGTTCCTGATCGCATTATTAGCAGTCTTCGAATTCTGGAGCCAGGTAGGCGGGCAATCGCATCTGGACCTGATGCCGTGGTATCTGAAACTGGTTCTGGGCGCGGGCGCGGCGTTCGCGGTTGTGAAGGCGGCTGCCGCAGCGGTCGCCGGTGAGCGCGCCTGGAACCGGCAAACGTTGCGCTGGGCGGGCATTCTGCTGGCATTGCTCATCGGCTGCGGGCTGGCGAGCTATTATGCGCACCTCTACCTGGAGCAGGACGAGGAGGAAGATCAGAGCGTTAGCAGTTGCCTAGAGAGGGTTCCGGCGTTATTGACAGCCGACCGCTCCCGCGCGGTCGCGGCTCTGAAAACTCTCCCGAACCGAGCCCTCGATTGCGGTCACCTGAAAGAAAAGCCCGGCGAGTGATTGTGCCCGCCGGGCCGCGTCGTTCAGGTTTGACCCTGTATTTGTAACTTCCTGGTCCCCTTCGAATCGGGGTTATCTAAACGATACCACGAAAGCCGCGATCAATTTTGCGCAGGCTGTTTCCGGGAGGAGGCCCCACGGCGTCGCGGTCTGACTGACCCGTCAAGAAAGCTTCAGGCGCGAACCTGATCGCAGTTTCCCACAGTCATTTGAAACGTTCGCCCCCTAACAGTCACTACGGATACGCAGGCTATTCTCAAGGAGGCGAAATTGGCAGGCACTTGGAAGAATCTCAGTAAACAACCCGGAGCAAACGTCGACACGATGCTGCTCATGACCGATGGAAGCGTAGTCGCGCACGAGTTCGATTCGCCAAACTGGCACCGGCTCACGCCGGACGCATCCGGCAACTACAGTACGGGCAAATGGACGTCAATCCCGCCTATGCCGCCTAACAGCACCATTCCGGCGGGCCAGAACGGACCGACTTACGCGCCCCGCTTCTTCGGCTCGGCTGTTCTCGCTGACGGCACTCTGCTGGTGGTAGGCGGCGAGTACAACAGCGGAGTCAACGTCGACACGCTGGCAGCGACTCGATTCGATCCGGAGACTTCCACGTGGACCAATCTGCCCACACCGAGCGGTTGGGGCAATCTCGGTGACACGCCATTATGCGTGCTCGCCGATGGCACGGTGCTGATCGGCAACATCAACAGTTCGCAGACCGCGATTTTCGATCCCGTAGCGGGTAAGTTCTCGGCAGGTCCGAATAAGGGCGACCGATGCGCCGAGGAATCGTTCACTCTACTTCCGGACAACACAGTCCTGGCGGTCGACTGTACTTCAATCCCGAGCGCGGAGAAGTATGTCCCATCCTCGAACAGTTGGGTGAGCGCGGGCGCCACGCCTGACACGCTCCCGCAATCCTGCCCGGGTATCGTAGCCGAGATCGGCCCGACCGTACTTCTGCCGAATGGCCGCGCTTTCGTGATTGGCGCCACGGGCAACACGGCATTGTATACTCCGCCCGCGGTTCCTTCGCTACCCGGCACATGGGTCGCGGGACCGCCCGTGGTGGATGGATCAGGCACCACATTCTTCCCGATCGACGCACCTGCCGTGCTGATGCCGAATGGCAAGGTGCTGCTTACAGGCAGCCCCGCTCCGCCGTGTAACTTTCCCGGCCCCACTAAGTTCTTCGAATATGATCCGGGCAGTAACTCACTGATTGAAGTCGGCACGCCCAGTAACTCGGGACAACCCTGCTTTAAGGGGCGCTTTTTGCTGCTGCCCAGCGGCGAGGTGCTATTTACGGACCAGGGAAGCACAGTCACGATGTACACACCCGGCGGCTCTCCCCAGGCCTCATGGAAACCGGTGATCACATCGGTTCCCTCCTTCATGGCGCCGGGCTTCGATTATCTGCTCACGGGTTTGCAGTTCAATGGCTTGTCACAGGCCTGCTCCTATGGCGACGACGCCACGATGTCGACCAATTACCCCATCGCCAGACTCGAGGGCGGGGGCAAGGTCTTCTATTGCCGCACAGCCCATCACTCGACGATGGCGGTAGCAACGGGCGCCAAGCCGGTCACCACCATTCTGTCGATTCCGGCGGGTGTTCCGCCGGGGAACTATCAGCTCGTCGTGGTCGCGAATGGAATCCCGTCCGACCCGGTTGCGGTGACAATCGAACCCGGACTGCCGGCTCTTTCCGTGGACATAGAAAATGGAGGGGACTTCGGCACCGTTTGCGGCGTGCGCTCTCTCTTCCTGAAGATCTTCAACACCGGGAATCGCGATCTGATCGTCGACCAGGTCTTCGCCATCCCCAGCCCTGGCCCATTTGTCGTCGATCCGCTGCCGTCCACACCAGTGACACTGGTTCCCGGCGCTGATATCGAATTCACCATCCGGTTTACCCCGGCCGCTCCGGGCGCGATTGAGACGGGAGTCATCCGGATCGTAAGCAACGACCCCAATCACCAGGTGTTCGATGTCAAAGTCACGGCCACTGACGGAGCGCCCAGGTTAGCGACGGCCATCGCCGATTCAGGCGATTTCGGGCATGTCTGTGTCGGATCATTCCGTGACGAACCGCTGACGCTTGCCAACACAGGGAACTGTAAACTAACCATCTTCGATATCACGTCTTCGTCTGGTGCCTTTCTTCCCCCGTCGGTTCAAAGCTATCCGCTGACTATCGAGCCGGCGACGGCGATTGACTTGCCGATCCGCTTCCTGCCGGGGAGCATCGGAGCGGCGGCGGCGAATATCACGGTATTCAGCGACGACCCGGCCGGGCCCAAGGTGGTTCGGGTTGCCGGGCTGGCGCCCGCGCCCAGGCTGACAGCAATTATCGCGGACACGGGCGATTTCGGAGCAACCTGCGTCGGGTCCTTCGTCGACGAACCGCTGATTCTTGCCAACAGCGGCGATTGCCCGCTATTTGTGGAGTCGATTACCAGTTCGTCCGCCGACTTTGTGGTTCCTGAAGTCATCTCTTATCCGATCAAGATTGGCTCCGGCGATTCATTGCCAGTGCCGATTCGCTTCCAGCCACAGAGCTTCGGTCCCAAGGCCGGCACTATTACGATATTCAGCACCGATCCGGCGAGTCCGCGCGTGATTCCGGTGAGGGGCGAAGCGCCTTCGGGAAGGCTTGTCGTAACGGGGTCGACCTGCTTCGGCGGTGTACCGGCCTGCGGTTGCGCCGAGCGCACAATCTCGATCTGCAATGTGGGCCCATGCCCGCTGGATGTGTCCAGTGTGAAGCTGAAGCGCAAGAACCGGCACTGGAAGCTGGTCAACAACCCCTTTCCGGCCGTTCTGCAACCGGGCTCGTGCCTCGGCCTGGTGATCCGCTACCATGCGACGGAGAAATGCCCGCGCTCGCAGGAGCTAATCATTACGAGCAACGACCCGGCGACACCAGTGAAGGTTTTGGACCTGTGCGCGTACACAGTTTGGGAGTGCGGGTGCAAGGATTGCGACGACTGCAGTAAAGGCCAGTGCCAAAAATGCTGCCATCGCAAGGCCGAGCACACCTGCTGCTGCGACGATGACGGCGACGATCATCGCAAAGAAGAAGATTCGGGGGAAAGCGACTAACGTCCGTAAAGTCGCTACTGGCGCGGCTCGGCGCGAGCGACCGCGGACTCGAACTTCGCGCCGTTGCCGCCACATTGCGTGAAGCCAGTGCGCAGAACCGGCACGCGTTGCTTCCAACCCGGAGAGGAAGGCGCCGGATACTTAGCCAACGCGCTCAGGCTGGCCAGTAGGTCGCCGGCGCTCAGATTGACCCTCGCCAAGGTGCATCCGGCCCAGGCGTCCGCGCGCAACTCGGGAGGCCAGTCGCTTTTGACCCAGGCTGCTCCCAGGGTATCGTCCAACGCATGGCCGAGCTCATGAGCGATCAGGCCGACAATGGCCCCGTCGCCCAAGGCATCATAGGCTGCACTGAAGAACTGAGGGGCGTACACGAGTTTCGCCTGGCCGGCGGCCGCGACCAGCATGGCGTTGGGCGCGGTCGAATTGCGGAAGAGCACGGTTTGCGGACAATTGGCCGCGCAAATGGTTTTCAGGGCGGCATTCACGCGCCCGGCGAGTTGCATAGCATCGGCGCTCGGGCGCTGGTCGGAGGCAGGTTTGTAAGCCGAGGCATTGGGACCGAGGGCGCAGACGATTTGGGCGGAGGCGGGGATGGGAACCAAAAAAGCGGTGAGGAAGATGACGCTCGCGCGGTTGGCAGGCGAAAGCGCCTGCCCCGCCCAGGCGAAAGCCCTGGCCCCACAATCAGTCAGCGGAAGCGCCTGCCCCACGTGATCGGACGGTTTCATTCTCCTAAAAAGTGCGGTGGCGCCGGCCCAGGACGGCCCGCAAGGCATCAATCTGTTCCCCGGCTCCGGCGAACAAGCCTTCCGGGAATTGCCTGTAGGCGAGAATGTCACGGTAAATTTCCGGCGAGGACACCGAATTCAAGCTCATCCCCGCCAGGTATTGCAAACGGAGATTGAGGTCTTCGTTTACAGGGACGCCTGCCAGCAGCGGCGCAAGATCCGCGGCTCGGCCGGCGTAAGTGGCCAACAACTCCAGCCCCGAGGGAAAGCCGGCATCAGCGAGCGACGCCGCGACCTGTTTGTACGCGGGCTGATCGAGCCGCTTTTGGAGCGCATCGACATCGATGGGCGCCGCATCCTCGCGCCCGATCAGCACCAGGTCGTAACCATCACCCGCGGTGTAGTTGCTCCAGACGGTAGCGTTCGGGAATACGTCGAAGAAGGTTGCCAGCTCGGTCTTGACCGTCTCCTCATCGCTATCGTAGACCGGCAGCCATTGCGCTACAACACCGCCGGGATTCAGATGGCGCTTCACCAGATCGTAATACTCGCGGGAGTACAAGGTGGAGGTGCCTTTCACCCATGGGTGGATGGGGTCGGTGGTAATGACGTCGAACTTGCGCGGGGCGGTGAAGATATAGTGGCGGGCGTCGTCATAAATCACATTGACGCGGCGATCCTGGAGGACATGGTAGTTCTGCTGGCCGAAGTATTCATCCGAGGCCGGCGGAATGACCGGCTCCAG
>CAZKVF010000419.1:0-7611 GCA_964556085.1 uncultured Solibacteraceae bacterium
AGCGTGTAGCGATCAGTCCATTCCACCGGATTGCCCGCGAGCCCGAGGTAGCTCTCATATATGTGGAATGATTTGCGAGCCATTTTTTCCCACAACGCGGGGAAGTCGGATGATACCGAATTAGTCAGCGCGATGCGCGAGCCCGGCGTCCATGAGCCGGTGGCGCGTGACGATCGGACGTCCGGCGGGCGCTCCCTGGCGTAAATTGTCACTTGAGCGCCGGCCTGCTGCAACAAAGTCGCGGAAGTCAGTCCCAAGGCGCCGCATCCGATGACGGCCACATCCCGCTCGCCGATTGCCATCGCCTTCTCGACCGCAATGCTGCTCGATCCCCAGGAGAGCGACCAACCACTTCCGCCATGGCCGTAGTTATGGATAACAGTCTTATCGTCCATGCGCTCCACATCCAGCCGCGGGCCTGCCGCACGAAACGGCCGCAAGCAAACTGTCACTCGGAAAATTCGGTCTACCTCAGCGCGGACGGGCATGATTGGCGGCAGTCCGCCGAACGGCGTCTGCGGAACCGATGTAGTTCTGCTGCGGGTGGCGCAGCCAGTCAGTCCGACAGCCGCGGCGGCCAGGAAGTCGCGTCGTCTCATGACACCACTGGAGGGGTTCGCCGATGCCAGTCGGTCGATTCCTGGTACGCATAAGCTAGTTGGAGAACGGCCGGTTCGTGATAGGCCGCGCCAACAATTTGCAAACCGATCGGTAGGCCGTCTTTCGAGAACCCGCACGGCAGCGTTAATGCCGGAGCGCCGAAGTGGTTAAAGGCAGAGGTGTTGCTAGGAGGCCGGCGGTGGGTCTCATTCACCGTTTCCGAAATCAGCGGTGCCGGTTCCCGCATCGTAGGAAGAACCAGCAGATCCAATGATTCGAACACGCGCTGGATGTCGCGGCGGCACTCGCGAACCCGTTTCAGCGTTTCGATGTAGGCCAAGGTCTCTACCTTTTTCATCTGGTTCAGGTGGCGCCGCGACCACGCATGATACAGTTCCGGAGATTTATCGAAGAAGGGCTTCTGGTAGTGATATAACTCCACATCGTAGTCGCCGCTGTCCGCCACTTGAAGCCGGGGCAGCGTCACCTCGCGAACCTCGCGCACCTTCGGACGCAGATGCCGGATAGCCTCCTCCGCGGCCGAAAAAACATCCGGGTGAAGTTGCTCCAAAAAATACTGCCGCGGCACCCCTACACGCAAGGATGTGACCGGTAACTGGAAAGCCTGTGAATAATCGGGTACAGGTTCGTGCGTCGTAATGGCGTCCAGGGGATCGTATCCGGCCAGCACCTGCAGCAGGGCGGCGGCATCTTCTACCGTTCGCGCGATGGGGCCAATGGTATCCATTGAATACGCGGAAGGAACTACGCCCCGCGTGCTCACCCGGCCGTACGAAGTCTTGAAACCAACCACGCCGCAATGGGCGCCCGGTATGCGCACAGAGCCGCCATCATCACTTCCCACCGAGCCGAAGCACAACCCTGCCGCAACTGCGGCGGCAGATCCCGCTGAAGATCCGCCAGTGATTCTGTCCAAATTCCACGGATTATGAACCGGACCGAAGCAACCGGTAGTGCCTGTCCCGGCGAATGCCATTTCGTCCAAATTGAGCTTGCCGAGAAGAACGGCCCGGGCCGCTTTTAGCCGCCGAGTAACTTCCGCGTCCTCAGACGGCACGCGGTCATCGAAGACTCGAGCCGCCGCCGTAGTTTTCACTCCGGCAGTGTCGATATTGTCCTTGAGCGCGATCGGCACGCCGTGCAGCCGGCTGGAAACGCGCCCGGCCCGCCGCAACCGGTCGCATTCTCGCGCCTGCGCAACCGCCGAATCGCCGTCAACCGTGATGAATGCGTTGAGACTCCGATCCAGTTTAGCTATCCGCGCCAGACATAATTTTGTCAATTCCTCTGATGAGATCGTCTCTTTTGCGAGTTCGGCCGCGGCTTCAGTCAAAGTCCACGTGAGCGGATCTGCAGGCTGAGCAGAGCGTGCCACTCTCGCAGCAAGTGTGCCCGCCCCCGCAAGCCACACCCGGCGCGTAAGCCCTTCAGAGGCCATTGCCACCTCCGCTCTTCTTTGGAGGGAGAAACTTCTTATCGATTGACGCGACCACCACGTAATTGGGGTCCACCATCTCGTCCAGGTGAATCTTGGCCACCTTCGACAACAACTCGTAGGCATCCAGACTCGACAAGCCGTAGTCTTTGTGAATCCACTCCACCAGTTCGGTAAACGCGATTCGCAAAGCGTCATCCAAGGGCCGGTAAGCGCCCACCGCCATAATCGCCGCATCGTTCTCGAAACGCGGCCAGTTGATCTTCTTCCCTTTGATCACGTTCACTTGGAGGCGCTCGGTTAATGCCACTTCAATTGCGGTACCCGCGATTTCGCCATCTCCCATCGCCGCGTGTCCGTCGCCCATATATAAAAGCGCTCCGGGCACATTTACTGGAAGGTACACCGTGTTCCCCACGCTCGTTTCCGGAGCGTCCATGTTGCCACCGAACTCGGCTGGCACTAGCGAACTTCTGGCTTCTCCGCCGGCGGGTGCGACACCAATACAACCCAGGAACGGATGTAGAGGAATCTTCACCGAGAACTTAGAATCCAGTGCCTGAAATGTAGCCGTGTTCGTGGTTTTATCGATTGGATAGAACCAGATCCTTTCTGGTAATGGGCTATGCAACATCGCTGTGTACGTGGTTTCATTCAAAGCGCCGAAACCCGGTCCTAATGTCCCAACGCCCTGATTACCATCCACCTGTAGATCCAGGATCCGAACGGCGAGCGTATCCCCAGGCTGTGCGCCATCGATATAAAAGGGCCCTGTGAGCGGGTTATCCCCTTTCACCATGCTGAGACGATCGCCCGGCTTCTTTAAAGCGTTCCCGAACGCGTCAAGCGTGTTGGTCTCGAGGATTTCCCCGGATTTCACGTGCGCGACCGGCGCCGCCATTCCATAGACATACTTCACATCATTGATGGTGGCGTGATATTTTACTGCCGCGCCCGTCTGAGCCGCGGCTACAACCGGCAGCAGTAACAACAGGGAATAAGCTTTCATAACTAAATGTTCACTCGTAACCGAACAGGACAAGGTTCGCAACAGTTGGCTGGGGATTCCCGAGCTGCGCGCCCGGGAATCGCCACTAGTTTACGAGAGCCGGCCGCCGGAGCGCAATGGCTATGGGAAACATGGTTACCGAAAGCACGCGGAATCGAATCTGCACGGCATTTGGCTGGCGTGGAACCAGTCCAGCCGGAGCGCCCGGACTGAAATCTCACTTTCAGGCCGCGCACCCCCGCCGATTCCAGCGCGGGCTGCCCTGCCGGCTTTTGCTATCCTGTAAGCTATTCCGAACGCCACGTCAGCGGAAGGGGCTGACGGTGACTCAACAGAAATTCCGGGTTTCTATTGCGATAGTTGCGGCGGCAGTTGCCGCCTCGACAACGAGTTTGCTCGCCCAGGGCCGCGCGGTCACCCCCGCTGACCAAGCTGCCGGTCAGGCGTGGTGGGCGCACATCAAAACGCTGGTGGATGACAACATGGAAGGCCGCCTCACCGGCTCGGAAGGATACCTTAGCGCCGCAAAATATGTCGTCACGCAGTTTGACGTGGCACGTCTTCAGCCGGGAGGCGTGAACGGCTATTATCAGCCCATCAAATTCGAGGTAGCGCGGGTGGTTGCGGAGAAGTCTTCGACGGCGCTGGTAGTGAACGGTGTGAAGCAATCTTTATCGATTGATCCGGATGCCGTGCTCACCGCCAGAGCAAACCAACCGAAGATGGTCACTGCGCCCCTTGTCTTTATCGGCTACGGTCTCCATCTTCCCGACCTCAAATACGACGATTTCAATTCCGCCGAAGTGCCATTCGCCACTTTGAAAGGGAAAATCGTCGTTCTGATCAATGGGGGACCTGCCGATCTTCCAACAGTCTTGAAATCCTTCGCGCGCACGGAGCCGCTGCAGAAAGCTCTCGTTGACGCGGGCGCTCTGGGGGCGATTACAATCCCCACCCCGAAATCGATGGACTTCCCCTGGAACCGTGTCGTCAGCAATTCCTCGCAACCGGGCATGCGGCTCGCACCCACTCTGAGCGATAGCGCGGTCGCGGCGCGGCACGCGGCCCTGGCCGATCAGCGTGCTTCCATGTTCGCGGCTGAGTTCAATCCAGCCCAAGCTGAGAAGTTGTTTGCCGGATCGGGTCATACCTTTGTCGAGATGCTCGCATTAACAGATGCCCAGAAGCCTCTGCCGCGCTTTGACCTGAAGAAGAGCATCGTCGCGACGGTGGCTCTCGAGACCGGTGCTGTGGAATCCCCGAACATAGCGGCCAAGCTCGAGGGTTCAGACCCCGCTCTGAAAAACGAGGACGTCATCGTCTCCGCCCACCTCGATCACCTGGGAATCGGCCCGCCTATACACGGCCGCTCGATTTACAACCCGGCCATGGACGATGCGTCCGGTGTAGCCTCAGTGATCGAAATCGCCAAGAATTTTGCGAGTCAGTCGGTGCGCCCGAAACGCTCCGTGCTTTTCCTTATTTTTACCGGCGAGGAGAAAGGACTTCTCGGCCCGCGTTATTTTGTCGCCCATCCCACGGTGCCAGAAGGCAGCATCGTGGCGGACCTGAACATGGACATGTTTATGCCGCCCTTCCCGCTGAAGAAGTTGCATGTTCAGGGCCTTGTCGAATCGACTCTGGCCGACGATGCGCGCGCGGCCGGCGCCGAGCATCAGATCGAAATCTCCGTCGATCCGGAACCGGACCGGAACTCGTTTACCCGCACGGACCAATACAGTTTCGTGTTGGCCGGCATTCCGGCCCTGGCGTTTAAGTTCGGGTGGGTTGCGGGGTCGCCGGAATATAAAACCTGGCGGCAATGGCTGGCCGAGCGTTATCACTCTACCGATGACAATCTTTCGCAACCGGTAGATACCGCCGCCGCCGCGCAGTTCAACTCATTTCTCGGGGACCTCGCGCGCCGCGTGGCGAACAATCCTGGCCGGCCGCACTACGTGGCTTCAAGCTTTTTCCACCGTTTCGAAACCGAATAGTCTATGCTCTTTTGGCGCGTGCCCCGGCTCGTGGCGATGCTCACGTTCTGCCCGGCATCGGCATCTGTAGGCGCTGCGCAAATCGCGATTACTCACGTGACCGTGATCAATCCGGGAACCTCATCCGTTCAGGCAAACCAGACGCTTGTGATCAATGGCGATCTCATTACTTCCGTTGCCGATGCGGCACGAGCGCGGATACCGAAGAATGCACGCGTGATCGATGCGAATGGTCAGTACCTCATTCCGGGGCTTTGGGACATGCATGTCCATTCCGCCTTTGGCGATTGGTTTCCGCATGGGCGGGAAGTGATCCTGCCCCTCTATGTCGCCAACGGCGTAACCGGCGTGCGTGATATGGGCGGCGATCTGCCAGTTCTGCTGTCCTGGCGAAAGCAGATTGCAAGCGGCCAGATCGCTGGTCCCCGGATGGTCATCTCCGGTCCCATGCTTGATGGCTATCTGCCGAGCGGCAAACTGCGCTTTCCTAGCTCCGTCCCCGTCACGACTCCAGCAAGCGCGATCCAGGCTGTAGACTCGCTCAAAAAGCAGGGAGTGGACTTTATCAAAGTCCAGTCCGAGATTTCGCACGATGCCTATCTCGCCGCTTCGGCAGAGGCTCACAAACAGGGTCTGCCCTTTGCCGGCCACGTTCCGGATAAGGTCCGTATCCGGGAAGTTATCGACGCGGGACAGGTGAGCATCGAGCACCTGATGGGCATTTTCGAGGGTTGTTCCACGCAGGAAGATAGGTTCATCAACGGCGAGGGAAGTCTGAAGGTGCTGCTCAGCACGCAGGACCAGAAAGCCTGTGACTCGCTGATCAAATTGCTCGCCCAGCATCAGACGTGGCAGGCTCCGACACTTGTTTGGCAACGGGGTGGAACATTTCTCGACCAGCTTGACCCGAAGCATCAGCCACTTGACAAATACGTCCCGGCGTATTGGCGCGAGGTAAGCTGGCGCCGTTTTATGGACGAAATGATGCCCGCCGTTTCACGTGATCCGCTCGCGCTTCGCAAAGAGTACTTCGCGCGGCAATTGCAAATCACCGGCGCGATGCATCGTGCCGGCGTGCCGTTCCTTGCCGGAACGGACACAGCCCCGGGAGTGTACGTCATGCCGGGTTTCAGCTTGCACGATGAACTGGCCGATTTCGTCGAAGCGGGTTTCACGCCGATGGAGGCGCTCCAAACCGCAACCAGCAATCCGGCGAAGTTTCTGGGAATCGAGGCAAAGTTCGGGTCAGCCGAAGCGGGCAAGGTCGCCGACTTGGTTTTGCTTTCCGCTAATCCGCTCCAAGACATTCGGAACATGCGGAAGATTAACGCTGTTGTTGCCAATGGCCGTCTATTTGATCGGGCTGCGCTCGATCAGATCCTGATGCAAGTAGAGACCTCCGCAAAGGAGCAGAAGACAAAGGGCCAACAATGAACCGAAGCCAATTTCAATTTGCTCTTTCTGCAATCCTGGCGATCGCCGGGACGCTTCACGCATGGTAGCAATCGCGGGCGTTGCCGTCCGGAGATATCCCGGCGATTTACCAGCGCCTGCTTGAGAGAATCAAGCCGATCAAGATTTTCGACCACCACGCGCACCCCGGATTCGGCGACGATTCCGACGTAGACGCCCAAGCGACTCCTCCCCAACACCGCCTTTCCAACCCCGGAGCTGGTAACGGCAGTTAAGGTACTATTCGACTACCCTACTCCGATATGTCCGCGGAACACATGGGCTGGTTGCACGAACAAACCTACGGCAGCTGCAAAAGCACGAGGCACAGATTATTCCGCTCGCGCGAATGGACGGCTAGTGCAGCGGTGGACCAGCGGAAAGGCGATAGCCCGCCCCAATGCAGTCCGTCGCTCCTGCTGCGCCTGCCTCACTTCGGGCGGGCGGCGTATTGTCTCATTCGCCCGGTCAGTTATCATCAGCGAGAGCCTTGGCAAACTAGATTTACGGGTAAGTCTGCATGTCGGAGGGATTGGCGTAATGTTTCATTCTGGGGAGGTTTTATCGGGACGCTAGCCTCACTCGATGGGACAGTACGCCAGCAACTCGATCCGTCCAAATTTGCTCTAAGCGAACTTCATTCAACGATTTGTGGAAAAAAGGGACGGGTGCGAGAGCAACATTACGCCATCCAATCTGCTCCTGCCTGAATCACCTCGAATGAAACATTACTCGGGGTCAGTTTCCATCGTTAACAGGCGTTTCTTCAGCTCAACGTCTCCCATCGCGCTGACATAATAATGTCGGCCGTTCCTCCGCTGGTCTTCCGCTGCCCTAGCGGGGTAAGGGGACTCCCGCGGCGCTTACGGTGCGGGGGTCGGGCTTGATGGTTACCGGCTGGGTGTAAGTTTGACCATTGACATTCAAGCGCACGCTGAATTCTCCGGGCATCAGACCGGCCCGAACTCTCTCTGGTTCCCCGCCAACGGCTGCAAATGGGACCACGGTTGTGCTACTGCAGGCGTCCTGCGGCCGGGAGGCGGTCTGCCCGCCCCGTCCGCCGCCCCCAGTTCTTCCAGCCACTCCGCCCAAAGCGA
>CAZKVF010000420.1:0-9513 GCA_964556085.1 uncultured Solibacteraceae bacterium
GACGGCTGCCACCCTTGGGCGAATAAGTGGGCACATGCAAGTACAGAGCAGGCAGCAAAGAGCAAGGGCTTGATCACAACTCCACAGCATACACGACGGAGCCGGTAACGGTGGCGCGCAAGGTCCTGAAATTGCCGCCCCGCGCGCGTTGCGCGCTTGTCTCCGTGCTATAAAATCGGATGAGAAGACCTCTTACCACGAATCTCTCGTGTACAGCTCGGGCCGCTTCTTGACAAATTGGCGAAACGAACCCATTTTGGCCTGCAACCACTTGAGATAATTGGACCTGCTTACTTCAAATCAAACCCAAAAAGAAGCCTGATCGAACCCATTTCTCAGCCCCACTCCCCTCCCAGTCAGTGGCATTCTTAGTTCACCTGGACGGCCTGTCAGTTCTGTGAGGAGCCTGGAAGCCTGTGAGCCCAATGTTATCCAGGACGCTATCCGCTCCTGGCGCCCGCCTCTGGCGGTGCCAATCCGAGCCGAAAAGCTGGCGTCTCAGCACCCGGTCATCACGAGCGTGAATTGCGCTGCTCCCCCCAGCGCCTCCCGTCTCCTCTGAATCACCACCCGCAGCTCAAAATATTCCTTTTATTATTAGCTATTTGCAAAAAGAAATCGCATGACGCTTCCTGGCCGGCTGTTAGCGTTGAATTGGAAAGGACAGCAGATTTAATTGCGGTCCAGCGAGCCTAATGCCGACCGAACCGATCATCATCATCGTAGACGCATTGTGGCTGTAAGTAGTACTTGCAATACCATTCGCGCTACCCACAGGCGCGCCTCGTAAATATCCCCAGAAAAGGGATTGCCAATTCCACGGTGAATCTTGGTAGAATTCTTTGGTGGTACTCCGATTTCATATGGAGTACCACCAAAGAGTACCAAATCTGCCCTGGGCTGTTTTCCAACTAGGGAATTGGTTCTTTGAAAGCCATAATCTTATTGGCTGGGTGCCTGCTAGCATTTCCGATTGTAGGCGGAGCCCCATCGGGTCCGCCGGCTGTCCCGCTCCGAACTGCGCCTTCGCTTGCTCTACGCGAGGCCATCCGGCAGGGTGGAGAGCTGTATCGCGCGGGCCGTTATTCGGAAGCCTCCCGAGTTTTCAAATCCGCCTTTGATCGTGCGACTGCACTATCTCTTTCGTCGCTCGCCGGCCGCGCCCTCGGCAATCTGGGCGGCTGCCAGTTCGCCCTGCACCAGTATCGAGCTGCGCTGCAATCTTTTTTACAGGCGCGGTCCTATTCCGAGTCGGCGGGGGATACGGCTATAGCGGCGGCATGGGATGCCGATATCGCTTCCCTCTATTTCGCCACCGGCGAGTTCGATGCCGCGGCCGAGTGGACTGCCCGCAGCCTGAAGAGCATGAGCGGACGTCTCCGCGAGCAGAATCTTCCAAAACTGCAGATTCAAATGGCAACTCTCCGCGCCGCGGAAGGTCGCATGCCCGAAGCTCTCGTCTTGTTCCAACAAGGCATCCACGGCGCTGACCGCCTGCTCGACAAGGATCTGTATGCCAACGGCTGGAACCGGCTCGGCGAGGCCCTCCTAAGACAAGGTGACCTGCCCCGCGCCGAGGCCGCGCTGCTGGAAGCCTACCGAATTCGGAAACTGTACCACCTGGAGTTGGATACTTCTTATCGCAGCCTGGGCAGGTTGCGCCTCGCGCAGGGCGATTTGGACTCCGCTTCTGCGCTGCTCGATCGCGCGGCCGAACTCGCGGTCCAAACTCAAGGCCTCACGCCCACCTGGGATATCTATCATTCCCGCGCCATGGTTCGCGTCGCTCAAGGGCGGCTGCCGGACGCTCTCTCGGACCTGCGTATCGCTCTAAGGCTTGGCCGCGCCTGGCGATGGGCATCGCCGGGCAATGAGACCACCCAAATCGGCGCCGAGGGCATGCTCGAAAACCTGCATTCGGCCCTGGTGGATGTTGGTAACCGCCTTTACCTGGAGACACACGCCCCGGCCCTTATAAGCGAGACCCTTACCGCCAGCGAAGAGAACCGTGCTGCCAGCCTCCGTGCCCTGCTTCGCGGCACCGCCCGTAGGGATGACTCTTTCCCCGAACTTCCCGAAACCTACTGGCAGGCGCTGGCCCGATTGCGGCGCGCCGAAGTGGCCGCCTTGCGCAATGGCGGTGCCGCAGGCCTGGCAGCCGCTCGCGCTGAGTTGGTCCGCATAGAAGCTGGCATCAATAGTGAATCGCTTCCTCCTGGTAGCCCCGGCGGTCTTTCCGGTAACGCAGGCGGTCTTTGCCGCCGGCGCCTTTCCCATTCGATACCCGAAAATCTGCCGGAAGCCGCGCGCACTCGGCTGGGCCCTGGCGAAGTCTTGCTCAGCTACCATCTGGGCGTCGAACGATCATGGCTGTGGGCCTTAGATCGTGACGGGCTCGATCTGTACCCGCTTCCCGCGGGGGCCGCACTGGAGAATCTGGCACAAAGGGCCGCGGCGGCCATTCGCGCCGGGCAGCCCGATGCCACGCAGCTTTCGCTCGAGATTTACCGGACCCTCTTCGGCTGCCTCGCCGCGCGTTTTCGGAACGCTCCTCGCTGGTTTGTGGCCCTCGATGGCGCCTTGTCCGAACTGCCCATCGCAGCCCTCGTGGTAAAGCCGGAGTCGGAGCCCGGCGGCGCGCCGGAGTATCTGCTGGCCAGGCACACGGTGCAGTTGATTCCTGGAGTAGCTTACTGGCTGGAGTCGGGCGAAGGCCCGGCTCCGCAATTCTCGCCTTTGTTCGTCGGCCTCGGAGACGCAATCTACAGCCGCGCCGACCAGCGGCTCGCCAGCGCCTCTAAAGCGGCACCGGAGGAACTGGCCCTGCCACGCCTGCCTGGTAGCGCCGCCGAGGTCGAAACCTGCGCCCGCGCGTGGCACGGCCGGTCGGTTCTGCTGCGCGGGGGCGATGCCACCCGCGAAAATCTGGTGCAAGCCCTGCTCCAGCGCCCCGCCGCTGTCCACCTGGCCGCGCATTATCTGGAATCGGCCGGGCCGAATCGCTATGGTCTGATTGCCTTGAGCCTCTCGCCCACCGGCGATTCCCAGGTACTGACTCCCGTCGAGATCTCCCGCTGGCACATTCAGGCGGGCCTGGTGGTCCTTAGCGGATGCCACTCGGCCGCCGGTGCACCCCTGCCGGGGGAAGGGGCCTTGGGTCTACCGCGCGCCTGGCTGGCTGCCGGGGCGGAATCGGTCGTGGGCAGCCTCTGGAACACGCCCGATGACGATGGCGCCCTCTTCGCCGAGCTGTATCGAAACCTGAGGGCCCTGGGCCGCCTGGATTCCGCCCGCGCTCTGCGTGAGGCGCAACTCAGCATGATCCGTACCGGCGGCCGCTTCGCCCGCCCATCGTACTGGGGAGCTTATTTCATTGTTGCGAACCGTGGAAAGGGGGTATTTCCCCAATGAACGTGACTTCGGCAGGCGAATGCCGTGCTAGCGAAATGACGGCAGACCAGCGGTGGGCCGGCGTGGTGGATCGCATCCGCCAAGGTGATCCGACGGGAATGGAAGACCTGTACCAGGTATTTTCCAAGGGCGTCCGCTTCTTTCTTTACCGGCAACTGGGACCGCGGGACCTCGACGACAAGGTCCATGATGTCTTCGTCATCGTGGCACAGGCCATTCGTCGAGGCGACTTGCGCGATCCGGAGCGGCTGATGGGCTATGTGCGAACCGTCGTGCGGCGCCAGGTGGCGGGGCATATCGAAGATGCCGTTCAGGAACGCCGCTACCAGGTCGATCTCGACGGCACCCTTGTCCTCGCTGACCACCATCCCGACCCGGAACGCGACGCTATTGAAAGTGAGAACGAACAGGTGGCCCGGCGCGTTCTGAACAGTATCGGCAAACGCGACCGCGAAGTCTTAATTCGCTTCTACCTCGATGAGCAATCACCCGAAGTGATCTGTCGCGCCATGGGCCTGACCGAAACGCAATTCCGCCTCATCAAGTCCCGTGCTAAAGCTCGATTTGGCGAGTTGGGTAAGCGCCGGTTTTCGCTCCGCAGCGGCTTTCGAAAGAGCTGAACGCTGACCGCTGAAAGCTTCCTCGCTCCTTCCCGCTTAATGAAACTTAACACCAGCTTGTCATATACTCGCACGCATGGCGATGCGCGTATCAGGGTGGTGCTCTTTCGTTGCTGCGGCAGCCGTTGTGGCCGGCAATCTCCACGCGCAGCGAGCCGGAGTTCGTGGAGGGCCGGAGCCGCCGCGCATCGGTAAGACCGGCGAGCTGTACGATCTCACCGGCTATTGGGTCTCGGTGGTTACCGAAGATTGGCGCCATCGCATGGTCACGCCGCCCAAAGGCGATTACACCGGAGTCGTGCTCAATGATGCGGGGCGCAAAGTCGCCGATGCCTGGGATGCTGCCAAAGACCAGGCTGCCGGCGAGCAATGCCGGGCCTACGGCGCGCCGGGGATCATGCGCCTGCCCGGCCGCCTCCAGATCACCTGGCAGGATGATCGGACGTTGAAGGTCGAGGCGGATGCGGGAACGCAGACGCGCCTGCTATACTTCGGTACCACGGACAACCAAGGTGGCGGCTGGCAAGGCCTGTCTCAAGCTTCGTGGGAAGTCTTGCCGGGCGCACGCGGGCAATCGACGGTTGGCAGTTTGAGAGTGGTTACCACGCGCATGAAGCCAGGCTACTTGCGCAAGAACGGAGTGCCCTATAGCGCCAACGCCGTGCTGACCGAATACTTCGATCGCGTCTCCGAACCGGACGGCCAGGCCTACCTCCTGGTTTCGGCCACGCTGGAGGACCCCACCTATCTGGCGCAGCCCTTCGTGACCGCGTCTCATTACCGCAAACAGGCCGACGCCTCCGGGTGGAACCCCACGCCATGCTCCGCAAACTGACTCACATGACCCTGAGGTGGGGTCAGGGTTTCCGCCCTGCCGCCGCCCTTCTGGGCGGCGCTCTGTTATGGCTGGTCTCGATCTCCCCCGCTCCCGCCCAGCAGATCGCCGCCACCGACTTCGCCGGCCGCACCGGGCAGCCTGCGGGCATCGACCTTTCCGGCGCGTGGTTCCCTGCGCCCGGTCAGGACTCCGGCTTGATCACAGCCTCCGGAGCGCTCGTCGAATATGGCGGCGTCCCGCTGAATGAGGCAGGCCGCCTCTATGCGCTCGCTTGGAGCGCCGCGCGCGTTCAGGGCCGCCAGCAGCAGTGCATGGGCTACGTGCCGCCGTACACTTACAATCAGCCGGGAAATCTTCGCTTCTGGGAAGAGCGCGATCCGCACACGCAACGGCTGATCGCCATTAAGATGTACTGGCAGATCAGCGAAGGCCTGCGTACCATCTGGATGGACGATCGCCCCCATCCGCCTCCCTACGCGCAGCACACCTGGGCCGGATTCGCCACCGGCAAATACGACGGCAACACGCTGACCGTCTTCACCACCCACCTCAAGCGCGGCTGGATCCGCGCCAACGGTATGCCGCAGAGCGATGAAGCTACTGTCACGGAACAATTCGTTCGCCACGGCGACAAGATCACCTATTTCGCGGTGGTGAAGGACCCGGTCTACCTGACCGAGCCGTTTAGCAGAACTTACACCCTGATCCGCAACACGCGGGAACCGGACTCCTGGCTCTACGCCTGCGACGATGGCGAGCAGATCCTGAACCGGCCGGAAGACCAGGTGGATGCGTATACGTGGGGACAGCATCCGTTCCTGCGCGAATTTTCCGAAAAGCGCCACGTGCCGCTGCTCGCCGCGCTCGGCGGGCCGGAGACCATGTACCCGGAACTCGCGGCGAAACTCAAAGATCAGGCCGCCGCGGACGCGGCCATAAAGGCCATGCTGACCCCGTCGCCGGGGCCGCCCCGCGCCAGCCGCGCCGTTGACCCGACACCGCACGATGGCGAGATCCATGTCCTGCCTGTCCAGGGGAACGTCTACATGCTGGTGGGCGATGGCGGCAATATCGCCGTGCAAGTGGGCGATCAAGGGGCCCTGGTCGTGGATACGGGCGCCGGGCAACTCTCGGATAAAGTGATTGCCGCCATTCGCAAGCTTAGTGAGAGACCCGTCCAGTTCATCGTCAATACCAGCTTTCGCGACGACCATGCGGGCGGCAACGTGAAAGTGCGGGCCTCCGGATTCGACCCCAGCGTTGTAGGCTCTTTCTTCTCCGGCCAGTTCGCGGACGCCGGGGTAGGAGCGACCATCATCGCGCAGCAGAACGTGCAGAACCGCATGCAGGCCGCCAAGACCATCGCCCCCGAGGGCTGGCCCAGCGACACGTTCTTCAATCTCCGTAGGCGGAAGTTTCATAACGGCGAGCCGGTGGAGATTTTCCATCTGCCGAATGCGGTCACCGACGGTGATTCCATCGTGCATTTCCGCCACTCGGACGTGATCGTCACCGGCGATATCTTCAGCACCACCGCGTACCCCTTCGTTGACGTGAAAAGCGGCGGCAGCCTGCAGGGCGAAATCGCCGCGCTCAACACGATCCTGGATCGAACCGTATACGAGCACGATGAAGAAGGCGGCACGCTGGTAATTCCGGGCCATGGCCGCGTGTGCGACGAGTGGGAAGTTTCGGAGTACCGGGATATGCTGGTGATCATCCGTGACCGGGTTCAGGCGCTGCTCAAGAAGGGCGCCACCCTGGAACAAGTCAAGCAGGCCCGGGTCACCGCCGATTATGATGATCGTTACGGTGCGAACGCCGGTCCCTGGACCACTGATATGTTCGTGGAAGCCGTGTACACAAGTTTGAAGAAGTAGACATTTCGGAGCCGCGACCGTGAGGGAGCGTTCCAGGAGCAATGAATGCGAACTATTAACGTCGGAATCATCGGAACTGGCTGGTGCGGCGGCATCCGCGCGGAGACTTCCGCCAAGAGCCCCTTTGTAAACGAATTGCACATCGCCGAGATCCGCGAAGCACGCCTCGCCGAAGTAGCAGCCGCTACGCGGCCCGTGACCGCCACCACGGATTACCGCGTGTTTGTCGAAAATCCGTCCATTGATGCCGTCATGATTTCCACCACGCCCGAGCCGACGCATTATCCGATCGCCAAGGAAAGTCTCGAGGCGGGCAAGCACGTCTTTCTCGAAAAACCCATCGCTTTAGAGTTGTCGGAAGCTGATGAACTCATCGCTTTGGCGCGCTCGAAGGACCTGCTCTTCACCATCGGCTACTCGCAGCGATTCAATCCCAAGTTCGCGTACGTCAAGCGCTCGATTGACGACGGCACGATCGGCCAGCCCATCAGCGCCCTGGTGAGCCGTCATATCACGCGCAATCTCGGCAAGAAAATCGGCGGGCGCGTGAAACTTTCGCCGGCCGCCATGGAGGCCACCCACGATATCGACTTCGTCCTGTGGTGCCTGGCGCCGCGAAAGCCGGTCCGCGTCTACGCGCAGGAAGTTCGCAAGATTATGGGCGCGCAGTACAACGTGCCCGATTGCGTTTGGATTGTCGTCACCATGGACGACGGCACTGCCTTCACCATCGGGGCCGGCTGGGTGCTGCCACCCGCCTATCCGAATTTCTCCAGCACCTGGATTGAAATGGTCGGCACGGAAGGCGCGGTCATGGTAGACGATACACACCGCGATGTGTACGTCACCAACCTGCAGAAGGGAATCGAGTTCCCCATCTCGTCGATGCCCCGGCGAGAGCGTGGGCCATGTGTACGCCGGCCCGATGGCGGCGGAGACAATTCACTTTTTGGAGTGCGTCGCTACCGGGAGGCAGCCGATTGTCACGCCGGAGCACGCGCGTATGGTCATGCAGGTGTATCAGGCGGCCGATCTCTCCGCCGAAACAGGCCAGCCCGTGGATGTCGTGGTCCAGGAGCAAGCCGCCGAGGTTCCCTCGCTCGCGTAGGTCTTGATCGATGGCGCAGGCAAATCGCACGGCCGTTTCGGAACAGCTCGCAGCGGCGGGCGTACGTGCGCCTATAACTAAGCCAACCAGGACACGCTGGCTGGTCCTGTTCCTGATCAGCTTGATGTACCTGATTTGCTACATGGATCGGAGCAACATCTCGGTAGCCCAGCCCGAGATTGCCAAGGCGTTCGGTTTGAGTAAGACGAGCATGGCGCTGGTGCTTAGCGCCTTTACCTGGGCGTACGCGTTGGGGCAAGTGCCCGCCGGCTGGTTGGGCGACCGTCTCGGACCCAAGCGCGTGCTGGCGGCTATCATGTCCTGGTGGTCGGTCGCCGCGGTCGCTACGGGCGCAGCTCTGGGCTTGACATCTCTCTTCGCTGCCCGATTTTTTCTTGGCCTCGGCGAAGCCGGCGCCTTCCCCGTAGCCAGCCGCGGTATGCAGCTTTGGTTTCCCCGGTCGGAGCGCGGCCGCATCCAGGGGACCACGCACTTCTTCAGCCGCTTCGCCGTGGCGGTAACGCCGCTGGTTGCCGGCTCTATCATGTTGGCGTTCGGCTGGAGGGCCATCTTCTATATATTCGGCTCGCTCGGCCTGATCTGGTCGCTCGGCTTCGCGTTTTATTACCGCAACCGGCCGGAAGAGCACGGCAGCGTGAACCGCGACGAATTGGCGCAGATTCGCGGGCTGAGCGCTAACGGCGAAATCCAGTCGCTCGACGTTTCCCGCCAACCCGCGCCCTGGAAGCGCATCCTAAGTTCGCCGAATATGTGGTTTATCGCGCTGGGTTATTGCTGCTTCTTCTTCGGGACTAATTTCTATCTCACCTGGTATCCGACCTACTTGCGCGAGCATCGCCATTTAACGCTGCAGGCGCTTGGCATTATCGGCTCGGTTCCGCTGTTCGCGGGCATGGCCGGCGACCTGGTGGGCGGATCGCTTTCCGACCTTATGTTCCGAATCACCGGCAAAGCTCGTCTCTCGCGTAGCATCGTGGCCGCGCCGGGATTCCTGCTTTCGGGCATCTTTCTTGTGCCCGCAGCCATGACGGAAAGTGCCTGGACTTCAGTCCTGTGCCTGGCCACATCGTTCTTCTTTCTGGAGTTCGTAATCGGCCCGGCATGGGCCGTGCCTATGGATGTGGGCGGCCAGTTCAGCGGCACCGTGACCGGCATTATGAACATGGCCGGTGCGCTGGCAGCGTCGGTAACTCCGCTCATCTTCGGTTACTATTTCGGGATAGGTTCGTGGATGTTGCCGTTCTTCATTACCTCGGGCGTCATGCTGGCAGGCGCCCTGATCTGGACGTTCCTGATCGACCCGGAACGGTCGGTGGTGTAACTATGATGAGAGATCGAATCTACCGTTTACTGAGCGGCGCCGGTGTACTTGCCGCAGTGGTGCTTAGCCTTTCGCTGGGCGCGCCTTGCGCCCGCGCGCAGGCCCCGGGGAAGTGGGCGGAAATCGCACCGTTCCCGGATCCGCGGGAAGAAGTCATGGGCGAAGCGGCCAATGGAAAAATGTATGTCTTCGCGGGGCTCATTCCGCTGTGGCATCCCGCTGGCCTGGTCTATGAGTACGACCCCTCCACTAACCAGTGGACCAAGAAGAAGCCGATGGCGCTACCCTCGCACCACGTGGCCTTCTGCGAGTAC
>CAZKVF010000421.1:0-7356 GCA_964556085.1 uncultured Solibacteraceae bacterium
GCGCCTCTTAATTTCCCTCTTCAGCTCGCGCAGGCGGGCCTGCTGCACCGGATTGTTGCGCGTTTCGATCCTTTTGACTTCGTTATCGAGGTGCGTCAGTTCGTCTACGGCACGCTCGATCTCCCGCGAAAACTCCTTCCATTTAGTGGTTTTGAAGGCAATGTGGCGGATGGCGAGGGAGGTGTCTACTTTGGCCCGGTTCAGGCGGCCGCAGATCCGCTTGCGCGACTTTTTGTTGCCAGGCGGTATCGTTTCCAGGCGATCTTCCAACTGTCCGAGTTTCTTATGGCGGTTGATGATTTCTACGAACTGCTGCTGGACGTCAGCGCGAATTTTCAGATCCGCCGGCGAGCCTTCTTCGACATCGCCAAGATCGGCTACGCTTTCCAGCTCGATCGCGCCGCGGCGAACCTGCTCGGCCAAATCGACCACAACTCGCTGGACCAGGGCCGAGCGGCTGATGGCTTTCTGCATTCGCAGTTTGCCGCGCTCCATCCGGCGTGCCAAATCCACTTCGCCTTCGCGAGTGAGCAGCGGAACGGCACCCATCTCCCGGAGGTATACACGTACCGGGTCATCGGTGTAGATCGATTCTTCGGGCGGATGCGGATGGAGAAAATCGCCTTCAGGAACCGCCTCTGCGTCAAAAAACTTGGCGTCCTCCTCAAAACCGAGGCCCAAGTTCTCGGGGCTTTCAGGAAGAAACTGGTCTTCGAACTGGTCCACTAAGACTCACCTCGCTGGCACACACCTACATGGTCCGTGAAACCGCGCCAATCCATTGCTTTTCTTGCTGATCCGGTTCGCTGTGGCAGAAAAATCAGCTCTGTGTGAAAGCCAACTTTTCGCCTGATCATACCACCATTCATCAGGAAAGTTAAGTCCTATTTAAGGAGATGCTTGGATCACGTTAAAGTTACAGACATATTGTGAGATTCTGCCAGTCGGAATGCTCCTCAAATGTGCTTTTGACGCATCAAATTCTTCAATTCGTCAAAAAACGCCTGCTCATCCTGAAAATCCCGGTAGACCGACGCGAATCGGACGTACGCAATCTTGTCCAGGTCCTTGAGGTGCTCCATCAGAAATTCTCCTATTTCTATAGTAGAAATCTCCCGGTCGGGCGAGTCGCTCACCCTCGATTCCACCTGGTTTACCAGTTCCGAGAGCTTCCCCATGCTTACCGGCCGCTTTTCACAGGCCTTCAGCAGTCCGGCTAAAACCTTCTGCCGGTCAAACTTCTCGCGGCGCCCGTCTTTCTTTATGACCATATAAGGGACTTCATCGATCCGCTCGTAAGTTGTGTAACGCCGCTCACAGGCAAGGCACTCCCTCCTGCGCCGGATCGCGTCACCCTCCTTGCTTTCGCGGGAATCTACGACTTTATCCTGTAAATTATTGCAAAACGGGCATTTCATCTACGAACTAGGCAGGCTGAGGCGGCGCATCTTGTCCCACTTAAGACCTTCCTTCGTGCTCAAAACGAATCCTACCGGGACTACAGCTACAAATGTCAAAATCCAGATAAGGAAAGCGAACACGGTCGCCTGCTCCATACGTGCGCCGAAGAGCTCCGTCAACACAAGGACCGCCGTGACCTGAATCCCGCCTCCAATTCCGGGAAGCTGTACGCTCGCCCCGAGCGACACAAACCCCATGAAAACTATTACATCTACAAACGTAAGACTAAGTCCGGTAAAGGACGTCGCCAAGCACCAGTACGAGACGACGATTAAGCCCCACTCGAGAACCGAATAGGCAAAAACCTGAAAAAGTGCTGCATCGCTTCGTGTGGATTCTACTCCCCGTGCAAAAGCCGTTACAAGTTTCTTAAGGGCTATGCATATTCTCTCCGGAAGAAACCGGAAGAAGCGATCTACTTGACGTTGGACAGGCGTCGTGAAGTGCCGGAAGAATATCAGCAGCATCAACAAGCATCCCGCGGCAATCGCCACGAACGTGCCGCCCTGGTGAAGCAACCCTCGAAGTCTTGGTCCGGCGGCTTCCGCTGAAGGGCCGATGCGGGCGAGCGCGAACCCGAACAGGAGCAGTACCATCAGAAGATCGAAAATGCGCTCCAGAAGCCAGGCGGCGAGTTGTGTCCCAAGAGGCACTTGTTCTTTCCTCGCAATCAGATACGGACGCACGAATTCGCCGGGACGGCCGAGTAGGGTGATCGCTGTAAACCCGATGACGGTGGCTGCGAGCAGGTTAGCCATGGAGGGTTTGGACTTGAGGGGGCGCAAAAAAACCGCCCAGCGGAGTGCCCGGGCCCAGTATGTCGAGTAGATTCCGGCAATTGCCAGCAGAAGCCAGCCCGGGCGCAGGTGAGCGAGACTCGACGCCGCCAGCCGCCAGTCAAACGCACGGCCTGCCAGGGCGCGGTATGTGAGCCACGCCGCAGCCACCGCCAGCACTCCGATCACGGCCACCGAATGCCACGCCCGGCGCCCGCTCGACCGCACTGTTCCGCTCCCCGCCAGAACCTGCTGGCGCGCTGGAAAAATTGAACTTATCATGAAAAAGCCTCGTTTCTCATTACGAAAGAACGAGAGCAATGACGGCCGCGGCAATGAGCTTGGGAAGAACGGCAGGATGGCAGGCCGAAGTCGCGGTTTGGGGCGGAGCGGGCTCGCGACTCTTGGATCTGGAATACAATCTGGTGGCTCGATGCCTCGGCGGCGACGAGACCGCCTGGGAGCAGTTTGTCCGTCTGCACACGCGTCAGGTGTATGCTCTATGCTACCGCTTCACTGGCAGCGGCGCGGAAGCGCAGGATCTGACCCAGGAAGTATTTCTCCGGGTGTTTCGCACCCTGAAGAGTTTCCGGTCATCGGAAGGCTCGTTGGGCACCTGGCTGGCGAGGCTGACACGCAACTTGCTGATCGATCACTACCGCCGTTCGCGGCAGGAACGTGTAACCGATTCTATCGAAGAGCGCCTTCCGGTGATAGAAGAGACGGGCGGCCCCACGCGGCCGGATCAGGCGCTGGCGGGCCGCGAGGCGAGCGAGGTGCTGCAGCGGGCTTTACAGAAACTCTCGCCGGACCTCCGTGAGGCCGTGATTCTGCGGGACCTCGAAGAGATGGAATACCGGGAAATCGCCCATGTGCTGGATATTCCCGAAGGCACTGTGAAATCGCGAATTAACCGCGGCCGGGCAGAGCTGGGACGGCTGCTGCGGACTCGGAAGCCGGCACTATGAACTGCGCGGATGTCGAAATCCTGATCTGCGATTACGTGGAGGGCACCCTCGCGCCGGCTGCCAGTGCGGATTTGGAGCGCCATCTGGCCGGGTGCCCGGTCTGCGCTCAACTCGCCAGCGATGGCGCGGAAGCGGTTCAGTTCATTCAGCGCGCCGCGGATGTGGAACCGCCGCAGGAACTGATCAGCCAGATCCTGTTCGATCCGCCATGGCATAAGCAGCGAAGCAGCCGGTTTTTCGCGCGATTCCATACCCTGCTGCAACCCAGATTTGCGATGGGCATGGCGCTGACAGTGCTGTCGATCGCCATGATCATGCCCAGGATGCGGAACTTCCAGCCGTCGGATCTTTCGCCAGCGGCGGTATGGGCGGGAATCGAAGACCGTGCCGACCGCCTGTGGGCGCGAACCCAGAAGTATTATGACAACTTGAAATTCGTCTATCAGATCCGGGCCACTCTGCGAGACTGGCAGCAGCGTGTCCAGGAAACCTCCGAGGCCGGCGCTTCGGCCAACGGGACAACGCCGCAGACCGACAGAAGAAGGGTTCCCGTGAAGATGCCTCCGGAAGAGGAGCGCGCTCCAGTCCCCGCGGTTAAGCCTTAAGAAGGAATTGTGTATGAATTGTCAGAACCATCCGGATGTTCCTGCTGCGGCATATTGCCGCACGTGCGGCAAGGCGGTTTGTGAAAATTGCCGCCGCGACGCCTACGGAACGGTCTTTTGCGAAGAGCACGCTCCAGCCCCCGCGAACGCCCAGGCTCCCAACTCCGGGGGCACCCAAGCTCCCAACTTGGGCAATTCCCAGGCCCCTGGCCCACGTCCTGCCCCGCCCGGGACCGTGCCGCCACGGCCAGCCCAGACAGGGTATACAGCTTCTGACGCATCTCCAGGACTGGCGCTAGGCCTCGGCTTCATTCCCGGAGTTGGCGCTATTTATAACGGCCAATATGCTAAAGGGCTGGTGCATGCCGTTATCTTCGGGATCATTATCAGCATTCTGAATTCGAACGTGGGCGGAGGCGTTGACGTCATCTTCTCATTCGTGCTTACCGCTTGGATCTTCTATATGGCCTTCGAGGCGTATCACACGGCGCGCAAACGCCGCCTTGGGATGCCAGTCGATGACTACTCCGGACTGCTGAGCCTGGAGGGAGCACGCCACGGAGCGCCGGCACTTGGCGCGATTCTGGTCCTCCTGGGCGTCGTGCTGCTGCTTCAGACACTCCACTTGTTTGATTTCGCCTACCTGGCCCGATATTGGCCGGTGTTGTTGATCGGCGCCGGCGCGTACCTGCTGTATTCGCGCTTCAGCGGCGGCGGAGGAGTTGCGCGATGAATGTAGATGGCTCTCTGGCGCGCGCCGTCCGCGGGCCGATCATCGTGATCACCGTCGGCGTGCTGTTCGCGCTGAATAACTTTACCCCGTACGGCTTCAACCAGACTTGGCCGGTGCTGCTGATCGTGGTCGGGCTCCTCAGTTTCCTGGGCAGGGGTATGGGCACGGGCCGCTCGTCCGGACCGGGAGGACCTCGATGAGACAACGCTCGCTCGCCGCGCCGCTGGTCCTGGTCGCTTTGGGAGGTCTTTTCCTCTGGCGCAACATTCATCCAGAGGCGCCGGTCTTCGACCTGATCGCCACTTACTGGCCATTTCTACTGATCGCCTGGGGGCTCGTGCGCTTGATCGAGGTGCTGCTTTGGCGTCCCAGCAGATCTCCCAGCCTGACGGGCGGGGAAATCGTGCTCATGGTGCTGATTTGCATGGCGGGCGTCGGCCTGTTCGAAGTGCATCGCCACGGCATTCGTTTCACGCCGGCCATTTTCGGTGAACAGTTCGAGTACCCGGTTACTGTTCAGGGTCCGGCTGCTGGCGCCAAGCGACTCGTATTCGACAACCTGCGCGGGACGGTCCGTATTAATGGCGCTGACATTCAGGAGATTCGCATCACCGGTCACAAGCTGGTGCGCGCCTACACACGGGATGACGCAGACCGCACGAACGGAGAAACGTCCGTGGAATTGATGCTCCAGGGCGACCGCATTCTGGTGGCCACGCACCAGGACCGCGCGCCTGCCGACCAGCGCGTCTCCGACGATCTGGAAATCGCCGTGCCACGAGGCATGACCATTGAGGCAGCCGGCGAAAATACGGATTACGAAATCACCGAGATTAACGGCGATGTGGCACTGCGCGGTGCGCGGGGAGACGCACGCCTGTCTCACATCGGTGGCAACGTGCGCGTTGAGATTGGCCGCAGCGGCACCATCGCCGCCGACGGGGTACAAGGCAACATCGATCTAGAGGGCCGGGGTTCGGATGTGCAGATCGAGAACGTCACCGGCCAGGTCACTGTCAGCGGCGCTTACGTCGGGTCACTGGACTTCAAGAATCTGGCGAAGCCGCTGCGCATCGAAGGCGAGCGCATGGAAGTCCGCGCGGCCGCTGTGCCGGGCAGCTTGAATGTGGACCTCGGTGATTTAAATGCGAACAAGGTGGTTGGTCCGGTGCGGCTGGTCACGCGATCCCGCGATGTTCACATCTCGGACTTCACCGATTCGCTCGAACTGGAAAGCATGCGGGGCGATATCGAGATCCAGCCGATGCGCGTGCCGCTGCCGCGCATTGAGGCTCATTCCGGCTCCGGCCAGATCGAACTGGTGCTTCCGCAAAATTCAGCATTTCAGTTGCAGGCGACCGCCGAACGCGGCGAGGCGATCAACGATTTCGGCCCGCCCATCGAAACCCAAACCAGAGGGCGCACGCAGACTCTCAAAGGCTCCATGGGCAACGGTCCGGTGATCCGCCTGACGGCGGCCCGCGGATCGGTCGCGGTGCGCAAGGAGGGAACCGCCCCGAGTGCAGCGGAACCGCCGCGGCCGCCGGCGCTGCCCAAGGCGCCGGCCGCGCCCGCAGCTCCCGCACCGCCGCCGCCCCCTGCGCCGCCCGGAACTCCCGCTCCTCCGACTCCGCCCGCAGCACCAGTCAACCTAAAGGACAGGGAAGTGAAGCTGTAAGGACCAGGGACAGCATTCCCGTCCGTTAGTGAATAGGAATGAATAAGGTATCGCCTGGCCCACGTTAACTCGCAGAGGCGGTGCTTGTTTCCACTACAGAACCGGCCGCGATCCTCACCCCCACTACGATATACTGGCTCTCTCAACGAGAGAGGCTCATGCGATCTTTGTGTGTCTGGCTGATCGCCGTTTGTGCGCTGTTGTCTGCGGCTGTGGCACAGCCGGCCAATGACAAGCCAGCCAAGCCCTCGGGCGATTGGCCTTTTTACGCCGGCAACCTCGCCGGGACCAAGTATTCGGCGCTCGCTCAGATCAACACCAAGAATGTCGCACGACTGGCGCAGGCGTGGTCGTATCGGCTGGCGGAACGGGGCGCCTTCGAGATCACGCCGATCGTGGTCAACGGCGTGATGTACCTGCCGGCCGGTAATAAGGTCGTGGCACTCGAGCCTGAAACTGGCAAGGAGGTGTGGACCTACCAATTGCCGGAAGGTCAGGTCTCCACCCGAGGTGTCGCCTATTGGCCCGGTGATGGCTCGAATCCTCCGCGCGTCCTCTTTACCGCGGGCCGCTCGCTTCTGGTGGCGTTGAATGCGCGTACGGGCAAGCTCGATCCCGGCTTCGGAAAAGAAGGTCAGGTCGATATGGTGGTGGGCTACAACGGCGTGCCTACTATCTACAAGAATGCCGTGATCGTGGGAGCGACGGTGGGCGAGGTTCCCAACGGTCCCCCCGGCAATTCACGCGCGTACGACGCGCGCACCGGCGCGAAGCTCTGGGAGTTTCACTCTGTGCCGCAGCCCGGCGAGCCGGGCCACGAGACATGGCTCGATGACGGATGGAAAGACCGATCGGGTGTTAACGTGTGGGCCTGGTATATGACGGTCGACGAGGAGCGCGGCATTTTATACATGCCGATCGGCGGTCCCGCGGCCAATTATTACGGCGGTGACCGGCCCGGCGCTAACCTCTTCGGCAACTCGCTGGTGGCCGTTGACGCGTTGACTGGCAAGCTGAAGTGGTATTTCCAGGCCGTGCATCACGACCTCTGGGATTCCGATCTGCCGCCAGCCCCCGGACTCGTCGACATCACTGTGGATGGCAGAAAGATTCCGGCCCTGGCACAGATCGGGAA
>CAZKVF010000422.1:0-8592 GCA_964556085.1 uncultured Solibacteraceae bacterium
GTTCGGTGCGCGAGCGTCTCTTCAAGCTTTATCAGGCGGCCACCAGATTAACGCGAGGGTAATAAAAAGCGGGCGCTCTTTGGGTGATAGGGGTGAGTGCGCCCGCTGTCGTAACGGGGATTTGATGGGTAAGGCGGCAGCGTCGAAACAGAAGTTACCGCCTGCAAGATGGCTCTTTAGAGCTAAAGTTTTGCTGCCTGTTACCAGCTTCGTGGCAACCGGGCTCTTTCTGGTTGTGAGCGGCTCTCTCAGCGCACAAACGCCAGCAGTCTCCGCTAGCCAAGCCATTCTCGAGAATCATGACCGGCCGATGGAAGTCCCATTCCACTGCAGCGAAGAAGACATGGAGTGGGCCGGCCTGAGTTGTACGGAGCAGGATCCCTGCCCAGCTTACTTCGAACTAGCCGCCGCGGAGCCTTCCGGCGCCAGGATCTTTGCCGTGGGTAACATTCACTCGGAAAGTGTAACTTTATATTCGGTCCTATTAGGCAGCGAAGACGGCGGCAAGACATGGCGTGAGGTTCACGAGCGGATCCGTGGCGCCGGCCTGGACCACATCCAGTTTGCCGACCTGATCAACGGCTGGGTCAGCGGTGAAGCACTCTCACCGCTTGCCCAGGATCCCTTCCTCCTGAGTACCACCGATGGCGGCGCAACTTGGCGGCGTCAGCCGGTTTTCGACGATACCGAAGCGGGTTCCATCCAGCAGTTCTTTTTCAGCTCAAGAAAGGACGGCAGCCTGATCGTCGATCGCGGCGAGGGTAGCGAGACGGAGCGGTACTCGCTTCATGAGTCCGCGGACGGGGGCGAAACCTGGCGTATCGTGCAACTGAGCAAAACGCCGTTACGGTTGCCCGGCGGCGCGTCGGGAGAAAAAGACTGGCGCGTACGTGCCGACCGTGTGACGCAGTCGTTCCGCATTGAGCACCGCGTAGGCGAGAGGTGGACTCTCGCGGCTTCTTTTGCGGTCAAAGCGGGCGCTTGCAAACCATCCGCTCGCGAACCGGAGCCGCCGGAACCGCAACCCGAACCCGCCGCCCCCACACAACCCAAGCAGCCCGGTCGATAATGTAGGCGGGTCCGATGACCCGCGCAGCGCGCCCCCGCCCCGTCATCGCATCATCGATAGCTACGGCGCCAGCACCTTCCCCCTTGTCTCGGGCAACAGAAATGCGGCCAGCGCCATGGTCGCATACGCGGCGCCAGCGAACAGGCCTATCGCTTCTCCGAGCGCCATCCGCGTGGATAGCATCCCCACCAGCGTCGGGAAAAGTGCCCCCGAAGCGCGGCCCACGTTGTAGGCGAAGCCTTGGCCCATGCCGCGCACCCGGGTCGGGAAGTGCTCGGTAAAGAATGGCCCCATCGCACTGAAGACGCCGGAAGCGAAGAAGCCCAACGGAAAGCCCAGCGCCAGCATCGCAGTGTTACCGAGGGGCACCAAAGTATAGATCGCAGCAACGACCCCCGCGCCGATCGCGAAAACCAGAAATGTGAGCCGCCTCCCAATGCGGTCCGCCAGCAGTCCGCCGGCTATATAGCCGCAGAAAGCGCCCGTGATGGAAACCGCGAGATAGCCGGCGGAATCCAGAATGGACAAATGCCGTTCGGTCCGCAAGAAGGTCGGCAGCCACGTCGTGATGGCGTAATAGCCGCCCTGCGCTCCTGTTCCCATTAAGCCGCCCAGCAGCGTGACCCGCAGGAGCGGCGGCCGGAAAATCTCCAGGAACGAGGGTTGCACTCCGTGAGCATGCATGGCCAGCCGCGACTGGACATATATCGGCGCTTCTTCGACGTTCCGGCGGACCCAGAACACCAGCAGCGCGGGCAGGATTCCGACAAAGAACAGCGCCCGCCATGCCGTCGCGGCGGGAAGGATCGAGAAGAAAAGCGCGTAAAGCACGGCCGCCACGCCCCATCCGACGGCCCAGCCTGCCTGCATCAGCCCTAAAGCTTTGCCGCGATGCTCCGCTCGGATCACTTCGCCCAGCAATACGGCTCCCGCTGCCCACTCGCCGCCGAACCCCAGCCCCATTAAAGCCCGCGCGGCAAACAACTGCTGGAAATTTTGAGCGAGGCCGGAAAGGAATGTGAATCCCGCAAACCACAAAATGGCCAATTGGAGAGTCAGCACGCGTCCGAAACGGTCGGCCACCCAACCGGCGAGCCATCCTCCCAGCGCCGAAACCAGAAGAGCTGCGGTCGCCAGTTCCCCGGCCTGGCCACGAGAGATGCCCCAGGCGCCGATGAGCGCCGGAATGACGAAGCTGTAGAGTTGCACGTCCATGGCGTCCAAGGCCCAGCCCCCAGCGCAGGCCACGCAAGCGCGCTGCTCCCTTGGCCCCAATTCCCAAAGCCATCCGAGCGGCCGCCGCCGGACCGGCGCCGAAATGGTGTTTACCGGTCTCATCTAACTACTCGAAGCCGCGCGGCCCCACAGCCGTGCCGAGGCGATATCCGCGCCTTCGCGAATCGATCGGAGCTTCAGCCAGACAGCCGGCTCGATCACCCACTCGCGGTTGGTAAACGTGCCGAAGCCGCAATCCGCCCCGGCGATCACGCGCTCGCGATCGCCCACCGCCGCCACAGCTTCCAAAATCCGCCGCGCCACCACTTGGGGATGCTCCACGATATTTGTCGTGCTATCAACCACTCCTGGTATCAGCACCTTGTCCGCCGGGAGAGGCATCCGGCGGATGGTTTCGATTTCGTGCTGATGGCGCGGGTTGGCCATCTCGACGCTCAAGGCGCCCACCTTCGCCTGGTAGAGCACCGGCAGAATCTGTTCGAGCGGCACATCGAAGACGTGCGGCCCGTCCCAGTTCCCCCAGCAGCAATGCAAACGCACGCGTTCCCGAGGGATGCCTTCAATGGCGTGGTTGATAGCTTCCACGTGGCGCTCACATGCTTTCACGAATTCGCTATCGCTGAGGTCGCGGTAGAACATGGTGCGATCCATCGCCAGGTCCGGTGCGTCAATCTGTAACAGGAGGCCCGCGCGGTAGATGGTCATGTACTCGTGGCTCATCTCACGCGCCAACGCCGCCAGGTACGCCTCATGGGAGTCATACCACGCGTTCAGCATGGTGGTCGAAATAATCCCTGGCGAGGGCGCCGTCATGAAACACTCCGCAAATGCCCCAGTGTCCTGGCGCAGGCGATCTTGTCGCCTGCCAGTACCGGCGACGGCGCTCTTGAGCCGTTCGATCTCATGCTCGAGCGGCGCAGGGTCGATATAGCGCACTTCTCCTTGAGCCTCCGGCGCGTTCTGCATCCGGCTGCGCTTGGGGAAACGCTGCATGAGGATCTGCACCAGTTCCGGGAAGGTTTCGAAATCCCGCCCGCGACGCCGCTTTGATTCTCCAGCGTACCCCGACATCCGCTGTGGAATATAAGTTTGGAAACCGACCCGCTGCTGCTCACCGTCATTGCCTATATCGATGCCCGCAACGGCTTGCTTCTCGACAACGTGCCGCACGGCGCGATCCATTTCGGTGGCCAATTGCCTCGGGTCCACCTTCGCTCCCTCTTCGCGAAGGATCAGAAGTTCGGATAAAGATTCATTGCGCGGCAAGCTGCCTACGTGCGTGGTTAGAATCCGGTCCTGGCTGGTGAGCATCGGAGTGGCGGTAGGTAATAGTATATCGGTTGTTCGTGCTCATGCCTCTAAGTGTGGAAACGCCCCAATAATACCCATTGGTCTCCGAAGTGCTGCGAAGATTCGTGTGCTTTTTACCGTTGTAGGCGTCACTTGTTTTCTGTTACTCAGTGCGCCGGCAGCCTTCGGCCAGCAGGCTGAAGCCCCGGATCCGGCGCTTCAGCAGCAGCAGCCAGCCGCTCCTCAGCACAAACGTATCTTCGGAGTCATACCCAACTACAGGACTTACCCGAGCCTCAAAGAGTACAAGCCGATCTCATCAGGCGAGAAGTTCAAAATCTTCGTCCAGGACACCTTCGACCGCGGCTCTTTCATGCTGGCGGGGGCCTTTGCCGTAAAGGGTTTTGTCGCCAATGACACGCCGTCGTTTGGACACGGAGTGGAGGGCTTCAGCAAGTATTACGCCGCCGCCTATGGAGATGTGGCCATCGGCGATTTCATGACCGAAGCACTCTATCCTGTTATGCTCCACCAGGATCCACGCTTTTTTCGCCAAGGCACAGGAAACACTTGGTCACGCGCCGGTCATGCCGTGAGCCAGATCTTCTGGACGCGGACCGACTCCCACCGCATGCAATTCAACTACTCGGAGGTCGCCGGTAACTTGACAGCGGCAGGCATTGCTACCGCCTACTACCCCAACAATCGCACTGTCGGATCAGTTGCTTCCAAGTGGGCGATCCAGATCGGGATTGATATGGCGAGCAACTTTTTGAAGGAGTTCTGGCCCGATCTGGACCGGAAGTTGTCACGCAAGCCCCACGACCAAGGGCCGTAATAAGTAGCTACTCGTAGCGCAGCGCCGCGTTGGGGTCGATGCCAGACGCCCGCCGTGCCGGCACGATACAAGCTAGCGCCGCCGCACCCGCCAGCAGTATCACCACAGCCGCCAGGATCAGCGGGTCGCGCTGTGGCTGCTGTGTCCAGGTGGCAATCACACCGGCCAAGGCAAGACTCAAACCAACACCCAGGGCCAGGCCGGCGCCGACACTTCCGGCCGTCGAGGTGATCACCAGCCGCAAAACATCGCCGCGCCGCGCTCCCAAAGCCATGCGGATGCCGAACTCGTTCGTGCGCCGCACCACAGCGTGCGATACAACACTATAAAGGCCGAAAATCGCCAATACTAGCGCAAGGACTGAGAAGCCGCTGAGCAGGATCATGACGAGGCGGCCGCCGGCCCACTCCGGCTCGTCACTGATCCACCGCTCGAGGTCGCGCGTGCCGCCCCAGACCTGCTGATCGGCATCCACCGCATTCACCGCGCGGCGAACGGCCTGCAAAAGGCTCAGTGGTTCACCCTCGGTGCGCACCAGGATCTGCGTGAACATCCGCATCATTAGTGCGTACGGAACATAAATGGCTGGCCTGATCGGCTTGAGCAGGCCGTCGTCCCGGGCGTCGGCAACCACACCGATAATTTGCAACCAGTTGTCGCTCTCCGGCGCGGCCGGGCTGTAAGGGGGATCGGCTTTCAGTTGGGGCACGCGGATCTGCTGCCCGACGACATTCCCATTCGGCCAATATTGGCGCGCCATGGTTTGATTCACCAGTGCCAGGCGCGCGCCGCGCATGGTTTCCGCGTGCGTCCACGGGCGGCCCGAAACCAGTGGGATATGCAGCGCCGTGAAGTACTCGGGGCTGACGAAATTGGTTCGCGCCTGCTGCTCTTGCGCAAGGCTCTGGCCGAAAATCTCAAAAGGCGTGTTCCATCCGTTGGAGGGGGGAGTCGCATTCGTGGAAATGGCTGCGCCCATCACGCCCGGAACTGACGCGACCCTTGCGCGAATCTGCTCGAAATATTGGGCCCGGTCTTCCCATTTCATATGAGTGTTGTCGTGGACCGGAATTCCAATCGACATCGTGTGGTGCGGGTCGTAGCCCAATTCCGTATGCAGCAGGTGGCGAAATGCGGCAATGGCTTCTCCTGCGCCCGTGAGCAGGATCAGCGTGAGCGCGACCTGGGCGGTCACCAGGATGGCGTGCGTCCGGTTGCGGCGCGAGCCGCCCGTGGTCCGGCGGGAACCCGACTGCATCACTTGCGCCAGTTCGGGCCGCGAAAGGCGCGCTGCCGGCCAGATACCGAACAGCACCCCGGTCAGCAGCGCCACAACCAAGGTGAATATCAGAACGGGCAGGTTGATTCCAATGGCTGCCTCGCTCGGGAATGACCTCTCCGGCATCCATCTCACGATCAGGTTGATCAATTCCCTCGCCAGCAGCACTCCAACGAGCGCCCCACCGAGAGATAAGCCCAGTGCTTCGGTGAGCAATTGGCGGATGATCCGGCCGCGTCCCGCACCGATGGAAGCCCGCACGGCCAGTTCGTGCTGTCGCGCCGCGCCTCGCGCCAATAGAAGTATCGATACATTCGCGCACGCGATCAGCAGCATCAGCCCAACGGCAGCGAACAGAAGGTTCAGAGAGCCGCCGATATTCCGCACCACCCAGTCGTTCAGCCCCTGAATGCGAACCCGGAAGCTGGCTGGAAAACGCTCCGGAGCCTCCTTTGCGAAACGCTCGATGATCGGCTGCAACTCCGCGTTGGCTCTCTCGTACGACACGCCAGGCTTGACTCGGAGGGAGATAAAGTACCTTTGGTTTTGATCGTCGGCCAGCTTCAAAGGAAGGTACACATCGCCGCCCTGCCAGGTGAACCGCGGCGGCATTACACCAATGATCGTGTATGTCTTGTGGACGAGTTGCAGCGTTCGGCCGACGATGTCGGGCCGGCCCGCGTAGCGGCGCTGCCAGAACTTATAGCCAAGCACCACTACCGGTTGGGGATCCTGACCATCAGGCGCATCGGCCACAATGAAGCCTCGTCCCATCAGCGGTGGTACTCCCAGATGCGCCATGCCGTTCGCCGTCAAATAGATTGCCTGCACATCTTCAGGGAGGTCCGAATCCGTGGTCGTCAGGTTCCAGTCATTCATGGGCAGGATACTTTCGATGTCGTCAACCATCCGCAGGTCACGTATCTGCGAAGCGCTGAAGCCCATTCCACGATCGTTGCCGGCCTTGTCGCGCAGGACCAGATATGCCAGCCCCTTCGGATCACGGTAGGGATAGGGGTTCATCAAAACGGCATAAATCACGCTGAATACCGCCGTGGTCGCGCCAATGCCCAGCGCCAGCGAAACCATCGCGGTTAGCGCGAAGCCTGGGTTCTTTTTCATTTGGCGAAAAGCAAAGACGACATCCTGCCCAAGCGTACGCATGCGTTGTGCCTCTCCCTAAGACGCCAGTCGAGGAGTTTGGTTCCTCGTTTTTGGAGCTATCATTGCTCGCTTGTGTTCGGCCGGACGGTCGGATATCATGGCGTCACCTGACTTCACGCCCAGGAGGACGCTCGTAGTGACCATGTTGCGGATCATGATTGCTGGTACCCTGGCAGCGGCGGCGGCTTTAGCCGCAACCAACGCACCGGCTGCCGTGACCTTCCATAAGGACGTTCTGCCGATCCTGCAGAAGAACTGCCAGGGCTGTCACCGTCCCGGAGAGATCGCGCCCATGTCGCTGCTGACGTATTCGGAATCGCGTCCCTGGGCCAAGGCAATCAAAGTGGCGGTAGCCACACAAAAGATGCCGCCATGGTTCGCCGATCCGCAGTTTGGGCACTTCGCCAACGACCGCCGGCTCAGCCAGGCCGAAATCGACACGCTGGTGAATTGGGCTGACGCGGGCGCGCCGGAAGGCAATCCGAAAGACGCGCCGCCTCCTCTGACCTTTCAGAACGGTTGGAACATCAAGCCCGATATCGTGATCGAAATGCCGAAGCCGTTTCACCTGAAAGCCAGCGGCACCATCGACTATCAATACGTGCTGGTGAAAGGCAACTTCACTGAAGACCTGTGGGTGACCGCGGCGGAAATGCGTCCGGGCAATCCCAAGGTTCTGCATCACGGCAAAGTATGGGTGCGTCCCCCTGGATCGCACTACATGGAAAACGCTGTGCCCGGAGAAGCCTATTCCTCCGGAATGGGGCGTAACCTGATCTCGGAAGGGAACGATATCCTGGGGAAGTTCAACCCCGGGCTGGGCGCGCAGTCTTTCGAAATTAACGGTTCGGCCAAATTCGTACCTAAGGGATCCGATCTCGTGTTCGAGCTGCACTACACCGCGATCGGCGAAGAGACCACTGACGCCTCGAAGCTGGGCCTGGTGGTTTCGAAGGCGCCTCCGAAGCAGCGCTATTTCCTCTCCGCCGGTCCGACCGCTCTGAACCTGGTGATCCCTGCGGGCGACAACAATGCCGAAGTCGTGAGCGAAGTGACCGTCGGCGCGGACGGCGTGCAACTGGCTTACGTGCAGCCACACATGCATCTGCGCGGCAAAGATTTCGAGGTGCGCGCCATTTACCCAACCGGCGAAGGCGAGACGCTGTTCCGTGGCAAATTCGATTTCGACTGGCAGTTGGGCTACACCTTTGCCAAACCGGTGCCGCTGCCCAAAGGCACACGCCTGATCGGGATCTCGCATTTCGATAACTCGGGCGCCAATAAGTTCAATCCCGATCCTAACCAGGTTGTCCTCTGGGGACCGCAGAACTGGGATGAGATGAGCAACTGCTTTGTCGGTTTGCTTTTCCCGCTCGATATCAGTCCTGACCAGGTGTTCCGGCCCTCGGGTCCCAGCCTGCTGCCTCGCGGCCGCTCGGGTCCAACGCTGTCGGCGCTGCGCTAATCTGAATTGGGTGGGGCAGGCGCTTTCGACTGCCGACAAATTGAGCAAACCCGCGCTTCCCGAAATCTACCAGCGTTATCTCCGCATCCTGGGCTTTGATCACGTTCCGTCAGGCCTCGAAGGCCTTCGCGCCATTGTCCGCGCACATCTATTGCGTGTACCTTTTGAAAACGTCTCCAAGCTCTTGCTTTTCGGACGTGAAGGCCGCGGCCGGTTTTTTACGCTCCCGGAGTTCCTCGACGGCATCGAAC
>CAZKVF010000423.1:0-10774 GCA_964556085.1 uncultured Solibacteraceae bacterium
CTCCAACCGAGCACGATGCGGGCGCGCATCGCGACGGCTAGTCCGGTCTTCGGCCGGCGAGCCAACCTGGTTCCTTCTCCTCGGTGGTCACGTTGAGAGGTTTTGTGGGTCGTCCGATGGCCATACCCAAGTATGGACCGAATCCCTGCTTTATTCAATATATTTCTGACTCATAACACTAGTGGGTTGTTGCAATGGTTTTTGAGCATTAATGTTAAGGTGTGCTCACGCTCGCAGCTCCGTTTCGAAACTATCGGAGCCGCGACCGTGAGGGAGCGGTTGGCTCAAAGTGGCTCAGTCGCAGCCCAGCAGCTCCGGCCCGCTTGATACACTTCGCCGGATTTAACAGAAAGCCTTTGTCACAGCTTGGCTTTTCGTCAATTCGATCGGCACTGGACGAAGTCATTACTGTTGGGGCTTGAAAACCGATTCCGCGCCGAAACGCTGGTACTCGCTATATGCAATCTTTAAACGGATTCGCTGCGGGCCGGAGCGGAACGGCAGATCGTCATCCGCGTAGGTATACACCGGAAACCAATGGGCCCCGTCCACCGCCTTGCGAATGGTCGTAAAGCGCGGAAACAGGTTCTCGGATTTGGTATTGACGATCTGCGGAACAGCCTTGCCTTCCATCCTCACGATGCTGTTGCTTTTCTTTTCGATCCAAAGCAAACCATCAAACAGCCGTTGTCCCTGCAAAATCTGGCGTGGACGCGCCTCCAGCACCCAACAATCGAAACCGTCCATCGTCTCCTCGCCCCGGAACCGCGTCTCGTAATTCCAGAGGCGCTCTTCAGTCAGCACGAAAGGCTGGATATCACGAATATCGGCGAAGTCTTCAGCCGTGAGTCTGAGCGCCTTCAGAGTGTTCTCGGGCCTGCCGATCATACGATCCGTGCGTTCGTGCTCCGGCGAGAAGATCACGTCGCGCACTTCTTTGTAGGCGCCCCGGGCCAGGCCCCGACTGTCCAGCTCTTCCAACGTAACCGTTTGCCGGTAAGTGTACTGGTTGCGCTCGGCCTCGGTTTCGCTTTCGCGGTGAGCCACCAATTTGGCCAGGTTCGCGGGCGGCTCCTGCGCGCGCGCGACCGGCATCCCGGAACCCGATGCTAGAATGAGGCCGATGGCGAAAACGCTCGGGACTTTCCGGGCGGCTTTGTTGATCGGGTGGCTGGTACTTACCGCCGCGGGTCTTCTGTACGCGCGAATCAGGAGCATCCCAAGCTGGGCAGCCGTTCCGGCCTTGGCTGCCTTCCTCGTGGAATACCCATTCTATCTGGTGCCAGCCTTTCCGGAATTACGCAAGCGCCTGTCTGGAGCGGTCCTACCTCCATTCCTCGTCATATCCGTGCTGGCGCCTTACATTGTTTGCTATGCGGCCATAGGCCACCTGCGACTGTCCAGCCTTGTCGAACTGGCGGCTTTTCCTTTGGTTCTTAGCGTGTGGTATCTCGTCCTGCCGGTCAGTATGGCGGTCGATTTAGCCTTCCTCGCGCTTCTGGGATTCCTCCTTCTTAGCGGCTACTATGAGCGCATCTATAACTCCTTTTATCCGGCCCTGCCGATCGCCATTCTGGGCCGCCTCGCGCTGTTCCGAACCGCGGCCATGGTGCTGATGCTCCAGCGCCGCGTACCGGAAACAGGTTACGGCTTTATTCCCAACCGGCGCGAGTGGCGCATCGGCTTGCTGCACTATCTCTACTTCCTTCCAGCGGCGGCTTGCGTGGCATTACCTCTCGGTGCTTTGCATCTCGCCTCTCCCGCCCCGCTTTGGAAAACAATCGGCATTTTTCTGGCGTTCCTTTGGGTCGTAGCTCTCTTTGAGGAGTTCTTTTTCCGCGGCGTCTTGCAGCCGTGGCTGGCCAATTGGATCGGTAACCGTGCAGCCGGATTGCTTTTTGCCTCGTTGCTTTTTGGAGCCGCCCACCTGTGGTTTCGAACTTTTCCGAACTGGCGGTGGGCGCTGCTCGCCGCCCTCCTTGGCTGGTTTTGCGGCCACGCGCGCAACCAGGCGGATAGCATTCGCGCCGGTATGGTCACCCACGCCCTGGCCGTCGCCACCTGGCGCGGCTTCTTCGTTTGAGCCTGCTACAATCCATCTCTATGGCAAAACTTGGATTTCTGGGCCTTGGGCTGATGGGCTACCCGATGGCCCGCAACCTGCTACGCGCTGGCCATGAGGTAGCCCTCTGGTCCAACAGTGCGGACAAAGCCCGCAAGCTCGCATCGGAAGAAGGCGGTAAATTCTGTCGGGCGCCGCGAGAGGTCGCCGAAAACGCCGAATGCATTTTCGTGTGTGTTGGAAACACGGGAATGTCGCGCGAAGTGATTTTGGGCGGCAACGGCGTGGTCACTGGTGCAAAACCCAACACCGTCATCGCCGACGCCAGCACCATCGGCCCGGCGGAGAGCAGGGCGATCGGCGAGGCCCTCAAATCCAAGGGCCTTGAGTTCCTGGATGCCCCCTGCACTGGCTCCACTCCCGGCGCTGAGTCCGGCACTCTCACGTTTATGATCGGCGGCGATCGCCAGGTCTTCGACCGCATCAAGCCATTTTTCGAGCCCATGGGCAAACGCCTCTACTACTGCGGCGGCCCGGGTCTGGGCCTTCAGGCCAAACTGAGCCAGAACCTCATTCTGTCCAACCTGTTAATCGCCTTCAATGAAGGCATGGTTCTGGCCACCAAGGGCGGCATCGAACCCAAACTCATGCTCGACATCCTCGACAACAGTGCCGCCAAGTCAGGCTTGATCAGCTTTAAGGCGCCTTTCGTGTTCCGCGGTGACTTCCGCGCCAACTTCTCCGTGAAATGGATGCATAAGGACATCGGACTCATGCTCGACTCCGGCAAGGAGTTGGGCGTGCCCCTCGTGCTAACCGCTGTAACCTCACAACTTTTTCAGGCAGCTGTCGCCGAGGGCCATGCGGACGAGGATATCTGCTCTACAATCAGAGTATTAGAAGATTTGGCCGGGGTTCAGGTGCGAGCTCAATAAAAATACAAATTTCTGTTGCTTCCAAAAACGGAATCTATTATTATTGGAAGTAAGCCGGGGAGGCAACTCCCACCAAAGCGAGACTAACCTCTAAAAAAAGACCCCTGAAGCAATCCTCCCCGGCGCCCGAAAGGGTAAGGGTCTCGCAAAAGGCACTCAAAATAAGCGGAAGGGTTGACGTGTTAAGATACGGCAGTAAGCCCTCTGCTCACAGATGAGAATACTGACTGTTCTGGGCTCCACCGGGTCGATCGGCACGAATACCCTGGACGTCGTTCGGAGGAACCGTCAGCAATACCAAATCTATGCCTTGGCCGCAGGCAGGAATGTCGATACTCTGGCCGGGCAAATTGTTGAATTTCACCCCAAGATCGCTGTTACCGCCACCGATGAGGGCCGACGGCGCCTATCGGACAAGCTAACCGAGATAAGTTTCCCGCGGGAGCTTTGGCCCACCCTGCTCGCCGAAAGCGCCGCGTTTGTCGAGATTGCGACCGCCCCCGAAGTGAACATCGTCATCTCGGCTATGGTCGGGATTCCCGGTCTCGAGGCTACCTACCAGGCCGTCCGCCGAGGCAAACGAGTCGGGTTGGCCAACAAGGAAGTTCTGGTAGCCGGCGGCAAACTGGTAATGGAGGCCGTCACCCAAAGCGGCGCGGAACTTCTACCCATAGACAGCGAACATAACGGCGCGCACCAATGTTTGCGGGCCGGGCGGCGGGAAGAGGTTGCCCGGCTGATTTTGACCGCCTCGGGCGGCCCCTTCCGCGTCTTCTCCAGAGAAGAGATGGCGCTGGTAACCCCCCAACAGGCCTTGAATCACCCCACCTGGCGTATGGGCGACCGGATCACCATAGATTCGGCTACTCTAATGAACAAGGGCTTCGAAGTGATTGAAGCATGTTGGCTGTTCGGTTTCGCCTCGAAGGACGTGGAAGTGTTGATCCACCCGCAATCCACCGTGCATGCGCTCGTCGAATACCGGGATGGCAGTGTCATTGCCCAAATCGGCACGGCCGATATGCGGATGCCGATACAGTACGCGCTAACTTATCCTGAGCGTTCCGAGGCTCCCATTCCCACGCTGAGTTGGGCGGATGCCAGGAAATGGGAGTTTCACCCGCCGGACTGGGAACGTTTCCCGTTACTGCGGCTTGCCTACCAATGCCAGGAAACCGGTGGGTCTGCCTGTTGTACCCTAAACGCCGCTGACGAGGTCGCCGTAGGCGCGTTCCTGGAAGGACGCATCGGCTTTCTGGCGATTTCCGAAATCGTGGCCGAAACCCTCTCCCGCCTCCCCGTTCGATGGCCCGGGACGGTAGACGAGTTGCTTGAAATTGACCGGGAGTCCCGGCAGCTGGCGCGTGAACTGGTTGTGGCACGCGCCCGAAGGGGCGCCGTTACGGCTTGAATCCTATGCATTTTATAGAAGATTTCCTGTGGTGGCTGGTTTTGATCGGGGTCATGATCATGATCCACGAATTGGGCCACTTTTGGGCTGCTCGCTTCTTCGATGTGAAGGTGGAGACCTTCAGCTTCGGTTTTGGGCCGCGCCTGTTTGGGTTTCGGCGAGGCGAAACCGATTACCGGGTCTCGGCACTGCTGTTCGGCGGATACGTCCGCATGACCGGCGAACAGCCTACGGATGACAACGTCAGCGACCCGCGCGGATTCCTGGCCAAGCCCCGATGGCAGCGTGCCATCATCGCTTTTGCCGGTCCTTTCATGAACCTCTTGCTGGCGGTGGGCCTGCTCACGGGCCTGTTCATGGTCAACTACCAGAAGGTCGCTGAGGCGGACCAGCAGGCCGTCATCGGCCACGTGGCCGCGGATTCTCCGGCCGCCAAGGCGGGCCTTCAGGACGGCGATCGCATCGTCAAATTAGACGGTAAAAGCAATCCCACCTGGGAGGACGTGGACCTCAAGCAGATTTCCAGCGCCAATCAGCCACTGTTTCTCACCATCGAGCGTAACGGCAAGAGCTTCGATACGGTCGTTACGCCGACCCTCAGCGAGACCACCGGCGGCGGCTATGCCGGTTGGGACGAGCGGGGCGAAGTGCAACTCGCTGCTATCGAGCCCGGATATCCGGCCGAAAACGCCGGTTTGAAAAAGGGCGATGTGCTGGTTTCGGTGAATGGCCAGCCCATCCACTCGCCCGCCAAATTCCAGGAAATCACGCGATCGAGCGGAGGCAAATCCATCCACATCGAGTTCATGCGCGATGGCCAGGTCCGCAGCGTGAACGTGCAACCGGTTTACGCCAAGCTGGATGGCCCCCCGCGCTGGATGATCGGCGTCGGCCCGCAGCAAAAACTCCATCTGATCACCACACGGCTTTCTTTTCCCGACGCGTTGCGCGAGTCGCTGCAGGAGAACCGCAAGGGCGCCCTCCTGTTCGTTCGCGTCATCGAAGGAATCGTGCGGCGGAGTATCTCGGCGAAGATTATCACGGGTCCCATAGGCATCGCCCAGCTCTCCGGTGATGCCGCCCGTCAGGGCGCTTCGACTTTTGTCTCGTTTATGGCCATCGTCAGCCTGCAGCTAGCCATTTTGAACCTGTTGCCGATCCCCATATTCGACGGCTTCACGATTCTTACGCTGGCAGTCGAAATGGTCATGCGGCGTGACCTTAGCCTGAACGTGAAAGAAGCCCTGTTTCGCGTCGGCTTCGTGTTCATCATGATGTTGCTGGCGTTCGTTATTTACAACGATATTTCCAAGTATCTCCCAGCGGGCTGAGGAAAGCTCAACTGCAAGCATTCCTGCGTGCAGGCTGTCAGCCGGCGGACCGGAGGTCATCCGTTCCTCGGCCTAGGGCCGGCGGCTTCGTGCCTCGGTTAGCTTTGTTCCGTAAGACCAAGGTGTTTACCCGGCTTTGGCTGCAACTTCTGCCATGCTCGCCTCATCTGGTAAGCTAAACCTTTTGCATGCTGAGTGGCTGCGTTCGCCAGACCGAACTCCCGCATACCTCGCAACTCTTTATTGACGCCATTTATCATCCGGAGCGCACCGCTGCGTTCTACGGCGGGCGGCGCCACGACTTCGAGTCGGTCCTCGCCGCTAGCCGGAAAGTAGAGTTTCCCGAGCCGCGCCGCGCGGCGCTCATCGCAGCTCTTCGCACCCACAACCCCGAGAGCCCCTCGCTCGAAAAACTCTCCCAGGCCGGGACAGTCGCCGTTGTCACCGGGCAGCAAGTCGGGCTGTTCTCCGGCCCGGCCTACACAATTTACAAGGCTCTCAGCGCCGTTAAGGTGGCGCATGCCCTCACCTCGCAGGGTGTACCTGCCGTGCCGGTTTTTTGGCTGGCCACCGAGGATCATGATTTCGCGGAAGTCGACCACACGTGGGTTTTCGATCCCGACCATAACCCCCATAAGCTGGAGATGCGGCGCTCTGTGGGTACCCAGCCCGTGGGTGAGGTCACCCTCGTGGCGCCGCCCCTCCGTGAGCTCCGCGCGCATCTGCGCGGCCTGCCCTTCGGCGAGCAGGTGACGGAACTGGTCGAGGATACCTACCGCCCTGGAAGCACCCTCGGCAAAGCCTTCGGAGAACTACTGCGGCAACTCCTGGCGAATTTCGATGTTCTCCAGGTCAACCCCATGCTTCCGGCGTTTCGCGAATTGGCCGCGCCCGCCATTCGCGCTGCTGTTGAGCGGGCTCCGGAGCTTACCGAGCAGGTCCTCCGGCGCAATAGCGAACTGCTCGCGGCAGGATATCATGCCCAGGTTCATGTCGAACCCGGCACCTCGTTCGTGTTTCTCCTGGAGGATGGAAAACGCCTGGCGCTGCGGCGCCACGACGACGTCTACGTGCTGAATGGGCGGCGGTTGCCGGTGCGCGAACTGGCGGAACGCGCCGCGTCGCTTTCGCCCAACGCGCTATTGCGCCCCGTGGTCCAAGACACGATATTGCCCACCGCTGCCTATATTGGCGGACCCGCGGAATTGGCCTACCTGGCTCAATCGGAAGTGATTTACCGGACTCTGCTGGGCCACATGCCCGCAGCCCTGCCTCGCAGCGGTTTCACGATCCTTGACGAGCGCAGCAACAAGCTGATGACGCGCTACGGCCTGAGCCTCCCTGACTTTTTCCACGGAGAAGAAGTACTGCGCGAGCGTATGGCTGCAAAGCTGGTACCGCCCACGCTAAGTGCAGCCATGCAGACGGCTGCGGCGGGCGTGGACGATGCCTTGGCCCGCTTGCACAGCGAAATTGCAGGCTTCGATCCCACGCTGGCCTCCGCCCTCGATCGGAGTAGCCGCAAAATCCGCTATCAGCTCGGGAAAATCGAGCGCAAGACCGGCCGGGAAGCCCTGCGGCGCGATGCCCGTGCCACCCGCGATGCCGCCTCTCTTTACGGCCTCATCTACCCGGAACGCCACCTCCAGGAGCGCCTCTATTCGATCCTCCCCTTCCTGGCCCTCCACGGAACCGATCTCACGTCCCGCCTCTACGATGTAGTCGATCTCGCCTGTCCCGACCACCGTTTAGTTGTGTTGTAAGCAGGTGGGCAAGCGCTTTCGCCTACCGATCTTTTGGTATATTTATTCATCAGAGAGAATAATCAATCATGAAGCGGGTCGGCATCGTCGGCTATCGGGGTTATAGCGGCGCAGAATTAGTACACCTCTTACAGCACCACCCTGACGTGGAACCGGTACTGCTCGAGCACCGCGATGACGCCGGCGCTGCGCCTTCCATCCGAAACCGAAAGGGCCCCTTAAAGCTTCCCTTTTCTGTTGAAGCGGTTGCGGGCGAGAAACTCGCCCTGGTTTTCCTGGCCACGCCGCCCGAGGTCTCCATGGAACTTGCTCCCGCCGTTCTGGAGACCGGCGCGCGCGTAGTGGACCTGAGCGGCGCCTTCCGTTTGCGCACGCCCGCAAACTACACGGCCTGGTACAAGGAAGCACATACGCAGCCTGCCTTGCTTGCCGAAGCGGTTTACGGGCTTCCCGAGTTCTGCCGCGAGCGCATCCCCGGCGCGCGCCTGGTGGCTAATCCCGGCTGTTATCCCACCGCCGCGAATCTCGCCATTCGGCCGATCATCGAGGCCGGCATCGTGCAACGGTCTGCTGGGATTGTCTGCGACGCGAAGTCTGGAGTTAGCGGCGCTGGCCGCAAGCCTACGCTCAAAACCAGCTTCTGCGAAGTGACCGAGAACTTTTCCGCCTATTCTATCCTCAAGCACCGCCATGTACCCGAGGTGTTGCAGGTCTCCGGCCTGGAGGAGTCGGAGTTCAGTTTCACCGCCCAGCTTCTCCCGCTCGACCGCGGGATTCTGGAAACCATTTACTTCCGGACCACGGTGGGAAGCGCCGCCGCCCTACTCGAAATCTACGAACGGACATACGCGGGGGAACCCTTCATCCGGCTTTTCGAGCCCGGCTACCTGCCGGACCTGAGGGGCGTAGTTCGAACCAACTTTTGCGATCTCGGAGTGACCCTCGATCCGCCGTCGCGCCGCGCCGTCGTCGTCAGCGCCATCGACAACCTGGTGAAGGGCGCGGCCGGGCAAGCCATTCAGAACATGAACCTCATGCTGGGATTCCCGGAAAGCGGGGGCCTGCTGTGACGCATTCCGTGTCGAAGCTTGTCGTCAAGCTGGGCGGCACGCTCCTCGATGAAGCCGCATCGCGCGAAAACATCGCCGCGCAACTCGCCCCGCTGGTGAGTCGTGGCCTCCGCCTGGTCGTGGTTCATGGCGGCGGAAAGCAGATGACCCGTTACCTCGCGGACCGCGGCATTGAAAGCCGGTTCGTCAACGGTCTCCGTGTGACTGGCCCGGAGACCCTGGATGCCATCCTCAAAGTATTCGCCGGCACGGTCAACCATGAACTGGTTGCCAGCCTGAATCGGGCTGGAGCGCTGGCCGTGGGTCTTTCGGGAATCGACGCGCTGCTGGCGGAAGCGGAACAATTCGAACCCAATTTGGGCGCTGTGGGCCGCGTGGTGAAATCCAACGTCGCGTTGCTGGACTTGCTCACCGAAAACGGGTATCTGCCGGTAATTGCCTGTGTGGCTGGTGACCGCCAGGGGCACGTCTATAACGTGAACGCCGATCAAATGGCGGTGGCTTGCGCGGCTGCGTTCGGCGCCGCCGAGCTGATCTTCCTGACCGACGTCGATGGCGTCCTCGATGACTCCCGCCAGGTGCGCGCGCGGCTGACCTCGGCTGAAAGCGAGCGCCTGATCCGCGACGGCGTGGCCACGGGGGGAATGCAAGCCAAGCTCAATGCCGCCCAGACCGCGTTGCGTGGCGGCGTCGCCCGGGTGCGGATCGCGCCAGGTGGCGCTCCGGAGGTCCTCGAGCGCATCCTCTCCGGTGAGCCGGTGGGTACTCAAGTGGTATCAGGCGAGGTGTACGCGCAGTGATCAACCCCATCCGCACCTGACCCGCCGCGACTGGGTGGGGACGGTGATCTCGTCACCGGCCATCCGTTGCTGATTCCCCGCACATAACCGAGCCGCCACCGTGTCGGCATTCCCCCCAAACTAGGGGCCGACCCTCCCCCAAAAGACCCATCGATTCTTTCAAAGCGCTGGCACCAACCAGTTGTAAAATTAATCAGGATCTTGAAATCAGGATCTTGAAATCCTAATCTGATACAGAGATGTACTTCTTGCGAGGCGAGCATGAGAGCGCAAACGGTTGACGTGAAATCCTCAACTGGAAGAATCCTATGCTGCACTGTTTTCCGGCCGGGCGGCAAGAAACTCCTCGCCAAGGGCCATGTCATCAGCGATGAGGACGTCCGCATCCTGGAATCCGAGGGTATGGAGACCATTTGGGTGACGGAATTGGAGGACGGCGAGATCGGCGAAGATGATGCCGTTTGCGCCGTTGCCACCGAAATGGGTTGCGGCAGCTTCGAAATTCGCCTCGCCGCTGGGGGGCGGGCCAACCTCGTGGCCACCGAGAACTGCTGCGTATTGGTGGATGATGAGCTTTTGAAGCAGATCAATTGCACTGCCAGCGTGGTGATCGCTACTTCGCTGAACTATGGTTACGCCGTCTCCGGGCAGCGCATCGCCACCGTCAAGAGCGCGCCGTTTGCAGTTGCCAAAGACCAGTTAGACGCGGTGATCGGAATCCTCAAGGAACGGGGGCCGATCCTTCAGGCGCGTCCAATCCGCTCCCCGAGCGTTGGAGTTCTCTACAGCGACCCGCTCAGCGGTGAGCGTGGCCGTCAGTTGTTTGAGAACATCATGCGCCAGCGGCTGGAGCGTTTTGGCGTGCATGCCAACTATGTCCTGGCCTGTACCGAAGATGAACATGCCGTCATCCGCTCTATGCAGCACTTGCTGCGCTCCAAGCCGTGCGTGATTCTGGTTGCCTCTACCACTGCTCCGGCCGGGCCTGAAGATGTGATTGGCCAAGCCATGGTGAAAGTGGGTGCCCAGGTGGAACGCTTCCTGGCGCCTGTGGAACCCGGCAACCTGATGCTGATGGCTTACAAAGATGAGACTCCGATCCTTTCCGCGCCGGGCTGCTTCCGGTCCGCCAAACCGAACGTGGTGGACCTGGTTTTGCCGCCGCTGCTGGCGCGGTATCACGTCACAGGTTGGGAAATTGCCAGCCTGGGACATGGCGGTCTGCTGGCGTAACGGGCTCCTCCACCCCTATGTCTGTTGCTCCGAGCGGACATAGGTGCTCCTCGCCGGGCGTCCGTGAGGGCGCCCGGCTTTTTTTTATGCGAGAGCTACTGAGTATCAGCTATCAGCACACAGCTTGCGACCGCCGATAGCTGATAGATTCCAGCCGCGCGCTATCCTG
>CAZKVF010000424.1:0-13483 GCA_964556085.1 uncultured Solibacteraceae bacterium
CTGGCAGATTTTCGGCGATGAAGTTAAGAATCAGATCGGCGCCTACATTGTGCAGCGCCGAACTGCACAGCACGGGAAAGATGCGCATCTCGCGAACGGCGGTTTTCAAGCCTTGCACGATCTGTTCGGGCTGAAGGGTGCCCTTGTCGAAGAACTCCTCCATCAAAGCGTCGTTGCCCTCGGCCACCATTTCGACCACGGCCTCATGGGCTTTCTGCGCCGGCCCGGAAAGGGCGGCGGGGATATCGCTTTCCTTGCCTTTGCCATCTCCATCCGCGGTGTAGGTGTAGGCTTTCATGCGGATGATGTCCACCACGCCGTTGAAATCGCGCTCGGCGCCAAGGGGAATCTGGATGGGTACCGCGGCCCGGCCGAAGACTTCCTGGACGCTCTCCAGGGCGCGGTTGAAATCGGAACGCTCGCGATCAAGCTTGTTAATGACGATGGCGCGCGGCAGCCGGTACTGGTTGGTGAACTGCCAGACCTTCTCCGTCTGGACCTCAACGCCGGCCACGCCATCCACGAGCACAAGGGCCGCGTCTGCGGCCGCGAGCGCCCCGCCGGTGTCATTGATAAAGATGTTATAGCCGGGCGTATCCAGCAGGTTGATCTTGGCCTTTTTCCACTCGGCGACGGCGACGGCGGTGGAGATGGTGATCTTCCGCGCGATTTCCTCCTCGTCAAAATCGGTGATCGTGTTGCCCTCATCGACGCGGAGGAGGCGGTTGGTAGCTCCGGTGGAGAACAACAAACCGGCGGTGAGCGTGGTCTTGCCGGAATCGCCGTGGCCCACCACGCCGACGTTCCGGATGTCCTTGCTTTCGTACACTTTCACGGGGGTTTCCTCGAATTAAAACGGAATGGTAACACAGGCGGAAAGGTGGGGCAGGCCTTTGGCCTGCCAAAGAAATCCAAGTCCGATGTGCTGCCTCAAGCTGCAAAGTCGTCATTAGGTTTGTAACAGGGCACGGCTTCCAGCCGCGCCGTAAGATCACGCAACAAAAGGGGCTTTCAGCCCCTGAACGGGACAGAGGCCGCGAACCCATGCGGCTTGTGCTACGATCAAGCCGATGGCGGACTTCAAGCCGCGACCGGGGACGTTTCGGCCGTTTATGGAAGCGGCTAAGCGGGAGGGGCTGTATGACCAACCCGCTAAGGCCAGCCCGCTGACCCTGCTGGAAATTCTGACCCATCAGCCGACGCGCTCGCTGCCCCTTTTCGATCTGCAGGCGCGTAGCGGGATGGACCCTTCGTCTTATGCCAACGCGCTGAAGAGCCTCCGGGACGCCGGTTATATTACGGTCGAAGGCGAGGGTCTCGAGCAGGTAGTTCAACTCACCGATCGCGGCGCGGAAATGGTGCGGCTGGCGCAGCCTGCCTGATTTCTCATGGACTGGAGCTGGCTGGACTGGGCCGCGGTGGCGGTGCTGGGCGGCGGTGTCGGCTCCAGCGAGTTGATTTCCCGTTACAAGGACAATCCGTGGGGGGCCATTCGAACCCTGCCTGCCGTTGTCTACATCGCGATTAACAGCCTTGCTTCGGCAGGCGCTCTGGGTGTGATCCACGCTAACAACTGGTTCTCTTCCTCTCGCTGGACTCAAATCCTGATGGCAGGCGTGAGCGCCATGGCGTTCTTCCGGACGTCGTTGTTTGTGGTGCGCGCCGGGGACCGCGACGTGGGCGTAGGGCCAAGCGGATTCCTGCAGATCCTGCTGGGCGCGGCGGACCGGTCGGTGGACCGTGCACGGGCGGGGTCCCGCTCCGCGGGTGTGGCCGAGGCGATGAAGGGAGTGGATTATGACAAGGCCAAGTGGGTGCTTCCGCAGTTTTGCCTGGCGCTGATGCAGAACGTGCCGAAGGAAGATCAGGATTCGCTTGTCCGCGCGCTCAAGGACTTGGAAGCGCAGCCGCTTCCGCCAAGCGCGAAAGCGCTGCTGCTGGGGCTGGAATTGATCAACGTGGTGGGGGTGGACGTGCTCACGACGGCGGTCAAGTCGCTTGAGGATCAGATTCGGATTGGATCAGCTCCAGGAGCTTGAGAGTCTTGACTACATCTTGATCCGCGTTCTCGGACGCCTCGAAATCGCGGAGCGCGGATAGCGCCCATTCGCGGGCGTCGGCCAAGCGGCCGGCGAGGTACAGTGCAAGGGCCGCGTTGCGGCGTGTCTGGCCGGCGGCGTAGCGATCCTGCATTGCTTCTTTGTAGCGAATCGATTCGCGGTAATGCGTGAGGGCGGCATCGAACTGCCCGGCGTCTACATAGACGCTCCCGAGCTGGTTGTGCGCAGTTGCCAAGTCCCCGGCCGCATTCGATGGGGTAATCTTGAGCGCCTTTAGGTAGTATCCTTCCGCTGTCGCGAGGTGGCCGAGGCACTCGTCAGGCGGCCGGTCGGATTTCCTCGCGTCGAGGAACCGTCGGTAGGCGACCGTACCCAATTGAACGAGGCATCCTGCCCTGCCCATGCGATCCTCTTTCGGAATCAGTTCCAAGCTGCGGCGATACCACTGCTCCGCGAGGTCGAAATCGCGGATTTCATCCAGCTCCTCGTAGGCATGTCCCAGGTTGAACGCACAGACGGCCGCATGGGGCGAATCCTGCAGGGATTCCGCGAGCGACAGCGCTTCGCGGTACCCATCAACGCAACCTGCCGAGCCCCGTTCCAGCTGGATCTGCGAAAGTCCGTGTAAAGAAGCGCCCAGCGAGCAGATGGTTTCTTTCTCGCCCGTGCCCCAAGCCTTTGGTGGTTTCTCCAGGATCGGAGCCGCCCGCCGGCGGTTCCACTCGACGTCCAACCTTTGCAATCCCTCTGCCTCCTCCCAGCGCCTCGCGTCTCGCGCCAGCAGGACGCGGTACTGCGTCACCAGGCTCCAGTGCTCCTCCATTCCCTTCAGAGGCCCTTCCGTTGCCGGATCTACGAAATCAGGAACAATCTCTTCCATCAAACGCGACCATTCCGCGCGCCGCCCGGTGTGGTCGTAAAGCGGGCGCAAACCCTGCATCGCGCCGATCACGCGCCGCCACCAACCATTGGATCGTGCCAGGGTTCGCGCATGCAGCAAATTCGCTTCCTCCGCGGCGAGAACGCCGATCACGTCGCGATTCCCGTCGACGTACCCGTTGTGGTAGTGATTGCCCAGGTACCCCATGGCTTCCGCAAAGGCGCGGGTGGCGGCGAGGCGCGCATCCGAATAATACTGCTCGAATAGCCGGTGGAAGAACCACGGCAGCGCCGGATGGATCGTGTAGTAACCTCCGCCGAGCGGCGTCAAGAGACCCACTTCGGCGGCACGGTCGAGTAACGCGATGCCGGCTTCGCGAGTGAGGCCCTTCACCTCCGGGAGGGACCATTCCGCATTCGGGTTGCCCATAAACCGCAGCGCGTCGACATCCACGAATCCCTGGAACAGATGCAGCAGCGCTAATTGTCTTCGCTCAGCTTCGCTGAACGCGTTCTCGAAGCCATAAGCCAGCGAGGCTGCCAGCGACCGCGTGCGGCCCTCGCTGGCTTCATCCTCGAAAACCGCTTCGCCCGCGCGGAGTTTCTCCACAAAGCGCTCGATCTGTTCGCGGCTCTTCAGCCCACCGCGCAAGGCCTGGCCGACCAGCACGGTCAATGTCAACGGGTTGCCTTGCGTGAAGCGCAGCAGCGAGCGCCAGTCGTCCACGTCTTCGAGGCGCCGGCCGAGTTTCTTCGCCAGCGCTTCGGTCATCTGGACGCGCTCGTCGAAGGGCATGGGCGGCAGCTCGATCCGCGCCGGCAAATCGTGGAGCCACTCGTGCTCGTCCCGGCGCGAAGTCAATAGGAACTTCGCCTTGGTCCCGCGGGCGGCGCGCAGGAAATCGGCGAGTTCCTTCTGCTCATCCGTGCTCCAGGCAGAAGGCGTGCCTTTTGGAAAACCGGCGATCGGCTCCACGTTATCCCAGATCCACAGCACCGGAACCTGCCGCAGGATCTGGAGAGCCACCTCGCGCCGTTGCGCGCCCTCGAGCGTGAGCCATTGAATCCCGTTCTTCGCCAGCGGGCCCTCGAACGCTCGGCCAAGCTCATCCAGCACCTGGGGCAGGCGCTTGTGCTGCTCGAACGAGGTGAACAGGACCGGGCCAGCGAGGCCGCCCGTCTGCCCGTACCAGCGGGCGAATTCCGCGGCGGTGCTGGTCTTGCCGCTGCCCGCGTAGGCGTGCAGCAGGACGATGTTCTGTCCGTCGAACGTCCGGTCGAGCTTTAGGATGGTCTCGTCGCGGCCGATGAAGCCCACATCGGGCGCGTGCGGCAGGCCGGAATCGGCGGGGGCCTGGGCCTCGAGCTTGATTTCGAAGGCCTCCGCCGCCTTGGGGAAGAGGCGTACGGGCGCCGCTTCGAATACCACGGGGATGGTCCAATCCTCGATATCCCGTTTGGAACTCTGCAACTGCTTGCGGGCCAGCGTGGCGGCTTCGCCGAGCGGTGATCCCGAGGCCAGCGCGCCATAGAGATCGGCCATGTACTGCGCCGCGGTATCGACGAAGACGCTATAGCGCCACGCCACCACGCCCGAAGCGCCATAATCCATGACGGCGTGGGCGAAGGAGCCGAACTGACGGATCTGCTGGTGGAGGTCGGCGGCCGGCTGGGGCTTGTCGGGAGGCTCGCTGGAGGCCGAACGGCAGGCATTCAGGATGAGCAGCGGCACGGCGGTTTCGTGGAGCAGCCGGCCCAGTTCCTCTGCCTTCACCGCCTGGGCGTTTTCCTTCAGTTCGGGGTTCTCGAAGAAGATTTCGCCGCTCAGGCCGTGCCCATCAAAATGCAGGGCGTGGAACGGCTCGCCTTTCGCCTTGGCCGCGCGCAGGCGTTTGGCGAGCTGTTCGAAGGTCGGCGGGCGCAGGACTTCCAGGTGGAACTGATCGCGGGCAGCGCCATCCAAGCCACGGATCAGGTGGCGGGCCACGGAGCGGAAGGGAACGTCGTCCCCCTCGCGCGGGCGGCAGATGGCGAGCAGGATACGGGGTTTGCCTGCGGACGCCTTCGGCGGGTTCGGGGGAACGGCCGGCCGGGAATGGCTGCGCACGAACCAAGGCACGGTCAGCGCCAGGGGCAGATCGGCCACCGGGTCGCGCAGCAGCTCCCAGGGCACGTGGCCGTCCACAAGCTCGGTTTCGATTTCGATGCGCGTATCGGCGAGCGAGCGCCGGGCGCTTTGCCAGACGTCGCTTCCGGCCAGGACCCTTTGGAACAGATCGCGGCCCACCTCTTTCATGCGCTGTTCGATGCGCGCCGCCGTCTTGGGCAGCGGATCGACCGGGTAGATGCGGTAATCTTCCAGGTACCAGCGGATATCTTCGGCGTCCTGAGGGCTCAGGGCGAAGTCGAAGGGGCGTTTGTCGGTTTGGAGGGGGGCTTCGCTGTGGAAAGAGGTCTCGACCTGGGAGCCGGTGTGGCTGATGCGGAGGACGGGCACTTAGGTACAAGTGAGTCTAGCACTGGAAACGTTACAGGGGACGGGCCAAAGCCTGCCGCGCCACTAATTAGTTCGCGCGATCCTCGATCAGTTCTGCGATGCGTTCGAGGAGGGCGTCCAGCTTTTCCGGCCGTATTCGGTCTATCAGAAAGTGGGCTTGCCTTCGTTTCTCGCGAGCAGTATTGGCCGCCGCAGCCAAGGGCGGCTCGAGCTTGTCATCTTCCAGAATCGCGTGGCAGACCGCGATGCACTCATCGCAGATGTAGGCGCGAGGTAGATCGCTGGGTGTGGAGACCAGCTTTCCGACCACATCCTGGCTCTTGTGGCAGAACGAGCAACGCAGTGCTTCGTCTGGTCCAGTGCGTTTCATAGCTTGGCAGGCGGAAGCACCTGCCACTATCGCGACGTGCGGCGCGCGAGCACCTTCTGCACCTGCTGGAAGAGGGCTTGCGCTTTGGGCAGGCTGTCAATGCCTACGGCGATTTCGGGATCGCTCTCGATCGCGGCGCGGTCGGCGTCCTTTTTGCCGAGAGCGCGGCTGTACATTTCCCAGCGAAGCTGATCGCCGACCCAGCGGCGGTTGGCGGTGAATTCGGCCTCATCGAAGGAGATGTGCTGCGCGTTAAGGAACGTGTGGAAGCGATCGATCGAAGCGCTGTCGGGCATCCAGCCAGCGGGCAGCGTGGGCATTTTATCGGCGAAATATTGCGAGGCGAAGTGGAAAAAGGCGCCGGCTGCCATGATTCGGCGCTGGAACATATTGGCCTTCGGCGGATCGTATTTCTCGTCGGGAGTGATGCCGCCGCCGCCGTAAACTTGGCGGCCGCTATCGGTTTGTTTCACGTCTCCTAGATTCGGCCCGTCATTGCGGCCGGCGTAATAGTAGTCGAAGAAAGAGCGGTGCTGATAATCGCGCTGGATAAGGCGCCCGCTGGGGGTGTAGTAGTGCGCGATGGTCAGCAGCAGGGCTGCGCCTTCCGAGAGGGGAAACTGGCCTTGAACCAGGCCTTTGCCGAAGGTGGCTTCACCGATGAGCCAGGCGCGGTCGTGATCCTGTAGTGCGCCCGAGACGATTTCGGAAGCGGAAGCCGAGCGGCGGTCCACCAGGACCACGATCGGATAGTTCTGACCATACTGCTTGGATTTGGCGCGGAAGACCTGTTCTTCTTCGGCGCGCCCGCGATGCGAGACGACCGTCTGCCCGTTGCGCAGGAAATGGCCGGCAACCGACACGGCCTCATTCAGCAGGCCGCCCGGATTGCCTCGCAGGTCCAGTATTAGGCCGGTGATGGACTGCTCGCCGAGGGACTGCAGCGCAGCCTCCATATCCTGGGAAATGTTCTCCGATTCGAAGGTGCTGATGCCGAGGTAGGCGACGCCTGCGTTTTGCCGGAGCCAGAACCCATCCACATAGCTGGTCTGGATCTCGCCGCGTGTTACGGGGACGGTAACCGGAGTGGTGCCGCCCTGCCGGAGGATGGTTACATTGACCCGAGTGGCTTTCGGTCCGCGCAGCATATTGGCCACCTGAGCCGTGTCCATGCCCTTGGTGTCGTGGCCATCCACGGCCGCAACGATGTCGCCGCGGCGCAGCCCGGCATTCCAGGCAGGGGAATCGGGGAACGGCCGGTTCACCACGACCTGGCCGTCATCTACCGTAATTTCCATGCCCACGCCGAAATACTGCGCGCGCTGGCGGCGCTGCATATCGCGAAATTCGTTGGGGTCGAGGAAATTGGAGTGCGGGTCCAGGGTGCGCAGCATTCCCGGGATGGCGCCTTCGTAAAACGCTCGCTCGGAAGAGATGGGATCGGCGAAGTTCTTTTCTATCAGGGAGAAGGCATTGGTCATAGCCTTGACTTCGCGGCCCAGGTCGTCATCCGCGGCAGCTGCGTGAACACGGACTGCGGGAGTGTAAACCAGCGCCAGGCCCGCGCAGCCGGCGGCGACGAATACAGCTATAGCGGCCTTAGGGATTCTCATGCTCCTCCACTATTGACGTTGCGGTTACAGGGAAAGGTACCTGATAAAACCCGCCACCGGCAATTATTCACCACTATGCGGTGGCCCGAGGCGGGTGTCAAGCGGCAGTAACAAAGATACGGCCCGGCGGTGTTAGGGGGAATCCGTTTGGGGGACGTGGAATCGAGAACGTGGAACGTTGAATTCAGGGTCCGTGGTGATTAAGGCGGGTATCGCTTTCCTGATTGAGTCGGGTCTCGATTTCCTGGAAGAAGCGCTCTTCGCGATCAATGGCCAAGGTAACGTCGAGGGTGTAGAGGGGCAGTGAGCCGAGGAAATCTTCGGCGCCGTCGCAGAGATTAACCGCGTCTTTGGAGGTGGTGAGGAGGGCGGAGGCTTTTCTGGCGTGGGCATGCGCGGCCAGGTGCCGCACTTCGCGTGGAGAGTAGCGGTGATGATCGCTGAACTCCTGGAAGTCCACCAGGGGGACCGATAGGGATTCGAGAGTACGCCGGAAGGATGCCGGGTTACCGAGCCCGCAGAAGGCAGCGGCGGGTCCGAAAGGCGCCTCGGCGGGAGGATGGCGCGTGCCGGTACGACTGTCGATCCAGGCTTGCGGCTCGATCGTGGCACGAAAAATGGGTGCCCTCGGATTCCACTGGCGCAGCTCGTGCTCGATGGGATCGGCCAGATCGGTGAGATCGACGCGTGTGATCAGAAAGATATCCGCGCGCGCCAAGCCGGCCGGAGGCTCGCGCAGGCGGCCCAGAGGAAACACCGAGCCGCCGCCGAAGGGATAGGAAGCATCAATGAGGACGATGTCGATGGTGCGAGCGAGGCGCAGGTGTTGGAAGCCGTCATCGAGGATGAGCACGTTGACGCCAAAGTTGCGCTGGAGCAGGGTGCCGGTTTCGAAGCGATCGGCCCCGAGGCCCACAGGGGCAAGCCGCGATTTCAGGAAAAGCTGCGGTTCATCACCAGTGGACTCGGCGGGCATGGATGCGCCCGCAGGGAGCACCAGCTGCACGTGGGGAAAGCTGCGGCCATAGCCGCGGGTCAGGATGCCGGGTTTGAATCCGCGGCAGCTCAATGCCACGGCGAGACGGAGCACGCAAGGAGTTTTGCCGGTACCGCCCATGGTGATATTGCCAACGCTGATAACGGGAACAGGCAGGCTGCGCCGGTGAGCCAGTCCGCGAGCCTGGCGGCGCCGGCTTCCCCAGGTCCAGAGAAGGCATCCGAGCAAACCTAGGCCAAACCAGGGCTGGGGAGGACGCGAGACTGGCAGATGGGTCCGGTACAACTTGCTGGTCACCTCGAGAGCGCGGCCGACGGCGCCACGTTGCGATTCCGCGCAGGCCAATGCCCGGCGGCCGAGGTCGGCGGCGGCGGCGGGGTCGGCGAGGAGTTGGCCCACGGCTCCGGCTAATTCGGGCGGGTCGCGAATTTCAATGCATGCGGCGGCCGTTCGGAATCCCGCGGCCACCGCCTGGAAATTCTCCATATGCGGGCCGATGATAACGGGCTTGCCGAACAAAGCCGGCTCGAGGATGTTATGGCCGCCACGGTTGGCTAGAGTGCCGCCGAGGAATACGACGTTGGCAGTGCCGAAGAGGCCGGCCAGTTCCCCAATGGAATCGAGGAGCAAAACGCCGGGCAGGCGAATGTTGGAGGCATCCCGGAGGTCGGATCGGCGCAGGTGCGGGATGCCGGCCGCGGCGAGTTTGCGGGCCGTCGCATCAAACTGTTCGGGCTTTCGAGGGGCGAGAATCAGCAGCAGGCGCTGGTAGCGTTCGGAAAGGCTGCCAAAAGCTGCCAGAACTGCGGAGTCCTCATCCGCATCGCCCGGGGAAGCGGCTGGCATGGTGCTGGCCGCGATCCAGACGTGGGCGGGGCGGCAGCGTTCCAGTAGAGCGGGCACGGGCGAACCCCGAGGCGCTGGGCGCGGCTCGAAGTCGTACTTCAAATTTCCCATGGTGCCTACGGACTCGGGCGCCGCTCCGAGGGCCATAAATCGCTTGGCCATCGCATCGGTCTGGACGAGGATCGAGGCGGCCGCGGGGAGCACGCCGCGGAAAAACCAGGCGAGGGCCCGGTAGCGAGGCCAAGCCCGGTCCGAGATGCGGCCGTTGATGATGGCAAGGCCCGCACCAGTGCGGTTCACTTCGCGGAAGAGGTTGGGCCAAATCTCGGTTTCGGCGACCAGAACAAGCGACGGCCGGAGAGCGCGTAGGACACGCCGGACTGCCCAGACATAATCGGCCGGTGCGTAGAAGACGCCTTCGGTGAGAGCGGCGAGTTTTTCCTTGCCGAGGGCATGGCCAGCCAGAGTCGAAGTAGAAACAAAGATACGCGTGCGCGGGAAGTCCCGGCGAAGGCCCTTAAGAAACTCGACGCTGGCCAGGATTTCGCCGACCGAGACAGCATGCAACCAGATAGCGCCCGGACCGGTCTGTTTAAAGGAAGCCGGAAGGAAGCCTAACCGCTGCGGAAGCGACTTCCAGTAACCGCGGCCGCCAAGACCGCGCCACAAAAAGTAAACTGCCGCAAGCGGCAGCGCCAACGCCTGAAGGGAGCGGTAGAGAAAGTAAATGCCTTTTATTTTCAAACGTTTGGCTCTTCTCTTGAGTATAACCGCCGGGTTTGCGGCGGACAAGGAGACGGGTACGTTCCGTCCCGCTCCTGCGGCGAGTTATGAACACCATCAGACGAACGACGCAGTCACCATCGGCGTCGACCCCTATCAGACGCCCGAAAAAGAGAAAACGGCTTTTGGGAAACTGGACCTCTACCAGCACGGTGTGCTGCCGGTGCTGGTTGTAATACAGAACGATGCCGCGGAGGCGATCCGCTTGGAGGGGTTGAAGGTGGAGTATCTGGGCCCGGCGGGTAACCATGTCGAAGCGACGTCGGCCGGCGAAGTCCGCTACCTACAAGGGCCGGACAGGCCGACCGCGCTCCCGGGCCCACCGGGAGTGCAGCTGCCCGGGAGAATCAAAAAGAATCCGCTGAATGCATGGGAAGTGGAAGGCCGGGCCTTCGCGGCCAAAATGCTGCCGGTGGGACAGACGGCCAGCGGATTCTTCTACTTTCAGACGGGACTACAGACGGGTTCCCGGATTTACCTGAGCGGACTAAGCGGAGCAACCAGCGGCAAAGCGCTGTTTTATTACGAGATTCCGCTGAAATGACGACGCTCGGAAATTTCTGGTAGCGCCGGCCGACAAAAGAGGTAGCGCCGGCGATCCTGTCGCCGGCCATCCGGACTTACACCTGGAAGGAACTGCCGCAGCCGCACGTGGATTTTACGTGGGGATTGTTGAACTTGAATCCAGCGCCTTCGAGCGTTTCGACGTAATCGACCTCGGCGCCGTCCAAATAAAGGAGGCTGGCCTGGTCGACGTAGACCTTCAGCCCGTCATATTGGTACGTCTTGTCGAGCATGTTGGGCTGGTTCTCGAAAGCCATCGAGTAGCTGAAACCGGAACAACCGCCACCGACCACCGCGATGCGTAGGCCTACCGGCTGGGGTTCCTGAGAAGACATAATCTCTTTTACTTTGCCGACTGCTTTTTCGGTCAGTTGAACCATGCTTTTAAACTCCTAATGGGAATCGCCACAATTATATAATCGCGGCCCCCGAAATCCACTCTTCACCAGTTTAGATGTGTATATCGGCCCGGGGTTGCGAAAAACCGGGGGTGAACCGGGAGAGCCGGGGTGGTGTGCTATGTTGCGAATGGGGCGGGCCGCGGGCTAATTTGAAACCCGTTCCCGGTGGTCCGCGTAGGAAGCGGTGTATGGGTACGCTGACTGGCGCGCTGCCTCTCCCCGCTTTCGGAACTACGGTTGCGGCGAAGTCAAGAGTGGATTATCAGAACACCCCGGAAGGCCTCCTGGTGCAGCGGGCGCAGGCTGGCGACGAGCCGGCCTTCCGCGAGATCGTAGAGCGCTATCAGTCCAAGGTGTTTTCGATCATCCACGGGATCGTCCGCCAGCGCAACGATGTGGAAGATATTGCACAGCAGGTGTTCGCCAAGGTGTACTCATCGCTGAAGAGTTTCGACTTCCGCAGTTCTTTGATCACCTGGATTTACAAGATCACGGTAAATGAATGCTTTGATTATTTGCGCAAACGCAAAGTTCGGCGCCTGGTATACGAGAGCGATTTGAGCGAGGATGAAGTCCGGCGCGTGGAGAACACCGAGCCGGCAACAGACCGGCAGGCGCCAGTGGATTCCAGCTTGGCGCAGCGCGATTACGTGTTGAAACTTCTCACGCGGGTCTCCGAAGAAGAGCGCATGTTGCTGATTTTAAAAGAAGTAGAAGGTTTCTCGGTGGAAGAGCTGGCGCAGAAGACGGGAATGAACGAGAACACCGTCAAAGTGAAACTGTTCCGGGCGCGGCAGAAGCTGGTAAAGGCAGCGCAGCGGCTGGACCGGACACCGGGGCTGGTGCCGGGCTAGTTGGGTTTCCCCAAGGCGGGCGGCAGATCCGCCACGGGGAGGTTATAGGATTGTTGGCTTGCATTGGTAAGGGAAGAAACTATGCATGCGGCAGAATTGGATCGGCTTGAAGAGTATCTGTCCGGGTCGTTGGAACCGGCGGCGCTCCGTAAGATTGAGGCACACCTAAAGACCTGTGAAGCTTGCCGCCAAGAGGTGGAAAGTCTGCAGGAAATCTCACAGTGCCTGGCTGCTTTGCGGCCCGAAGAAAGCCTGGAGCCAACTGCGGGTTTTTATGCCCGCGTGATGGAGCGGGTCGGGCGGCAAACCGCCGCACTCACATTTTCCAATTTGTTTAACTGGCAGTTTGCGTTTGGCCGCCGGTTGGCGTTTGCGGCTCTGGTGACTTTTGCCGTTTTGGGCAGTTACCTGATTATGCACGAAAACGCCTCTCCTTCCGGTTCTTCGCCGGAGGCGGTGATGGCGCAGCAGGAATCACCGGCTTTCGAATCCGGTCCGGCGCCGGACAACATGTTGGTGACGTTGACTGCCTATGAGCAGCATTGATCTGCTGGAGGGCGCTTCGACGGCGAGGCGCCTGGACCCTAGAATTGCTGTCGTTTCCGTGCTGGTTCTGGTTTTCCTTTGCGGGGCGGCAGTCGGGGCCTTGGTGATCGATTCCCGTCTGCACGACCGCATGCGTCCTCCGACGTTCGATACACCCGCGGGCAAGGCGCTCAACTTCGAGAGGCTGCGGCGGGAACTGGATCTGACGTCCAGCCAGGCCGAGCAGGTGGAATCGATCCTCGAAGACGAGTGGAAGTACTACCGTATGGTGCTGACGGACAGCAAATCGCGCGTGGAACAGGTTCTTACCAAGGAACAGCGCGAGAAATTTGAGCGCGTGCTGCAACAGCAGCGGTAGAAATCGGTTCAGCCGCAGATCAACGCCGATAAAAATAAAGAGGTTTTTCAGTCTGCGTGCGTCGATGTTAATCGGGGCCGTGCATTCGTTTACGCCTTCCTACTCTCCAAGTCTTCCGATTGACGTCTCTTCTCAGTGGACCAAAATCGAAAAGTTCAAAAGAATCGGCTGGGATTAGAATCGAAATATGTGGATGCTGGCGCTGTTCTTGTCTTTTCAGGCGGCGGTAGCGCCAGGGGCCAAGACCGCATCCGTCAGCTCGGACGGCCTGAAGGCGCTCGACGAGGGGCGCTATGATGCGGCTGTGGAGGCGTTCCGGCAGGCGATTCAGGCCGATCCTTCGGACTTTGCGGCGCACTTCAACCTGGCGCTGGCATACAGCTTCTTGAAAAAAGATGAAGAAGGCATCCAGGAATACCGCAAGGCACTGGAGTTACGGCCAGGGCTGTACGAAGCGCAACTGAACGAAGGAATTCTCCTCCTGCGCCAGGAAAAGGCAGCAGAGGCCGAACCGCTGCTCGAAGCGGCAGTCGGACAGAAGCCGAAAGAGTTCCGGCCGCGCTTTTATCTGGGCGAGGCGGCCCTGGCCGCCGGGTCCACGGCGCTGGCCGCGGAGAGCTATCGCGCAGCGCTCGAAATGGACGGCAAATCGGCGGGCGCTCAACTGGGGCTGGGGCGGGCGCTGGCGCGTCAGGGCAAACTGGCCGAAGCCGAA
>CAZKVF010000425.1:0-8712 GCA_964556085.1 uncultured Solibacteraceae bacterium
GCGCTTTGGAGTTCCGCGACCGTCTGTCGCAGCGCATCGTGGTGGCCGATGGCGCCATGGGCACAATGCTCTACGCCAGCGGTGTCTTCATCAACCGGTGCTTCGATGAACTGAGCCTTTCTTCACCCGACCTGGTCAGCGGTATCCACCGCGATTACGTTTCCGCCGGGGCCGAAATCCTGGAGACCAATACTTTCGGCGCCAATCGAGTCCGGCTGGGAGGGTTCGGCTTGGCCGATAAGCTGAAGGCCATCAACGAGGCAGGTGTTTACCTGGCCCGGCAGGCGTCTTCCGGCGCGCCGGCCGGCAAGCCCTTCGTAGCGGGAGCTATGGGACCCCTTGGCGTGCGCATCGAACCTCTCGGGCCCACGTCCTTCGCCGAAGCCCGCGCCATTTTCCGCGAGCAGGCCGAGGCCCTGTTGGCGGCTGGTGTGGATCTGTTGATCCTCGAAACCTTTTCGGATCTGAACGAATTGCGGGAAGGCGTGCTAGCCGCGCGCGAGGCCGCCGGCCCCGACCTAGTCATCATCGCCCAGGTGACGATTGACGATTTCGCGCGCCTCAGCGGCGGAGCATCGCCCGAGAGCTTTACCCAGGAGATGAACACGTGGCCCGCCGACGTGATCGGCATCAACTGCTCGGTCGGCCCCAAGACCACCCTGGATGCCATCGAGCGCATGGTGACCGTCTCGGCAAAGCCGTTGAGCGCTATGCCCAACGCCGGCCTCCCGGCGCGCGTAGAGGGCCGCAACATCTATTTATGCTCGCCCGAGTACATGGCTCAGTACGCGCGGCGTATGCTCTCCGCCGGGGTCAAAGTGATCGGCGGCTGCTGCGGAACCACGCCCGAGCACATCCGGCTCATCCGTTCCGAAACGCGCTCCGTGCAGCCGCAGAAAACGCCCAGGGCCCCTACTATTGAAGAACCGGAAGTCCAGGCACAGGCCCTTGCTGCTGTGCCCATGGAGCGCAAATCGAGCTTGGGCGCCAAGCTGGCGCGAGGGCGGTTCGTGGCCTTCGTGGAGATCCTGCCGCCGCGCGGTGTAGATGCCTCCCGCGAAATCGCGGGGGCGCGGCTCTGTGCCGAGCATGGGATCGATTGCATCAACGTCCCGGATGGCCCCCGCGCCAGCGCCCGCATGAGCGCGCAAGTGACTTGCCAGCTTATCCAGCAGCATGCCGGACTCGAAGCGGTGCAACACTTCTGCTGCCGAGACCGGAACCTGCTGGGTATCCAGTCCGAATTGCTGGGCGCGCATGCCGCCGGAGTTCGCAACCTGATCTGCATCACGGGCGACCCGCCGCGCATGGGTATCTACCCGGAGGCCACGGCGGTTTTCGACGTGGATGCCATCGGCCTGGTCAACATCGTTCACAACTTAAATCGCGGCTTGGATATCGGCGGCAACCCGATGGGCTCGCAGACCTCACTGCTGATCGGGGTGGGAGCGAATCCTGGCGCGCTCAACCTCGAGGAGGAGATCCGCCGCTTTGAGTGGAAAGTGGAAGCCGGCGCGGAATTCGTCGTCACACAGCCCGTTTTCGATCTCGATTTGCTGGAGGCTTTCCTGGCGCGCATCGCGCATGTGAAAATTCCAGTGGTGTGCGGCGTTTGGCCGCTAACCAGTTTTCGCAACGCGGAGTTCATGGAAAACGAGCTTCGCGTGCCCGTCCCGCCGGCCTATATGGATCGCATGCGTCGCGCCGAAAGCGGCGAGAAGGCCCGGCAGGAGGGCGTAGCCATCGCCCGCGAAATGGTCGAGCGGGTGCGGCCGATGGTCGAGGGCGTGCAACTGAGCGCGCCTTTCGGCCGCTACCAGCTGGCGGTGGAAGTTGCCGAAGCTATCGGCCCGCGGCGAGAATAAATCAGGAGATTGACAACCGGAACCGAATGGCAACCGACCTGGTCGAGATCAATCCGGAAGAGCCGCAGCCCGAGGTGCTGGAGCGCGCCGCCGCGGCCATCCGCAAAGGCAAGCTGGTCGCAATCCCGACCGACGCGCTGTATATGCTGGTGGCAGACCCGTTCAGCCTGAGCGCGGTAGCGTGTGTATTTCGCGCAAAGGGGCGGGAATCGCACCGTTCTCTGCCGCTCCTGGTGGACGATATTGTGATGGCCGAGGAGCTGGCGGCGGAGCTCAACAACCGTTTTTATATTCTCGCGAGGCGCTTCTGGCCCGGACCGCTTACGGTTATCGTTCCGGCCTCGGCCAAGGTACCGCTAAGAGTGACCGGCAACACCGGCAGGCTGGCTCTCCGGCAATCGCGATCGAAAATCACCCACGATCTGATCACCATCATGAATCAGCCCCTGATCGGCACCAGCGCCAATATCTCCGGCCATCCAACGTGCCGCAGCGGCATTGAAGTCTTCGGGATGATGGATGGCCGCCTCGATCTGGTGATCGATGGCGGCGTGTGCGCCGGCCAGGGCGCGACAACCATCGACATCACCGAGCCCTATTGGCGGCTGATCAAGACAGGCGCGATTGAAGAAAAAGAGATCGCGGAATGTTTGCAACCGTCCTGAGCTATGCTGGCTTGAAGGAAGGAGGAACTGATGAAGGCGGCCGTCCTGTCTTTGGTATTGCCATTGTTTGTGTTCGGAGCACCCAATCCGCGCATGACACCCGACGAGCGCGCGAAGGCACTGAAGTGGCTGGAAGAATCGCGCCAGGAGTTTCTCGCGGCTATTGATGGCGTCAACGAGCAGCAGTGGAAGTGGAAGCCGGCGCCGGACAGGTGGTCAGTGGGCGAGGTGGCGGAGCACATCGTGATCGCAGAGGCTTCGCAATTCGCGAACGTGCAGAAGGCGATTGCGTCGGCGCCGAACCCGGATTGGGAGGAGAAGACCAAGGGCAAGACGGAGCGCTTGGAAGCGGTGCTCGCGCCTCGTCTCGGCCGCGTTCAGGCCCCCGAGGCAATCGTGCCAAGAGGCCAGATGACTTTGGCCCAGGTAAAGGAGCGGTTTGAGAAGCAGAGGGCGGAAATGGTGAAGTTCACCCGCGAGACGGATGCGCCACTGAAGCAATACACCATCGACAATCCGTTCTTCGGGACGCTGAACGCCTATCACTGGCTGATCTACGCGCCGCTCCACACCATGCGTCACGATAAGCAGATCGCGGAAGTGAAGGCCACCGCGGGGTATCCGAAGTAACCAATCGCCTTCGGAGCCGCGACCGTAAAGGAGCGCTCGCGCGGCGTCACTAATATCCGGTGTGCGTGTATCCGATATTCGAGATCGCTTCCGGTCCGAGCCGGTCCTTCAGTTGATAAAGATAGAGGGTGGGCGGCGCCACCGTTTTCCCGAGTGCGTCAAAAGTCCCGCTCGGCGCATCGCCGGCTGTGACTGGCGTCCCCATGCAGCCGATGCACCAGTTCAGGGTGCCTGGCGGCTGGGGCACGAGCAAAAAGGGTGAGCTGACATTCCAAGCCACCGACCAGCCCATATCCCAGCCGTGGCCGCCTGCGGCAGCGGCGCGGTTGGAGAAGGCAAGGCCCGGGCTGTGCTCGGTCCCCCCGCCGAATTTGCTGCTATCCACCAGCACACCCGTAGCCCAGGGTTGTTGCGGCGCAAAACCGCCTTGATCGGACGCGAAGTTCAGAACGACCACCGGTCCGGTCACTTCCGATCCGGTAGCTACTGCCCAGGCACTGTCGCCCGTTACCCGGCAGCGGTCGATCAGAATCTGGGTTCCCTGAACTGTAAAATCAGCCGCTGCGGCCGCCTTGGAATGTGCCGCTGCGTGAGTGATATGTACATTCCCGACTGTGAGACGCTTGGCGGCGGGGCCGATCGCGATCGCATTCTGCGTTCCCTGAATCTCCAGATCGCGCACCCATCCATCCTCGATGGCATCCAGCAGAATGGCTGTGGATTGCGCTCCGTTGACTGCGGCCTCCTCGAACGGTGCCGTAATGCGCAGTCCTTCTACACCGACTTCCGTGATGCGTCCCGGAAAGCTGTAGCGCACCAGCGATGCCGGCTTCAACGTCGCATCCAAGGCGTCGCTCAACGGAACGTCGAGAGTGATGCGATCGCCGTCTACGGAATCCACAACCCGATCGGTGCGGATTACGCTGCCCGCGACCGGATGGAGCACGAGTACGTGATCGCCAGGATGGAATGTCGAAGCGCCCTGCACCCGAAATGTGCTGGCGCCGGCTGGCACGTAAGCGTCGATCACAGGTACGGCGGGGCCCTCTTCGCGCCACGTGCCCGCGCCGCGAATCTCCAGGAAGCAGCGCGGCTTGCCAGTGAGGCGTATGGCGGCGCCCTTCTCGCCGCGCAACACGACGCCGCTGCGCGTAATTCTCAAGGTCCCGGCCACCTCGTATTCGCCGGGCGCCAACACTACCGCGCCCTTGGCATTATCCAGCGCCGCCTGGATGCGCGCCGTGTTATCGCCGGCTACGGGTGTGAGCCGCTGAGCCGTCGCAGGGGAGGGAAGACGCACGCCGCCCCCGCCATAGCCCGCCGCGGAGAAATCCATGATGGTGTTTCCGCGGGCATCCGGTATGTAATGAAGGCGGTGGTCCGGACCGCTGAACACCCACCCGCTGATAGTCTGCGCATACAACGCACACGCCGCCAGAAGGCAGAAGATAACCTTCATAATTTAAGCTTAGCGATTGCGCTTGTCTGCGAACGGGCGGCGTCACCCCGAAGTGACGTACTACTCCAGGTCCGGTGGGGTTTCCGCAGCGATCCAGGCGTCGTAGCCGGCGCGGTAGCCGGCGCGGTGCTGCAAGTCGCGGATGCGCTGCTCCAGAGCGGCGAGTTCAGTTTCCGAGAGGCCGGGCAACGCCTCGACGCGTTTTTGGAGGGCCACGGCTTGTGCCGCACCCCGCGCCTCGGCGGCCTCATACCAGCCCGAAAGTTCGGCGGTTCCGTTCCCGACTCCAATGTAGTTCTCGACGATGCGCGTCGTTACGGCCTGACTGTGCACTTGTGAGACGCGGATGTTGCCTTGGCCGCTGACCACGTTGCCGACCCCGAAAACGTGATCGGAGCCGGAATACTGCGGCAGCACCTCGCCTTTGAACGTGTAGTATTCTCCTTGCCGCGCGATGCCCGAAATGAGTTCCGGAACCGACCCGATGGACGAGATCACCAGCGGCGCTCGCAGTTCGTGCTCCGAGCCCGGCACTGGTTCCGCGCGCCGGCCTTCCACTTTTGTTTCAGCCACCCGCAGCCCTACCAGGCGGCCTTCTTCAACGACGCACCCCATCGCCATGCGGCGCTCCTGAAAGCGGAACAGGTACTTTTCGCGCGCCAGGCGCAGCATCTTCTGGCGCACGGTTTCGGTCTTGGCGATTTGCTCGGGAGTGGCATTGTCCGGGGGTTGAGCCAGCGGCATATCCTGCTCGCGCCGGCGATAGATCAGCAGGCATCCCTTGACGCCCAACTCTTCGGGACGGATGCCGTGTGTCTTGCAGATGGCCGGGATGCCCTTGCGCTCGAGGTCGTGCATGCTGGCTTCGACGCCGCGGGCCTTGAGAGCTCGCTCGTAGTTTTCGAGCTGCAAAATTTTGACGACGTCGATAGAAGCCAGCCCGCCGCCAACTACCAGAGTCTCGTCGGGGGCTTCGTAGCGCGGGCCATCGTAGTTCTTTTCGTTCTTGTGGTTGTACCAGTAGATGAACGGGTTCTGGTAGACGAGGCCGCGTCCGATGTACTGCTCGCTGTCCGGGACGCCGAGATCGCGGTCGCGCCATGCGCCGTTCGCCAGGATGACGGCGGAAAAGCCCCAGTTCCCGCAGAGGTCTTCAAACGTGATATCGCGGCCCAGTCTGGTGCAGGGAACGAAGTCGATGCCCGGCTTGCGCAGGCGCGCGTCGATGCGCTCATACTCCTGACGCCGCTGCTCAGCGTGCCAGCGCGGAAGGCCGTCCTCGATCTTGCCGTACGGCCGTTTGTTTTGTTCGATGACCGCCACGCGGATACCGTGCTCCGCCAGGATTTCAGCGGCCACGGAACCGGCAATGGCTCCGCCGATGATAGCGACAAAGTGTTGTCCGTTGGAAGGCATTTTAGGACCGATGTGGCGCCTGAGAATCAGGATAACGCAGGGTAAGCTTTCAGCGATCAGCTGTCAGGGTTCAGCCGGTACCAGCGGGCTGCCGCGTGATATCGTCACCGCCCGACCGTTCCAGAACGGTCGCGGCTCCGGAATCGTTACGCTCCCGCGCTGCGTTGTCTAGGCGGCTGGGGAGACCAATCCGGTCCACGGTGTGCTTTGACGAGGGCGAAATCGTAATGCTCGAGAGCCTCGCGGTTCTCCGGCAGGTTCAACTCCCAGAGGGGGAAGAAATCTTCGCCGACCTCCAATCCCTCCAGGCCGCCGAGAGGACCATAGAGTATCGCGTACGTCGCGTCCACAGCGTGGTTGCGCAGGTCTTCCGCGGCCTGCACCAGATCGTCGGTCAGAAACATCATGGTTTCCCCGGGAAGCGGGAATTCGTCCCACTTAAATACAGTTGGCAGGCGAAAGCGGCTGCCAACCAAAACATTGGCAGGTGAAAAGATCACCTGCCCAACAACCTGAACGGGCTACTTGATGCCCGCCAGGTCCTGCAATATACGCCAGTTCTCCAAGCGCTCCGCCTGGGCCGCCAGGAGCGTTGGAGAAGGCTGCCCATCCTTATCGAAGTGCTTCGAGAACCGGCCCTCGGTGCGCGCAAAATAAACGAAGTCGATCGCCTCCCCGGTCTTGGGGTGGTTGTACCAGTCGTCCTTCACATTGGGATTCCCCACCAGGCTTAACCGGTCGCGGAAGCGCGGCCCCTTGCGGGGATCGTAAATGAAAATGGGGAAGGTGCGCGAATCGGCGGCCAGCTTCGCCTGGTGCTCGGCCATATTGTCGCCGACGCCATGCTCAGGCTGGCAGGTCGTGAAGACGTTGACGATCGCGGGCCCCGGGTATTGGTTGGCCTCCATTATCGCTTTATAAAAATGGTTCATGTGGGCGCAGGTGGTCTGCGCCACGTACACATCCCGATGCATCATGCAGATATTTGCCAGCTCTTTACGGCTTTCCTTCTTGCCGGGGATCACGGAGCCATGAAAACTCATCTTGGCATCTTGCCCCTTGAAAGAACTGGTGGAAGTCTGCCCGCCGGTGTTGGAGTAAACCTGCGTATCGAGCACGAGCACCTTGATATCCGAGCCGGCGGCCATCATGCGGGAAAGCGACTGGAAGCCGATGTCATTCATGGCGCCGTCGCCGCCCACAATCCACAGCCGCTTGTCGCGCCAGCCCATCTGGTCCCAGCGGGCGCGCACACCCATAGCGTCGGCGGGAGCGTTCTCGAACAGCGAATTGGTCCACGAAACCGCGTAGGGGTTGTACGGGTAAGTCGAAGTGTAGACGGTGTTGCAGCCGGTAGCGGCCACGATGCCGACGCCCTCACGGCCATACAGGAACCCGGTGGCGGCCAGCATCATGCGCAGCGCGGTGGCCTCGCCGCAACCCATGCAGGAACCCGCGCCGCCTACATAAAGTAAGGACCGCTCAGCCAGCATCATGTCGGCCAGGGCTTTTTCGTTGATGAAGCGAGCGGGCGTTTCCGGGAGCGAGCGGTAGAACTGGAACGACTTCTTATACCAGTCCATATTTTCATCGGTCTTGCGGATCATCTTTAGGGCATCGTGATCGCCGCAGGCCGAAACACACTCGGCACAGCCCTTGCATTTCGTTGGATCGATGAAAATTCCGAACTTGCCTCCGCCCTGGCCCTTCTTTTCGGGCACGGTGAAGTACTTGGTCGTGTTGACCCACTGCACGGACATCTGCTGCCGCAGGCTTTCGTCGGCGATTCCTTCGAGCTTCGCCGCGAGCTGGGGCGGCTCCGCCACTTTGCCCAGGATTGCCGTATCGGGGCACTGCGTGACGCACTCCATGCAGCCGACGCAGTTTTCGGCGATGAACTCGGGGATATCCGGGGCGATGTAGCTGAAATCGCGGAGCGCGCCGGTAGAAGCCGGAATGATGCTGCGCGCCGACTGGAGATCGGCGGGCAGGCCGCGTTCAGCCAGGCCGGTGTTGTAAGCGCCTACCACGCGCTCATTGAAGTCTTCGATATTCACCACGTTGGCCTGAATATCGGCCAAACGCACTTCGAAAGGTATCGGCTGTGTCACGCGCCCTCCTGCATCACACGCAAAGCGGCATTGGACCGGTCAGCCTCGGCGGTGGCCAGCATCACTTCCCGAGGAACTTCGATTACTTCACGGAATCCACGTTGGACTGCCAGAACATTGTCCTGCACCACGCGCTCGCCGCGTTTGCCGAAATATTTCCTCAAAGACTTCTCCACGCCGCGGAATACCTCTTCCTCGCTTAACGCCAGTTCGGCCTGGTACGGAGTGACTCGCAGGAAGATGCCCAGCAGCACGATGCCCTGCATGCGTTGTTGCAGGTCGGCCCGCGAAGAAACCTCCTTAGCGATGGAGACGCTGTCCAGGGCGAACAGGCGCACGTTTTTTTCGGCCATTGCGACCCGGGCCCAAGCCGGTATGGAGGCCCAGATGGCAGCGGGATCGGTGCGGTGGCTTTGGACGAAAACCATGCCGTTGGTCGAGACTCCCGCAAGGGGATTCTCCAGGTTGAAAGCGTTCACGTCGTTCAGGGCGACAAACTCGACGTTCTCCAACTCCGAATGCACGCGCACGTGCTCTTTGGCAATGGTCAGATAGTACGTGGTCGG
>CAZKVF010000426.1:0-8001 GCA_964556085.1 uncultured Solibacteraceae bacterium
AATGTCACCGCGTCGCCTGAGACCCCGGCCATCGGCCGGGGTCTCCTTGTTGGTCAGCGAGCTCGCGATCCTGGCGATACCGCTGCTCCATCGGTCCGACGGCTCGCACTGACCGCGACGACCCGACGCCGTGCCAGTGAGAGCCGTGTCATTGCGGCGAGATTCGCAGCACGTAGGGCTGATCGTTCGCCGCGAGCCACACTGAGCCGCCCGCCACGACCACGTTGCCGCAATCGCCACCGGTATCGAGGTGGGCATCGTAGTCGGCGGCGGCAATATCTTTCGCGGCGTCGCTGCCGCGGCGCAAAACATGGATCGCGTCACTGCGGACCATATGGGCATGCTGGCTACCGTCATCAACTCTCTGGCGCTCTCCGATGCGCTCGAGAAAATCGGCATTCCCACGCGTGTGATGAGCGCCATCGAAATGCACCAGGTAGCAGAGCCTTACATCCGGCGGCGTGCGATCCGCCATCTGGAAAAAGGGCGCATCGTCATCTTCGCGGCGGGAACTTCGAACCCCTATTTCTCTACTGATACCGCCGCTACGCTGCGCGCCCTCGAAATCAAGGCCGACGTGATCGCCAAAGCCACGCGCGTGGATGGGGTTTACGACAAGGATCCCCTGAAGTTCCCGGATGCCATTAAGTACGATCAGATCACCTACCTGGAGGTGCTGGCCCAGGGCTTGGGCGTCATGGACGCTACTTCCATCGCCATGTGCCGAGACAACCGGCTGCCGATCATTGTTTTCAATTTGAATACGGTCGGCAACATCATGCGCGTTTCGCGCGAGGAGCGGGTCGGCACGTTGATTCACTAACCAGCTTTTCAGCGATCAGCCTCGGCTCCCGAACCTGAAAGCTGATAGCTTAAGGCTGAAAGCTTTTTGTAACGTTATAATGCGATGTTTGGCCGCTTTTCGCCCTTTGGGGCGTTGCGGAAAACGGAGACCGCCCTATGAAAACAGAACAGCCGGCCGCCACGGCCGCGGTGGCATTTAACTCGGTCAAAGACGTGGAAGCCAATCTCAAAACGCGCATGGAGAAGGCGCTTACCGATCTGCAACACGAAATGGCTTCTATTCGCACGGGCCGCGCGTCGCTGGGGATTCTCGACCACATCCGCGTGGACTATTACGGGACGCCCACCCCGCTCAATCAGCTCGCAAACTTGCATGTCCCCGAGCCTTCACTGATTACCATACAGCCCTGGGATGTGACCCAAATCGGCCCCATCGAAAAGGCCATCCGGGTGTCGGATCTGGGGTTAAATCCGGCCAATGACGGAAAGATCATCCGGCTTCCCATACCGCCGCTGACCGAAGAGCGCCGCAAGGAGCTGGTGAAACGGCTTCACGGAGTCGCCGAGCACCACCGGGTCTCGCTCAGGAATATCCGGCGTGACGCCAATGAAGCTTCGAAGAAACTTCTCAAGGACAAGAAGATTACCGAAGACGATGATAAGCGCGCCCACGACGAGATCCAAAAGCTGACCGACGGTTACATGGAGAAAATCGATCAGGCCGCGAAAACGAAAGAGAAGGAAATTCTGGAGATCAAGTAGAATCTTTTATGCCATGGTTCAGGGTCCGGGTGCCGGCCTCGAGCGCCAATTTGGGTCCGGGGTTCGATGCACTGGGCTTGGCGCTGGGCGTCTATCTGACGTGCCGTTTCCGGGCCGGCGAGAAGCTGTCGATTTCCGTGTCGGGGCGTGATACCGCCTGCATCTCTACCGGCCCCGATAATCTCATCTGGCAGACGACACTGGCCGTGGCCGAGAGCCATCGCGTGTGCATGCCGGCCGTGGAGTTGGAGATCTTCAACGATATCCCGATCGGCAAGGGCATGGGTTCCAGCGCCGCGGCTCTGACCGCTGGCGTGGTGATTGCCGACCGCCTGCTGGGCCTCAACTGGAAACCGCTCCGCATTCTCGATGAGGCCGCGCGACTGGAAGGCCACCCCGATAATGTTGCCGCCTGCACGCTGGGCTCGATCGTGGCTAGCGCCATCGATTCGGGTGGCGTAGCGCGCGCGGTTCGCCTGGACCTGCCGCAGCGGTTCGGCGTGGCAGTCGTTGTCCCGGATTTCGACCTGCCCACTTCCAAATCCCGCGGCGTCCTTCCGGTCTGCTACAGCAAGGAGGACGCCGTTTTCAACGTGCAGCGTGCCGCGCTGCTGGTGGCCGCTCTGGCCACCGGGTCTACTTCTGCTTTTCCAGCAGCGCTGGAGGATCGCTTCCACCAGCCCTACCGCGCCCCGCTCGTGCCTGGCCTGGAACAAGTCTTGAAATTGCGCGCTCCGGGCTTGCTGGGTTGCGCCCTGAGCGGCGCAGGGCCGTCGATCCTGGTTTTCTTCGAGCGGGGCTACGAAAACGTCTGCGACCTTGTCCGCCAGATCTTCCATCTGGAGGGCCGCAACTCCGAGATCCTGGTCACGCACATCGCCGAACAGGGGTTCGAGGTGAGAGAAGGGGTGGAGGACGAGTGATCGGCGCACAACCGTTGGAATGCCGGCTGGCCCCATTTCTTAGGGTGCGAAGGCGGCTTCAGATCCGGTCAGGACTTTTGACCGTGATGCGAGAACCAGCTTTGCGGGATGCCGCCTCACCCTCCCGCTTCTCGCGCAGGGAGTAGCTCACCGCGACACCAACACCGGCCAGCAAACGCGCTCCCTACGCGGCACCCGCAAAAAACAACTGCGAGCAAAGGTCCAAGGACTCTACGAAAGTTCATCCGTTCTCCAAGTCCGCACCTTCGTCCGACAGGCTTTGGATGGCCGATCCCAGATTCCTATCGATGATAACGTAATCTGACTTGGATCTGTTCCATTACCCGAAGCAGCGTTTCGAATGAGTTACAGCCGGGGCTCTGGACATATCGATCAGCCGCATCGTCGGGCAGGGCTACAGGCAATGGACTTGACAAAATATCAGATTAGACATATTCTAAAATTTAAAAATGGACGCCGAGGCGATTAAGCGGTCCTTGGAGGACAGCGGGTTGCGGTGCACTCCGCAACGTTTCGCCGTGATGGCATTCCTGATGGAGAACCCCAGCCATCCCACCGCCGCGGAAATCTTTGAAGCCGTCAACCGCGTGGATCCGCGCTGTTCGCGGGCAACGACTTATAACAATCTGCGCGATTTGGTGCAGGCCGGTTTAGTGCGGGAAGTGGCCGTGGAAGGCCGCGCTGCGCGATTCGATGCGAAGGGCATGCGGCATCATCACTTCATTTGCGACCGCTGCGGTAATGTCGAGGACATGGAATGGTACGATTTGCCACAGCCTGCCTCGGGTTCCCTCGGTAAACGCGTTCTTCGCGAATGCGAACTCATTTTCCGCGGGCTCTGCACGAAATGCGCACCGCGGCACGCTTCCCATTAAAGGAGAGTTAATAGCGATGAGCTTTCAGCTAAACCCTGCTTCCGACCGGGCGGCAGTTGCATTGGCTAATCGCTGCAACTGATTGCTGAAAGCGTTTTTCTAGACTAATTTCGAAAGGAGACGAATAATGGAGAAAGAACTCAGCACCGCAGTGGGGGCGCCTGGACCCGATAAGCAGGAGAAGAACCTGCCCACCGAAGCCCAGTGCCCAGTACCGCATGGCGCTCGAAGATACACCAATGCGGATTGGTGGCCTAATCAGCTAAACCTCAAGATCCTGCACCAACACTCCCCTCTCTCTGATCCGATGGGCAAGGAGTTCAATTATGCAGAAGAATTCAAGAGCCTCAACCTGGATGCTGTGATCAAGGACCTTCATGCCTTGATGACAACCTCGCAAGATTGGTGGCCCGCCGACTTTGGCCACTATGGACCCTTATTTATTCGCATGGCATGGCACAGCGCAGGCACCTACCGCATCGGCGATGGCCGCGGCGGGGCGGGCTCCGGCGAGCAACGTTTTGCCCCCCTCAATAGCTGGCCGGACAATGTGAACCTCGACAAGGCGCGACGGTTGCTCTGGCCGATAAAGCAGAAGTACGGCCGGAAGATCTCCTGGGCTGACCTCATGATTTTGGCGGGCAACGTCGCATTGGAGTCGATGGGGTTCAAGACGTTCGGTTTCGGCGGCGGACGCGAGGACGTCTGGGAGCCTGCGGAAGACATTTTCTGGGGTCCGGAAGGCAAGTGGCTGGCGGATGAGCGCTACAAAGGCGAGCGCCAGCTCGATAATCCTCTGGCCGCTGTTCAAATGGGCCTGATTTACGTGAATCCGGAAGGGCCCAATGGAAAGCCGGACCCGTTGGCTGCGGCGCGGGATATCCGGGAGACGTTCGCCCGCATGGCTATGAATGACGAGGAGACAGTTGCGCTGATTGCCGGCGGGCACACGTTCGGCAAAACGCACGGCGCTGCCGATGCGATTAAATATGTCGGGCCTGAACCCGAGGCCGCCCCGATCGAGGAGCAGGGCTTGGGCTGGAAAAGCAGCTATGGCCGTGGCAACGGCAACCAGGCGATCGGCAGCGGGTTGGAGGTCACATGGACCACGACCCCGGCGAAGTGGAGTAACAACTACCTGGAAAACCTGTTCGGCTACGAATGGGAGCTCACGAAGAGCCCGGCCGGTGCGAACCAGTGGACTCCCAAAAACGGCGCCGCCGCGGGCACGGTTCCGGATGCCCAGGATCCGTCGAAGCGGCACGCCCCGGGAATGCTCACTACGGACCTCAGCTTGAGGATGGACCCGATCTACGCCCCGATCTCTAAGCGCTTCCTCGAGCATCCGGAGGAGTTGGCGGACGCGTTCGCCAAGGCGTGGTTCAAGCTGACGCATCGCGACATGGGGCCTCTTTCGCGGTACCTGGGCCCGCTCGTTCCTAAGGAGCCTCAGCTGTGGCAAGACCCTGTTCCCGCAATGGATCATGAATTGGTCGATGCCAAAGACATTGCTGCTTTAAAGGCCAAGATTCTCGCGTCCGGACTGTCGATCCCCGAACTGATCACGACTGCATGGGCGTCGGCGGCGACGTTCCGCGGCTCTGACAAGCGCGGCGGCGCCAATGGGGCGCGCATTCGCCTCGCGCCGCAAAAGGATTGGGAAGTGAACCAGCCGGCCCAACTGGCGAAGGTACTGCCAAAGCTGGAGGCGATCCAAAAGGAGTTCAATAAATCGCAATCCGGCGGGAAAAAGAAGGTTTCGCTTGCCGACGTGATCGTTCTGGGCGGGTGCGCAGCCGTCGAGGAAGCCGCGAAAAGAGCCGGGCACGATGTGAAGGTTCCCTTTTCGCCAGGGCGCACGGATGCTTCGCAGGAGCAGACCGATTTGCACTCGTTCGCCGTAATGGAGCCGGCCGCGGATGGGTTCCGCAATTACATCCGGGACGCACACGGATTGTCGGCCGAAGAGCTGCTGGTGGATCGCGCGCAGTTGCTGAAGCTGACAGCCCCCGAAATGACGGTTCTCGTCGGCGGCATGCGCACTTTGGGTGCTAATTTCGGGCAATCGAAACACGGCGTCTTCACCAACCAGCCCGGGACGTTGACGAATGATTTCTTCGTCAACCTGCTGGACATGAATACGAAGTGGCAGCCCTCATCTGCATCCAAAGACGTGTATGAGGGGCGCGATCGCGTGACCGGCGAAGTTAAGTGGACCGGCACCCGCGTTGACCTCCTCTTCGGTTCGAATTCCCAGCTCCGGGCAATCGCGGAAGTCTATGCATGTAACGACTCGAAGGAGACGTTTGTGAAGGACTTCGTGGCTGCATGGAACAAGGTGATGAACCTGGATCGCTACGACCTGAAACTGGCGGCTAAAGCGGCAGTCAACTAGGCACCGGCCTCGGTCCTGTTGTTTGGGACGTGCAAAGGCTGGTCGCTCTTCTGAGTGCGCGCGATGTCCACCGCGCGCACTCTAACCCGTCACCTCCCGAAGCACACTTGCACTTGCGGGATTAATTCGCTCGCGAAGTTCCGCGCCGTTTCCGAAGTGCCAGGCTGGTCCGGTAGGATCAGGCGGACGATGGAAGCGGCCGTGGCGTTCCGTAGTAGAGTGTCGCGCGCCAGGAGGAGTTTTCCCAAATACTCACTGGCGATGATCCGATCGCGCGACTGATACCAGTACAGCACCAGGCGGCGTTCCGACTCGCGGCTGATGGAATATTTATTAACGGTGTAGACCTTTCCAGCCGCGGGAATTTCCATGGTGTCGTAGTTCCAGATCTCCCAGCCGGCGCCCGGCAGGCAGTGCTTGGGGGAGTGCATGCTCTCGCCGGCGCGCTGCTGCGCGTAGAAGGCGATGAACAGCTCGGCGCTCCAGTTGCCGTTGGAATAGGTGCGCGAAAGATAGCTGGTCGGGTTCAGGGCATGCATCGTCGGCTCGTCAAGCGCGGGGTTCTCCACGCCTTTGAAGCCCGCGATATTACGCTCGATGTTGGTGAGCGGCTGCGCCAGCATTTCCGACTTGCGGTGGGCCATCAGTCTGGAAGCCGCCAGCGTGCCGCCTAGAAGAAGGAACGTGACGGCCAAGTGGGGCGAAAGTCTGAATCCCGAAGACATCTGCGCTACCTCAAGACGCGGAACAGGGCTTTGGAGAGGACCCAGAGCGCGCCCAGTCCGACGAGGAAAACCAGCCAGCCTGAGAACGCATGATAAAAGCCCAGAGCAAACTCGGTCTGATAGTCGGCCAGCACCGCCGTTCCGGTGACCCGCAGCACATTGACAGCGATCGCCAGCGGCACGGATAACACCAGCAGTAGAATCCGCCCGGGGATCGAAGCCTCAGCCATGAAACCCAATAGCAACGAGGCCACCACCATCGCGCTCAAGGATGAAAGGCCGCTGCAAGCCTCGGCGACGCCGAGCGAGATTTGCGCGAGGTGGATGATATTGCCATCGCGAAAAACCGTGACGCCCAGCGCCTGGGCCAAATCGGTGGCCACCCGCGAAGCGAATAATTGCAAGGGGGCGGCTAAAGTGTTGTAAACCAGTTGCGGCAAAGGCACCATGGTGGCCAGCAGCAGAAAGGGAAAGGCGAGGGTCCGTAAGCGGGCGAACCCCCAAAACGTCCAAACCAGGCCGGCAAACAGCAGCACCAGGGATATCCTGGAGAGAAAGAATTCGGCCGATAAAGACCCCCCGAGGAACACCAGGCAGGCGAAAGCGATCAGCCAGCAGCCGGTCCAACTCCGCTGCGCCGGTACGGAAAACGTGACATCGCGCCGCAAACCGGCGATGTACAAAGCCAGCGGCGGTATCAGCAAGCCATAGGAAAGAGCGGGCTGCGTCCACCAATCTGTCACCAGATCGGGAACGATTTCGGAGTACAGGAGTATGATTAAGCCGGCGACTAGCAGCGTTCCGAGCCAGAGCGGCGACGCCTGAACACGCAGTCGCTCACTGGCTAGAACAGAGGTACCCATCTATTTCCGTTGCCCATAGCAACTCTGGAACCGTTTGACATCGTACCCTGTTGCTCAATAATAACCTTGTCTCGGATTTGAAGGGAACGACAAATTTTTGCATAAAATCGCAAAAAACTGCCCCCATTAATGTATAGCGCACAAATGCGGCGGACTTTGAGCGTGGCCAATAAATTGCGAGAAATCAGCGGCGCTCGTAAGGATGCGAGCTGGTAGAACCCGTCCCCCGCCCGGCTTGCGGGGCAGGGTAAAGGTGGCATTTCCGACAGATACCCATGCGCAAAGTAGCAGAATATCTGATATTAATGGCAGGGTTGCTGGCACTAAATTGTAATAGCCAGACTTTACCCGAACAAATGAATTTCCGGACCGGAGAAGCCGACGGCGCTCACCTCTACGGGGTGTCGGCTTTCTCGGGGTACTCGACCTCGGTATACCCAGTCGGTCAGAGTCTTCAGCCCGGTGCCTCTTCGCTGGGGGGCGACGTCAATTATGGGGCGAGCGCCAGCATGGGCTGGCAGCGTCACAGGGAGTGGATGAATCTGGCGTTGATCTATTCGGCATCTTATATCGGACAGGCACATTATTCGAACCTCAACGCGTTGAACCATAGCTTGTCGATAACCGCGAGCC
>CAZKVF010000427.1:0-3737 GCA_964556085.1 uncultured Solibacteraceae bacterium
GACAGTGACAGATTAGTCCTGGATGACTGCCGAAGTGCTAGATTAGTCCTCATGCAGCGGCGCGACTTCCTGAAAGTCTCAGGGTTGGCGCCCGCCGTCTTGTCCTCCCTCGGTTCGCCTGCTTGGGCGGCGGATAGTTCCGGGCCGGCCAAAGAAGAAAAGGCGCAGGTCACGCTGCGTATCGCTCCCATCAATCTGGAGATCGGGCCGGGGAGAATCATCAAGACGGTGGGCTATAACGGGTCTGTGCCCGGTCCCATCTTTCGCTTTACAGAGGGAAGGCCGGTCACGGTTGACGTGTTCAACGACTCCGATATTGCGGAGGTCGTCCATTGGCACGGGCAGCAGATCGCTTCGGCTGTGGATGGCTCTGTGGAGGAAGGCACCCCAGCCATTCCGCCGCACGGCCGGCGCCGATTCCGCTTCACCCCCAAGCCCGCGGGCACGCGCTGGTATCACACCCATGTAATGGCGCACGCCGATCTGACTCGCGCGGGTTTCTCGGGTCAATACGGGTTTGCGATTATCGAGCCCGCGCGGCATCCTGGCAACTACGACCAGGAATTCTGCATCGCGGCACACCATTGGGAGCCGTCGCTCGCTCACATGGGCCCGCAAGATAATGGCTGGGAAATCGCGTATCAGTCCGCCACTCTGAACTCCAAAATGTTGGGTGCTGGAGAGCCCCTGCGCGTGCGCGAGGGACAGCGCGTGCTGTTTCGATTCCTGAATGCCAGCGCTACTGATGAAATCCGCCTTGCGCTTCCCGGGCACCGGTTCCAGGTGATCGCCATGGATGGTAACCCGGTGCCGCGGCCGCAGACCATGGACTTTTTGTACCTGGATATCGGCGAACGCATTGACGCGCTGGTCGAGATGAATAATCCCGGCGTATGGGTTCTCGGTTCGCTCAAGGATGAAGAGCGCATGATGGGCATGGGCATCGTCGTCGAATATGCCAATAAGAACGGCGAGCCGCAGTGGCGGCAGCCGGCCAATCCCGGCCGCGGCCCCTGGGACTATACGCCGTTCGCCGCCGACCGGCAGGCGCCCCAGCCCGATCATCAGATCGAAATGAAGTTCGGAAAGATTCCAGGCAATCGCGTGGATTTCAATCGCTGGACCATCAACGGCAAGTCCTTCCCGGAAAACGGGAAGATCCGGCTGGAGAAGGGCAAACGCTACCGCCTGCTATTCAATAACGACACAGGCGACATCCATCCGCTGCACCTGCACCGCCATACTTTCGAAATCACGCAGATCGGCGACAAGCCCACGGCGGGGCTGATGAAGGATGTGGTCAGCGTGGCGCGCCGCAGCACCGCGGCCATCGACTTCGTAGCCGACAATCCGGGCCTGACACTGTTTCACTGCCACATGCAACTCCACATGGATTACGGCTTCATGCAGCTGTTCGAATACGCGTAGTGGTTTCTCACTTCATGGGAGCCGCGTACCCATTTCGATTGCAAGCCGTGCACTGGTAGCCCAGGTTTACGCTCCGTTGCGCGTAGTATATTGGCGTCATGCGAGAGAGCCGGTTCGTGAAAAAACTCAGCGTTACCAGAACGTGGTGCGCGCTTGTTTTGGCCGCGTGGCCCGGCCTGGCCATTTGGTCCGCGGCCGCGCAGACACGCTCTGCCAAGGCCCCGGCTTCACTGCGCCTATACGTGTTCGACGGCGGCAGTTTGAATATTCCGGACACTTCGCCCTATCAGCTCAAGAAAGAGGACCTGGCGAGCAGCGTCATGTCGGCGCCCTGCTTCCTGGTGGCGCATCCCCGGGGCACTCTGATGTGGGACGCCTGCGTGGTTCCCGACAGCAGTTTTAAGGCCGGAAGCCCGGGAACCCTTCGCTATGCCACAGCCACCAAAACGTTGACATCGCAGCTCGCCGAAATCGGCTATGCGCCGAAGGACATCTCCTACCTGGCCCTGTCGCACTTCCACTGGGACCACGTCGGCAATGCCAACCTGTTTGCGAGCGCCACCTGGCTCGTTCCCCCAGCCGAGCGGGAGGTTATGTTCTCCGATCCGCCATCGCCCCGCACCGAGCCAGCCAATTTCAGCGCCCTGAAGAACAGCAAAATGGTCCAGCTCACCAGGGACGAGTACGACGTCTTCGGCGACCAGACCGTGGTGATCAAATCCGCGCCCGGCCATTCGCCGGGCCACCAGGTGCTATTCCTGAAACTGGCAAAGACCGGGCCGGTAGTGCTGAGCGGCGACCTCTACCACTATCCCGAGGAGCGCAAGCTGAACAAAGTACCGACGACCGAGTTTAACGCGGCACAGACGGCCGCCTCACGCGCCGCCGTGGAGGCCTTTCTAAAACAAACCGGCGCCCAGCTCTGGATCCAGCACGATTTCACCGGCAACGCCAAGCTTAAAAAGGCGCCGGCCTTTTACGAGTGACGCTCCTCGATCCCCAAAAACCGCCACAGTGTGGCGGTTCGGTCTTTGTAACCTGCCCTAAACAAAAGGAATCCTATTTTCCCGGACCGCCATACTATAGCGTTTACAACCGGTAGTACCGGCTTCTAAGATCCGAGGTTTAGTAGAGGCGATACAATCAGAGGTGTAGACCTCGCTTAGTTAGGTAATCATCTGAAGGACAAGCGGAAATGACCGAGACGGAAAAGGAACGAGCCAGAGCGGCCGCGGTAGCGGGCGTTGGTGCAGGTGTGGGAGGGGCGGGCGGCGCCTCCGTGGGAGTATTGGAGCTCGCGACGCTGGGAACCGCGACTGCATTTTCGGCCGGCCTGGTGATCCTGGGGGGCGCTGCGGCCGGCGCAGCCCTCGGTTATGGTCTCTACAAGTTTTTCAGTAAGCCGAAGAAGTCGCCCTCCCGATAAGGTTTTCCACTAGAAGCCCTTGTCTACCCACGGGTCGCCCCAGGACGAGGGCCGGCTTGAGATTGCTCGGAGCGTGTGCTACCAAGGTGTGACGGACCCCACGATTCGGCAGCCGGTCCCGTAAACAATGAAGCAGGCGGCTTTTGCGGTTCGAGTTCATTCGGGGTGGGGCGCGCTGGTGGCCGTTGCCGGAAACGCGACTGCAGCACAGATCCTAAAGCGCGCGAGAATCGATATCGTGGACCGAGCGGCATCCGGAGAGGTCCAACCCTACCACTTCGCTCAGGGGCAGCCGCTTGCCGCCGCCGAAAGGCATCTCGCCCGGTGCGCCGCCAATTCAGAAGAACTGGCATTCGAAGCGCTTCGGAGAGCGGCGGTTGAATTGCGGTGCGCCGAGGTGGAGATCCCTGGCTGCGCGATTTTGATGGCCTCGGGCCGGCCGCTACCCGAGCTTTCGAAAATTCTGGCTTCACACCCGCTGATTCATACGGCGGAAGGAGAGTTTTTCAGACAGGCGTTCTGGCGGGCGGCCGAGCGGCTCAAAATTCCGGTGATCGGATTTCGCGAGCGCGACCTCGAACAACAGGCCCAGAGCGCCTTTGGCGCAGCGGCGGCTAGAGCCGAAACGACGATTGCCAATCTGGGCAAGGCGATCGGTCCGCCATGGACTGCCGACCAGAAGATGGCGGCGCTCGCCGGTTTGCTGCTTCTGGCTCGTGCGGGAAAAGCGGCGGGAAGCTAGAACTGAACCATCGGATTCGCCACGGGTTTGGAACCCGATTGAGTGCTCTTAGCCCTGCGCCGGTTCGGTCGTATTCTCTTCTTCCTGGCGTTCCACAATCCTGCTCAGCTTGAGGGACATTTCCCGCAACAGAACCGCGTT
>CAZKVF010000428.1:0-7100 GCA_964556085.1 uncultured Solibacteraceae bacterium
TGCACACTGTGTTTTCGAACGAAATGCGAGGTCTTCATGCGCTCCAACACACCGATACGTTCCAGCGTGAAGTAGCCATAGGGCAACAAGGACTCACCGATGTGATAGCGCGGAAACTTTTCTTTCTCCAAGACGACCACGCGCCGGCCTTTGGCGGCAAGCACGGCGGCCGCCGTCGAGCCGGCGGGCCGCTTCCGATCACGATGACATCATAGAATTGCATATGTTTAATGGGAAACTTTTCATCTCAGAAACCCGTGTCGCTTTAGACGCTATCCTGGCTCGGGTCATTGAGCGGTAAGCTCATCGAAGCGGTGGCAAAACCCGTTTGGAGTCTCCCAATTGCCGGGTAGTGGCTGCGCACCCAAGCCAGGCCGGCGAAAGCGCACACCATTGCGAACGCCAATACAGACCAGTAGGTCTTGGCTACAGACTGAATGATATACGCACCGAACAGCGAAGTCTGCAGGCCCCCTAATCGCCCGATGGTTGCCGCGTACCCTATTCCGGTGGCGCGTACGCTGGTGGGGTACACCTGGGCCGCCAGGGCGTACATGGAGGTCTGGACGGCGTTGGCGAGCAGGCCGTTGATCCCGAGGCATACGATCAGCAGGACGTGATCCCCGTGCGCCTGAATCGGGACCACCAGCAATGCCAACGCGCTTCCGGCACAAGCCAGCGCACCGGATAGCAGTGGGCTGCGTGACCCCAGTTTGATCACTAGCATGGCCCACAGCAATACGCCGAGCACTCCGCCGAAATTGTAGACGGCCAGCCCGGTGCTGGCCGTGGCGACATTCAGACCCTGCGCGGTCAGCATCGCCGGCAGCCAGCCGAATATCAGGTAAACGGATCCCAGGCTGAAGAAAAAAGCGATCCACAGGCCCGCTGTATCGCGAGCGAGCCCGGAACTGAACAATGTCCGCAGCGAAGCGCGGTCCGCGCTTCCGCGTTCTGCACGGTCTTCAAACGCGGTGCCGGCTGGTAGGGCGTGCCCCATCCTGGTCAGCAAGCTGGCGAGCTGCGGCCACAGCGTAGGCCGCCTTGCCAGAAATCGTGGCGATTCGGGCAGCACCGCCAAAAGGACCGCCGCTAAGAGCAGCGGCAGCGCGCCGCCGACCGTGTAGAGCCCCCGCCACCCGAATCTCGGCAACACCCACGTGGCCAGCAGACCGCCCAGCATCCCGCCGAGCGGGAAGCAGACCAGTGTGAGTTTTACGGCCGTCGCACGCCTGCGTAGTGGCGCAAACTCTGCCGTCAGCGCACTAGCGTTCGGCAGGGCGCCGCCGGTACCAATACCGGTTACTAAACGCAATAGAGTGAGTCCCGCAAACCCGTGGACAAGCGCGGTCCCCACGGTGGCCAGGCCAAAAGCTGCCACGCAACCGATGAGTGCCGGCCGGCGGCCAAGGCGATCGCCGCAGTAGCCAGCCAGCGGACCGCCCACTGCCATCCCGGCCAGTCCTATCGCCAGCACCGGACCGAAGTCGCCTCTAGCTACATGCCACTCCCGGATCAGCGAGGGGATGGCAAAGCCGAGGATCTGAATGTCGAAACCATCGAAGATGACCGCCAACGCCGCCAGCACGGTCAGCAGTTTCTGATAGGTCGACCAGGAACTGCTATCCAGCAGCGCGGCCACATCGAAGATCTGGCTGTTTCGGCTCACACTTGCAGGCGCGCACGGTGACGGTCGTCAAGGACGTAACGTTCCGACCGGATTGCGTACACCCTTGCGGCGCCGGACATTCGGGCATTGTACAACGAAACCAGTACTAATCCGCAGTAATAGCTGATCTTGACGGCGCGCTACCGGGAACACTAAAACAAATCGAGGTCGCGGCTGGAGACGACTTTCCCGGAGTAACTCTTCCGGATCTCCTTCCTCAGATCGACTCCGTCACTGGGTCCGAGGTACAACTGGTGGTACAAGACCAGCAGCTTCGGCTTCGACCGCGCCGCGATAGCCGCCAGTTCAGAAGTGGATGTGTGAAAGCCGGCGTGATACTTCTGCACTTCAGGAGGCAACCGGGCGAAGCGTGCGGCCGAGTAAACCTCATGCAGAAGGACATCGCAGCCCCGGCAGGCTTCCTCGATCGCGGAGCACGGCGCCGTGTCCCCCGACAGTACAATCTTGCGGCCGCCAGCCTCGATTGCGTAGCCGAAAGCCTGAGGCCACGAGCCGTGTAGCACACCGATGGCGCGCACCGAGATGTGTGCGTCATGATACACGGGTCCCGAGGAGATCTCGTGCACGTTGACGCGCAACTCCGCCAAGTCCAGATTTTCCAGCCCGTGGGTGCGGATCCCGATGTCGTCGTTATAGGCCATCTTGAGATGCTCTGTCATGGCAGCCGTGCCTCTCGGGCCGAATACCTCCAGAGCCTCCCGGCGGCCGGTTACCCACGGAGTCAGAATTACGTCCGCGTACCCTAGCGTATGGTCGGAATGCAAGTGCGTCAGGAAAAGTCTGGTTAGATTCGGCGCTGCCAGAGCCGGCAAGCGATACCGTTCGGCGGCCTCTTCGGCGCGGCGGACCACTCCCGCGCCGGCATCAAAAAGGTAAGCCCATCCGCCGGCGACAACAGCAACCGCCGGGCCGGACCTCCGCGGGTACGGTATAGGCGTGCCGGAACCAAGAACAATCACGCTAGCCGATTCGGCTGGAAACACGAGACGCGGCACTCCGGCGAGCGCCGACAGGGCGAGAGATCCGCGGAGGAGCGCCGATCGGCGGTTGATGAGTCGCAAGGTGTAGAGTATCCTATTTGCCGTCCGGCGGCTTTGCCGTCCGGCGGCGATCTCGCAGGAGACTTCCCAAATTGGCGACCTCAATCGCGACCGCGGTTTCCACGGGCAGTATCGACCCGGGGCGTTGGCGTTCTCTCGCCGTTGTCTTGTCGGCCGCATTTCTCGTCACACTCGACTTTTTTGTTGTCAATGTTTCGATCCCCTCGATTCGCGCGGGACTCCACGCCTCGTTTGCCGACCTGCAACTGGTAATTGCCAGTTACGGGCTTACATACTCCGTTCTCCTCATCACCGGCGGCCGGCTAGGCGATATCTACGGCCGCAAGCGCATGTTCCTTTGCGGAATCACCGGGTTTATCTCGGCTTCGCTTCTGTGCGGGATAGCGCCCACCCCAGGTTTTCTCATTGCAAGCCGCGTCATGCAGGGAAGCATGGCCGCTATGTTGTTTCCACAAGTGCTCTCATTAATCCAAGTGACCTTCCCCGTACACGAGAGGGCCAAGGCGTTCGGTTTTTTCGGCATGGTCGTGGGCACTGCATCCTTCTCCGGAAACGTGCTGGGCGGCTTGCTCGTCAGCGCCAATGTTTTCGGATTGGGCTGGCGGCCCATTTTCCTGATTAATCTCCCTATAGGAGTGATCGCCCTACTGGCGGCCAGACGAACGGTCCGGGAATCGCGTTCGCCGACGGCGCGCCGCCTGGACCTGGGAGGCGTGGCATTGATGACTGCGTCGCTTTCCATGCTGCTCTATCCGCTCGTAAAGGGACGCGAAGCCGGGTGGCCCGCGTGGACGTATGCCTGCGCAGCGTCGTCGGTCCTGCTGCTGGCTCTGTTTGTGCGCTACGAACAAGGCGTCACGGGACGCGGTGGATCGCCGCTGGTGGAGCTTTCGCTATTCCACGATCGCGCCTTCGTTATCGGCCTTTTCACCGCTGTATGTTTCTTTAGCACCACGGCGTCCTTTTTTTTGATCTCCACGATCTTCCTGCAGAACGGCCTCGGTTATAGCGCGCGGGCGGCAGGACTGACGTTCGGGTCTTTTGCGATTGCCTTTCTGTGCAGCTCGCTGGCGTCGGTTCGCGTGCAGCCGAAGCTCGGCAGCCGGATCATTAATGTGGGCGCCGCGCTGATGATGTGCGGCCTAGTTACCTTGCTGTGGATGGCGCGCTCGCGCGGCGCTGCATTAACAGGCCGCGAACTTGCGCCCGCCCTGATGATCTACGGCACCGGGCAAGGCTTTGTGATGCCCACTCTGATCAGCACTGTCCTTATCAATATCAAGGGCCCTGATGCCGGATCGGCGTCCGGCGTGTTAACGACCGTGCAGCAGTGCTCCTTCGCCACAGGAGTGGCCGCGATCGGCACCGTCTTCTTTAGCGCCTTGGGCGGCCGGACCGGTGCGGATGTTTTTGTCCGCGCGCTTTCCACGGCCTTTTCGGTGAATATCTGCCTGCTCGGCATTACATTCCTGCTGATCCTGCAGATCCCGCGGAACCCCGTCCAAGACCCTCGGCCGTGATTTTGGGGAAGTGTGCCATAATGCACTGATCGTGCAAAGGCTGCTCCTGCATTTCCTCGCTCTGGGGTTGGCTGGTTTCGCGGCGGATGTCGAACCCCTCACCGTTACTCTCCTGCCGAACCTCTCGTCGCCTCAGCCGGTCGGAACGATCATCACTCTGGTGCCGCGGCTGAAGAATTCAGCCGACAAGGTCACTTATGTGGCCCAATACAGCGTCAGCGTCGAAGGTGGCGCTTTCCACATGATCCGGGATTTCAGCCAGGACATGCCGTTCACTTGGTCGCCGGAGCTCTACGAACACCAAGCGCGCGTGCGCGTCACGGTGCGGAACAACGACACTATGGAGACGGTCGCGGCGGAATTGCCTTTCCGGATCGTTTCCCGCGTTAAGGACGGGCGGCCTGTGGTTACACCTACCTCGCATCCGTTGGTGGCGCTGCTGAGCGCGCCGCCTTGCCCTGCGGGGAGCCAGTTCCGCGTAGAGTTTCGCAGAGTGGGAGACTCGCTTTCGAGCTACACCTCGGCCGAAGCTTGCCGCGCCGGCCGCAGCAGCAACGTCTACGTAGCCGGAATGCGGGCCGACACCGATTATCAAATGCGTCCCCAGGCAATAGGCGGCGCGACCGAATCGGGCGCCTGGACTAGCTTTCATACCGGCCTACAGGACGGTCGCTTTCCACCGGTGAGCATTCCCACGCCGCGCGCCGCGGGCGCCCACAGCGCCGAACAATTGCTCGTGAGCAGTATAGTGATGGAGTCACCGTCAGCTGGGCGTGTGCCCTTTCATAATCAGGCTACCGATGTGGAAGGAAATGTGGTTTGGACCATGGCTTCAGAGGCCTTTCTGACCCGTATCCTTCCTGGCGGCCGGTTTTTGGTATTGGCCGAGGTCGCAAATTCGCAGAACGATGTTAAGCGCTGGCAGGCAGTCCGGGAGGTGGATCTACTGGGTAACACGTTGCGCGAAACGAATGCCAGCCGCGTGGCGGAACAGTTGGCGAGCCGCGGCATCCGCTCAAAATGCATGAAGGATGGCGAGCAGTGCGTTTCGGGATTTCATCACGAGGCCATCCGCCTGCCGAACGGCCACACGCTGGTCATAGCCGGGCTGGAGCGTATGTTTCCAGATGGCACTCAGGGATCCAAGGAGCCGGTGGACGTGCTGGGAGACCTGGTAATCGACCTGAACAAGGAATTTCAGGTTTCTTGGGTCTGGAACTCGTTCGACCACATGGATGTAACACGAAAATCCCTGGGCGACGAGAAATGCCAGCTTGGCCCGGGCAAGGGCGGCTGTCCCTCTATCTTCCTTGCGGCTACGGCCAACGGGTGGCTGCACAGCAATTCCTTGAGCTACATTCACGGTAGCGCCGACCTTCTGATCTCGATCCCAGAGCAGGACTGGGTGGTTAAGATCGATTACAAGGACGGCAAAGGGACTGGCAAAGTGGTCTGGCGGCTGGGACTGGACGGAGACTTCAAAGTAAAATCGGACGATCCATATCCATGGTTCTCTTTCCAGCATGACGTAGGATTCGATCCCCCTGGATCGAATCGCCTGATCGTTTTCGACGACGGGGGCCGGCGGAAGAAGAAGGATCCGAAGGCCAACAACCGCGGCCAGGTGTGGGAGCTGGATGAACAGGCTATGACCGCCACCCTGGTACTGAATGCGGATCTGGGGGTGTATTCGCCGGCCATCGGGTCCGCGCAATCGCTCTCCGATGGCGGGTTCAGTTTTGAATCTGGTTTTATCAATCTGCCCGCTGTTTCCAGCCGCGCGACCGAGGTCGGCGCGGACGGCAAGATCGTCTACGCGCAGCAGACTGACGGCGCCGGTACTTATCGCAGTTTCCGGGTGCCGGATCTCTACACCCCCCCACGCCGGTAAAATGCGATCCGTTATGCGCAAGTTTGCAATTGCAGCTCTCATGTTGACGGGACTCACAGCGGCGCCCGAAGAAGTCTGGTTCCCCAGTCTGGATGGGGGCGTAGTCTCGGGCGATCTGTACGGTGCGGGAGACCGAGCCGTTGTGCTGGCCCACGGCGCCCGCTTCAACAAGGCCAGTTGGGCGAAACAAGCTGAGGTTCTTGCGAAGGCCGGCTTCCGCGTCCTCGCCATCGATTTCCGCGGCTACGGAAAGTCGCGCGGCGGAGATCCATCCTCGTCCGGTGGCGGCGAGAAGTACCAGGATATTCTGGCGGCGGTACGATACCTTCGTGAAAACGGTACCAAGACCGTCAGCGTGATTGGCGCCAGCATGGGAGGCGGTGCAGCGGCCACTGCGTTGATCCACGCGCGGCCCGGCGAAATCAATCGTCTGGTTCTGCTGGCTCACGTGCCGGTGGCGGAGCCCGAGCGGCTTACCGGGCCAAAGCTATTCGTGACCAGCAGCGGGGATGGGCTCGCCGCCAAGGTCCGGGAGCAATTCGAAAAGGCGCCGGATCCTAAAGAGCTGGTGATCCTGGACGGCTCGGCCCACGCGCAGTTCCTCTTTGAGACGGATCAAGGGGAACGCCTGATGAACAAGTTGCTGGACTTCTTATCGAAACCCTGATTGATAGCGCGCCCATGAAGTCAGTAACGAGACTCTGTTTCAGTTAGGATGTTTCATCCGGGTTGCGGCCTGCAAAACAGCAGTAGTCTAATGAAAAAAGTGCGATTCCAGCAGATGCGCCACGGGAACAAGAACCTCGTTTCTGCCGGGTAGAGCTCGCGTGGGTTCGGATCTAAGAGAACAGAAGGAGGTGAAAAAGTGATGATTGCCACGGATGTGGCTTGGCCGAAAAAGACGAGAGAACTGCGCACGCTGCACATTGATTCCACGA
>CAZKVF010000429.1:0-8155 GCA_964556085.1 uncultured Solibacteraceae bacterium
CGTTTCCGGATCGACGCCGTCGCGCGCGATCACTTCGGCGAGCGGTTCGGCTTGGGGCGGCAGTTTCATACGCTCGCGGGCACGGGCATCGTGCTTGTCGCCTCCCGCCGTATCGACCAGAATCGTGTGCTCGCCCGTTCGGATGAGATAGCAGTTAAAGGCGGACGGAATGCGGTTCAGCTCATCCGTCTGGATTTTCTGGGCCCACAGCGCTTTCGGAACCACGCCGAAGTAGGTTCCCCCATCCCACCAATGAATCGAATGGCGGATCAGGGCGACTTCGAAGTCGCCGAGTGAAACCCTAGACATCCTCCGGGCCGTCACCCCGCATCAAATGGCGCCCGCGGTCGAATAACTCGGCCGCATCTTCCACCAGCTTGCGGCCGCGCTCGAACATTTCACGGCTGCTGTCGATCATGGTCTGGGCACTATCGGAAATGGCTTCCTTACTCTGCTGTGCCTTCTCGGCAATCAACTGCCGGTTCTCTTTGCCGCTTCGCGGCGTATACAGGACGGTCACTGCCGCTCCAATAAAGGCGCCCGTAAGAAACCACGCGATGAGGTTGCTATCCTCTTCTTCTTTACCATCTTGAGCCTGGACTGGTACCGGTTCCGGCATGCTGCTCTCTCCGTTGCCGCGGCTTTTCGCCGCGTCTTCCACATTCTGCGATATCCTTAAGTCATGGCGCAAGATCCCGAGCAGGACGAGGACGAGCGCGACCTGGACCAGATTTTAACCTCCCATGCGCTGGACATGGTAGCGCTCTACGATTCGTCAACGGTTGATGCCGAAATGGAAGCCGACATGATACGCGGCGTTCTGGATTCGAGCGGAATTCCGTCGCTGGTTAAACGAGCGGGGCCGTTTCCGCTTGCCTTCCAGGTCTTAGTGCCTCGCGGGAAACTTCAGGAGTCGCAGCGCCTGGTTGAGGCAGCGCGCGCCGCCGGTCCAGAAGCCGCCGCGGAAGCAGAACGGGCCACCGAAAATTAGGACGCGAAAAGCGGGCAATGGATTTCTGCCGCGCCCGATGACGTGCAGCGGCGATAATGGGCGCCCTGCTCTTTTCTTCTCTTTTCCTGCTCTATGCCCTGGTTGGACCTACGCAGAACGAACCCAATTCCGGGTCTTAAGACTGCAGCTATCTGGTGAAAACTGAGATAGTTGAGTGACAGCGGCGTAGTTGACGGAACGAAGCCATTTGGAGGGCAGGGACAACCGTAAAGCCAAAAAGGGAGGTCGCAAGGCGCTAAGCAGCCGGGCGAGGTCACAGGCCGCAAGAGGAGGGCCGGCGGGTCAGCCGGCTGCAAGAACGAACCCAATTTTCGGACCGGAAGACGCTGAGCAGGGAACTGGACAGGGACACGTGGAGTTAGGGTTTGAGGGAAATTTTGAGGTGTAGCGGGGGTTTTTGGGCCCCCGCCTTCCAGGTGTGAACTCCAGTCGATGCAGATCCTGCGGCCGAACCCGATAGCTTAGGACGCCGCCCAGCACCCGCAGCCACGAATCCGACTTTATTTCCTGCACTTCTACAAATTCTTTTCGGACACCGATGCCCGCCCGCAATCTGTCGCCGGGCCCTACTACCCAGCGGAGCGCGGAACACCACGGAGAAACTTCACCGGCCGGTGAATGATCGTCTCTCTCAAGCTCACGGTAGCAGGCGAATCAAGCGCTTTCGGCGCGGAATTGCGTAACGAGTTGAAATAAAAGGAAATTGAGTTCTGAAAATTGGGAAATGCAATGGCGGCGTGGGGCGCCTAGGGAATTGGGTTCGAATTGCGCCGGCGGCGGACGCGCTTGCCCCACCCCGAGGGTTGACAGGCCGGGAGGCCTGTCCCACCGCATGGCAGGCGGAAGCGGCTGGCGGAAGCGCCTGCCCCACACTTCAGATGGCAGGCGGAAGCGCCTTCCCCACCTTAGCGGCGTTCCCCGGCCGCGCCCAAGTGATCACCAGGGCCGTCAGGACCACTACGCCGCAGCCGATTACGTTGTACCAGAGAAACGAAATCCCCGTGAACAGGAATGCCGAGAATACCACGGCTTCGCCTGCCAGCATCGCCCAGAACGCTGCCGTCCCCCGCACCCTTCGGAAGAAGAAGGCCAGCGCGAAAACGCCGAGGAGCGATCCGTAGAATAGCGATCCCAAGACGTTCACGGCGACGATAAGCGACCCCAGCTTGCGTCCGAAACCGGCAGAAGCGATGGCGTAGGCGCCCCAGAAAATCGTCGCCCATCGCGATGCCATCAAATAGTGGTGATCGCTCGCTCCCCTGCGGAAATGACGGCGGTAGATGTCTATCATGGTCACCGTCGCGAGCGAATTGATTTCGCCCGCGCTGGCCGACATGGTGGCGGCGAACATCACTGCGATCACCAGCCCCACCAGACCCACGGGCAGGTACCGGGTTACAAACGAAAGGAAGATGTAGTTGGTGTCGCTAAAGCCGCGCTCTCCGCCGCTCCGTTCCACCAGATCGGAGGCGTCGCTGCGCACGCCATCGATCGCCCGTTGAGCGGAACGGTATTCGCCCAGCCGCTCGCCCTCCAGCACGCGGTCGCCTGTGCGGCGCGCTTCGAGGAGCCGCAGCGCGGCCTCGCGCCGCTGGTTGAAAGCCCCACTGTAGCGCTCCGCCAACGGCCGGAAACCGGGCGAGTTTTGGATCAGCTCCATTTGGGATTGCTCGAATAAAACCGGCGGCTGGGCAAACAGATAAAAGACGAACACCATGGCGCCAATGAACAGCACGAAAAATTGCATCGGAATTTTCGCTATGGCGTTAAAAAGCAGGCTCAGCCGGCTCTGTGCGATGGAACTGCCGGTGAGATAGCGCTGCACCTGCGATTGATCGCAGCCGAAATAGGAGAGAAACAGGAAGGTGCCGCCGATCAGGCCGCTCCACAGCGTGAACCGGTCGTTCCAGTCGAAATTCGTGGTAACGGCGTTGAGCCGGCCGGCGGCTCCCGCCAGGTAGAGTGCATCCGGGAAGGAAACGCCTTTCGGAAGCAGCACAATCACGGTCACGAGCGACGCTACCAGCCCCAAAAAGATGATCACCATCTGTTGCACATCGGACCACGTAACCGCTTTCACCCCGCCGAGAGATGTGTACATGACCACCGTCACTCCCATCAGCGCGATGGTGACGCGGTCGGGCCAGCCTAGAATGGCCGATAACACGATAGCCGGCGCGTACAGCGTCAAGCCGGCGGAGAGCCCCCGCTGGCACAGGAAGATCACGCTTGCCAGGGCGCGAGTCTTACCGTCGAAGCGCTGCTCCAGGTATTCGTAGGCCGTAAACACCTTGGTGCGATGGAAGACGGGCACCACCGTGGCGCACAGGATGACCATGGCGATCGGCAGGCCGAAATAAAACTGTACGAATCGCATGCCATCGACATATGCCTGGCCAGTGGTGGAGATGAACGTGACCGCGCTCGCCTGGGTAGCCATGATAGAGAGCGCCATGGCATACCACGGCATGGTCTTCCCGGCCAGCAGAAAGCGATCTACGGTGTTGCTGCCGCGGCTGCGGTACAAACCATAGGCGACGATGGATGCGAGTGTTCCGGACAGGACGATCCAATCCAGCGTGCTCATGCCAGAGCCCGCGCGAAGCCCCAGCACAAAGCGATGATCACGGCGAGATAGATCAGGACCGCGGCGTAGACCCTGTTCCACGTTCCCAGAAACGGGGGTGGCTCATCGGGCACCTCGCGCGGACCGGACATGAAGGGAGTGTATCACGGGCTCCGCGGGCGGTTTTGCTTGCTATTTCTCAGGCACCCGCTCGAGAACCCGGTCCCATGCGCGCAAAAGCCGGGGTTGCACCTTCTCCGTAATCAGCTTGCGAAGGGCCTCGATCTTCCGGCCGTTGTAGTTGCGCACGAAGGGGAGGTACTCCACGTCCCTCTCTTTGGCCTCCTTATGCCAGTTGCCAAACGTCAGGGGAACGGCTGATTCCGGTGTTAGCGCGTTGCGATCGTTCTCCGCAACCAGAAAGAGATTCGGCGCCTCTGCCATCAGAGTTCATCCATCAGCCATTGCGCCATGGCCGCGTAAGGCTCAAACTCTGTTTCAGAGGGGAGGCTCACATGCATATGCGCTCTCCAGGTCTGCTCCAGCGGAATAATCTGCCCCTCCTGCCGCGCGGTCATCAGCGTGGCCAGATCCGAGCCGTCGATCGGCAGTCCTTCCGGCCAAAGCCGCTGGGGTCGAAGCTCGGGGCCTTCCGCCAACCGAGCCGCCGCGCCGCCGCCGCTCACGATCACGTATACAGGCAGCCGAGGAAAGCCCCACGCGGCCCGATGCCGCAGGAACATGGCCGCTTCATCGCGCACGCCTTCCATCCCGCCTACCGCGATCATGGCGGCCGGCGGCGTCAGCTCATTTCGCATCAGGATCTCGGGCGGCGTGCCCGGGGCTTGCAGCATCCATTCGCGCATCAGCCGCAGGCTCAGCTCCCGATCGGCTTCGCCATGCTGGGACTTCAGAACCTCCGGACTCCACTCGATGGCCGACCATCCCATGCGGTACAACTCCCAAGTTTCATCCGGAAGTCGCCCGCGGAACAGCTCCGATTGAAACGTCACCACGGGGCGAATCCGGCGGGACGGATCGGCCGGGAAATACTCGCCCGCCACCGCGGCAATCAGCGGGGATACGCTCGGATGGCCGCCGAACAACAGTCGTCCCTGGCGCGCAAAGACCGCGCGCGCGATGCTGACGATCGCTTCCTCGATCTCCTGCGGTTTCGCGTCCGCTGTCCAGCCCGCGCGGTAGGGGACGCTGCCCGAGAGGAAGATGATCTCGCCGGGGTTCATTGCCATTGCCCATTCTTTACGCGGCGCGCGAAGTCCGGGAGGTTGCCTTCATCAAAGGACAGACAGTTGCTCACCTGGTGCAGCCAGTCAAGCCGCCGCCGCCGGTCCGGCTCCAAGGCTGCCTGCGGTCCTATGATCAGCCCGCGCGAAGTGGGAATGAGTTTTGCTTTGGCCGCGAGTGCCGTGAACACCGAGCGGAAGTCTTCCACTTCGGGCGGACGGGTAGTCAGCCAGATCAGGTGCTCACCATCACTCGAGGAGACAGTGATCGGGCCGGATCCCTGATAAATGGCGTTCAATTGTTCGTTGGCCAGCGCCGCCACCACGTCTGTGCGGAGACGATGCCGGCGGGCGAACAGTGCGTCTGCGTGGGCCGTCTTGATCAGTGTCGTTACCCTGTCCTCCGCCTCCTTGGCGAGCCGCGGCCATTCGGGAACCATCCTCTCCTTCTTGGGGTCGTCGGGATCGGGTTTCGGAACGGCCGGACCCGTGAAGTATTCTTCTTTCAGGCGAACGAAGGGCCTGGATTGCAGCGAGGCGATTACATCCTCGTCTTTGACGTCCGGCATGCGAAGCGAAACCAGGCCCAGGCGGTAGCGCTTGGCGAAATCGATCTCGTGCTGGGTCCATTTCGAGTCCTTGAGCGATTTGGACTCGAGCAGGACGACCATCGCCTTGTCCTCCAGTTCCTGGTTCAGGCGGCGTTGGAAGTCATAACCGGGTGGAATGGAAAAGCGGTCCAGGAAAACTTCAAAACCCTCATGCACCAGGCGATCGAAGAGCTGCAACGCCACGGGCAGCGTTTCCAGCCGCCGGTAGCTGATGAAGACGCGGCTTACCGGAGAGGTGATATCCGCGCGCGCCAGCACGGCCGGCAGAACCTCGCCAACCCGCTTTTGCCATGCGGCGGCATTGACCCGCCGCAGCAGATGATTGTCCTGGCTCAGGATGGCGTCATCCAGCAGGTCGTGAAAACTGCCGGGTGGCACGATCGTCATCACTGCGGCATCATACTCGTCCGAGTCCCACGCTGAATACCAGGGCAAATCGTGAAACTTCGCGTCCCTGCTGCCCACCAGGACGAGCAACTTGCGCCGGCCAGGATCGGCACTCGGCTGCATCGAGGAGGGGTGGTCGGCCGGGACCACGTCGGTGGATACGACTTCGGGACTGGAGGCCAGCAGCACTGCCTCCAGTTCTCCGGCCAGTTCCGTTACCCAGGCGCCCCCCTGCGCCGAGCCCGAAGACACGATCGCGATCCGGCTGGCGCGCGAAGCAGGCACGCCGGAGAACGACCGCGAGCGGAAGCTGCCGTCCGCTTGTTCGGTTTCGAGCAGGACGTCCGATTTCAGCGCAGCCATCCCCACCTCCCCACTCCCCAAGCCAGCAGCACCACGGGGCCATGAACCAGCCAAACCGCCGGACGGACCAGCGCCAGCGGCCACTGCCACCAGCACGAGGGCGGCTTGAGGGAGAAGTCCGGGGCATTATTGTTGATCTGGCGCTGCTCGTCAAACAGTTGCCGAAAACGCCGCTCCAGCGACAGATAGTAGGCGTCCATAATCCAGAAACAGGCGGCCGGCAATATGGCCACCAGTGCCCGCGTGGGGTCTGCCTCCTTGGAAATCGCCCAGCCGATGATCGCCGTGCCCAATGCCACGCTCCATTTCCGCGCTGTGAACTGGTTCGCCGCCATGCGCGTGATCACGGTCTGAATCATCGCCAGGTACTTCAGACGGAGGGAACCCATGGATTAGATTATGCCGTGCTTGTGGTACGTTGGCGAACCAGCCGGGGAAAAGCAGCAGAGGCTTAAAGCCTTTTTGATGCTCGCTCTCAACGGCACGCCCGAAGGCGTGCCCTGATACAGACCAAGCAAGTCCCACGTGCCCGGCAGTTCAGTTAGAAACTCCGGCACCCGATCATGGGCCCGCGTTTTGGGTCAGCCAAGCCTTGCGATCAATCTTCGTCTAGTGCGTGCAGCGGCACTTCGATAGCGGTGCCTTCGATTCGCAGGATACCGTCTTCCAATTTGCGGCAACCAGAGGCGGTGTGAAGGTCGCTCCCCAGAGTCTCCGGCTCGATGACCCAGACGTAGAGCACGCCGAAGGCCAGCACTTCCCTCACTTTCTGGGCCAGGCGCTCGGGCTGGTCTTCCGGCGACAGGATCTCGATCCAGAGAAGGGGTGGAGTGGTGAAAACCGGTTCAGGCGGTCTTTGGCCAAGAACCACGCAAACGTCAGGGATCAGATACCGCTTATCGCGAATCCGAACGCGCTGCTCGGGAAAGACGTGAATTCCCCAGAGTTTGCGTCTGCGGAAAAAATAGGCGACCAGCGCGCCTTGAAGCCAGCTATGTTCTTGTTCTCCCACGTTGCGCTCGATCAGGATGCCGTCGGCGTATTCGAGGTCCGGCTGGTAATCGGTATGCAAGTACTCCCATTCCGAAATCAGGACGCCGACACTCATGTAGTTCACTATAGCGCTCTACTTTAGCGACGCCTTCACCTTCATCCCGTATTCCGCGGCCTTGGCGAGGATCGCCCGCTCATCCAGCGTCAGAATCTTACCCTCGCGCACCACCGGTTTGCCGTTCACCATCACGTCGCCCACGTCCTCAGCCTTTAGCGCGTAGACCATCTGCGAGACCGGATCGTAGAGGGGAACGGCATTCGCACGATCGAGCCTCACAAAAATCATGTCGGCGCGCTTGCCGGTCTCGAGTGAACCGATCTCCTTTTCGAGACCCAGCGCCCGCGCCCCGGCGATGGTTGCCATTTCCAGGGCCGCCGACGCCGGTAGAGCCTGCGGATCGAGCGTGGTCACCTTTTTCAGCTTGGCGGCCAGGTCGGCTTCCTCGAACATGTTGACGTCGTTATTACTGCCGGCCGAGCTGTCTGTTCCCAGCCCCACGGCAATGCCCAACGCGCGCATTTTCAGTACCGGCGCCACGCCGCTGGCCAGCTTCATGTTGCTCGAGGGGCAATGCGCCACTCCTACGCCCCGGTTCTTGAGAATCGCCATGTCCGCGTCGTTCACCCACACGCAATGGGCCGCCACCGTGCGCCCGTTGAACACTCCGAGCCCATCCAGCGCCTTCACGGGAGTGATGTGGCGCTTTGCCAGTTCGTCGTCGTTCTCTTTCTTGGTCTCGGAGACATGAATGATGAGCGGCGCCCCGTACCGATTCGCCAGCGCGCGCGCGGAGCGCAGCGTCTCATCGGAATTGGTATAGATGGCGTGCGGCGCGACGGCCGGTACCACCAGCGGATCGTTCCGGAAGCGCTTCAGGTAGCCCTCGGTGAATCGCAGCGAATCAGCCGGCGTCCTGGC
>CAZKVF010000430.1:0-10860 GCA_964556085.1 uncultured Solibacteraceae bacterium
CCACAACTTCGCGTGGCCCGAGACCCACAACGGCAAGGACCTCTGGGTGGGCGACACCAACGTTCCCCGGACAGAAGGGGTTCGTTGGAGGGACCATGGGCGAGACTTCCGTCATCTTGGAAGCCTTACTGATAAGACAGCATATCAACAGCAGCCTGGATCCCGGCGGCAGCCAAGGCGGCGGCTTCAGCCCGCTGTACCAAATCGGCGGCCACCGCTCCGTCGAGTTGGCGCTGAAGCTTCAATTCGGTATTCCGGGAGCTAAATACGTCTGTATCACCACGGCCCGGGAGCGCGTTCGACGACCTGGGAGTGACCGCGGCCGGCCACATTCATCGCTTCACTCGCTCTGCGCACTCTTCCGTGCTCCGACACGCTTGCCAGCGGGCCGCGCGCCTATGCGCGTCCTCGATCTGGGCTGGCGACATGCGCGGCGCGATCCGCGCTTTCGCATCCGCAGCGTCCTGCTCTCCCTCCGCCGCCGCGAGTTCCAGCCAGTGGTATGCCGTCACGTAATCCTGTTCCACGCCACGCCCGGCCATGTACAATGCTGCGAGGTTGAGCTGTGCATCGGCTTGCCCCTCCTCCGCCGCCAAACGGTACCACCTCGCCGCTTCGCGATAATCCCGGCTAACGCCCAGCCCTTGTGCGTGCATAACGCCCAAGTTGTAGGCGGCTTCGGGCCGCCCTTGTTCGGCGGCTTGCCGATACCAGCGGGCGGCCGCAGCTTCGTCGTGCGGTATGCCCTGGCCGTTGGCGTACATAAGGCCCAGGTTGAATGCTGCTTCCGCATGTCCTTGCTCGGCAGCCTTCTGATACCAGCGTGCGGCCGCGGCGTAGTCCTGTTCTATGCCCTGACCTTTGTCGTAGAGAACTCCCAGATTGTATTCCGCCTCTGGCAAATCGCGGTGGTCGGCGGCGCGTCGGTACCACAGCGCCGCTTGTTCGTAGCTTTGCACCACGCCTTTTCCGGCCGAGTACATCAGCGCCAGATTGTACTCGGCATCCGCCATCCCTTTTTCGGCCGTAATGCGGTACCATCGAACGGCCTCCCGGTAATCCCGCGCCACCCCCTCGCCGTTGTCGTACATTACGCCCAGGTTGAATTGCGCTTCTGGGAGCCCTTGTTCGGCGGCGCGGCGATACCAGCGCACAGCCTCGACGAAATCCGGTGGTCCGCCTTCACCGTAACGGTACATCTCTGCCAGCGCGAATTCCGCTTCGGGTACGTTCTGGGCCGCCGCCAGCTTGTAGAATCGTAGCGCCTCGGCCGCATTCGGTGCCACCCCAAGCCCCAGCCGGTAAGTTTCTCCGAGTGAGAGCTGCGCGCTGGCATCACCCCCCAGAGCATCTTTCCTTCGCTCGACCGGCTCCTGCGCCGCAGCCCAATGGCATACCCGCAGAACCAAAATGGCGACAAGAATGAGGCGCGTCATTAACAGCTTCAGCGGGTGTAACGGTCCGCCGACCTCAGCGTATCACAGCCTTCCGGCATCGCTACTCGTCAGAAGATCATTTTGACGCTATCTGAATCTGGCGCTGCGTGCCGACTATACTGGTGATCTGGCCCGCGCTGCCATGTGCTGTGGTTCACGACTCGCATGGCGACCACCGGGTTACCTTGGGGGCCTTCCCGTTTCTGCCTTCCTTTGGCTCCGAATCTTGACAAACAGTGCAGCCTACCATATCATTCCCTACCAGAAACATCTGTTCTTGCTTGATCAACAGATGAAAGGGGATACGATGGTTCGCCACCAAGCTCCTATCTGTGTTTCGGCTTTGTTGGTCCTCGCGATTGCCTGCGGCGTTATTATTCCAGATCGACTACACGCTCAGGGTGCTACCGCGTCCGTTTTGGGCACGGTTACCGACATGTCGGGCGCCGCCATCGCAGATGCGGCCGTCCAGGCAAAAAACACCGGAACCGGCCTCGTTCAAAGCACCACCACCGATGCGTCCGGACGATTCACGATCACGGACTTGTTGGTCGGTGGATACGAAGTGCAAGCTGGGAAAACGGGCTTTGCAACCGCGGTACACAGAGGCATCACGCTCACGGTCGGCGCCCAGAGTGTGGTCGACTTTTCACTGCCGGTCGGACAACAACAACAGACGGTCACGGTGGAGGGGGAAGTTTCGCAGGTTGAAACCACCAATGCCACTGTTGGAGTCTTGACCGATCAAAAACAGATGCGCGACCTGCCGTTGAACGGCAGGAATTTCGAGCAGCTCATCCAACTGACTCCGGGCGTCAACCAGGTGACCGGCAACTCGTTTCTGTCGTCCGGGTTCCAGGGGCGCGCGCCCGAGTATTCGATCGCCGGCTCGCGGCCGATTGGACAGGCCATCCTCCTCGATGACGAGAACCTGCAGAACTTCTGGAACAAGGGGATGGGTTCGGTGATCGGCTCGTCGCTCGGCGTCGAGGCGATTGGGGAATTCCAGACTCTGACCAACACCTACAGCGCGCAGTTCGGCGGCAACGGCGGCGTCATCAACGCGGTCAGTAAGTCGGGCACGAATGGATACCACGGTTCCGCGTACGAGTTCTTCCGTAACGATGTACTGGACGCCCGCTCGTTCATCGATCCCTCGACCAAGCCGGTTTACCGCCAGAATCAGTTCGGCGGCAGCCTAGGTGGCCCAGTGAAGAAAGACAAGGCCTTCTTCTTCGTGAATTACGAAGGCATCCGGTTAGCGCAAGGCGAAACCAAGCTCGGTACGGTACCGGGATGCAACCTGAACCCCGCCAACTGCGTGCCGCAGACCGCCAATCCGCAAACGGCCCAAGCGATCATCAACACCCTTAAGATGTGGCCGAACGCGACTACCGTGATCAACGGCCAACCGGAGGCGCTCACGGTCGCCAACCGCACAGCGACCGAGAATTATGTTCTGGCCCGCTTTGACTACAATTTCTCCTCAAAGGACTCCCTGTTCGTGCGGTATATCTCGGACAAATCGGACTTCTTGGAGCCCTTTGGCGGCGGCGGTTTCGCCGGCGGCGCGATCTCGCCGAACTGGCCGGAGCAGGATTATTCGAAAACGCAATTCTCCACGCTGGAGTGGAGACGGCTAATTTCCGCGAGCTTGATCAACGTGGCGCGGTTCAGTTTTTCGCGGCCGGCCACTAATGAATTCACTCTGCCGACGCCTGCTAGCGCTCTCCCCAACGGCCAAGACCCCCTGCAGTTCTTCGGGGCCGGCGGCGGACGGCAGGATGGCATCGTGAACATCACGGGCCTGACGGGAATTGGCGGCGCGCTGCAATTGCCGTTCAATACGACCCAAAACCGGTACACAGAAGGCGACGATGTCACCTGGACCCACGGCGCGGTGAACGTGCGCATGGGCGCTTCGGTCGAGCGGCTCCAGAGCAACACATTTATGCCGTTCTTCGACGGGGCGCAATGGGGTTTTACCGGCCTGTCCTCCGGGCCATTTCCGTTCCTGGGCGGCATCCCGACGATTCTGCTGTACGTGCCCCAGGGCTCTTACCCGAACCGGGATTTCCGCGACACCCTGTTCACGCCCTATGGCCAGGTCGATTGGAAGGTTTCGCCCAAGCTGACGTTGAACATTGGCCTACGCTGGGAGTTTGTGACGAACCCGATCGATAAACATGATCAACTCTACTACGTTCCAGATGTGGCCACGGCGGTAAGACCTTACTACCAGCACCTCAGCCACGCCATGGCGTCGAATCCGGCGTACCGGAATTTCGATCCGCGCTTCGGGTTTGCTTACAGCCCGTTCGGCGACCAGAAGACCTCGGTTCGCGGCGGCTTCGGCATCTTCCACGAGCCGATCGGCATCAACAACATCGCGCCCGGATTCTGGGCGGCGCAGCCGTGGGCGATCAATGCGCTGCCGGGAGCGCTGCCGCCGCCGCTGGGCGCGGTTTATCCACATATCCCTGCGCCGGGAGCCATCAACGTTGCCAAGCCCAGCTCTACGCCCGGCTGGGACTACTTCGCGGACTCCACTCCTTACATCATGCAGTACAACCTGAACATCCAGCGGGAGTTGGTGCCGAACACCGTGCTTACCGTGGGATATGTGGGGTCGCGCGGCCTGCATCTGCTCACTAGCCATGAAGCCAATCCGCCGCTGGTGTGCAGTTTCGCGCAAGGGCCTGGGTGCGCAAATCCGTCGGCGGCCAACGGCCCCGCCGGCGGCTACTTCGGGTTCGGGACTCCCGGCAGCGTCACCTCGAATCCGAATTTGAACAACGGCCTGGGCGGCTTCCCGAACCTGGTTCCGGAAGCCTGGTTGCGTTACAACTCGCTGCTGACGAGTGTAAGCCGCCGGTTCTCGCGCAACGTGCAGTTCTTAGTTTCTTACACCTGGTCGCGGTGCATCGATAACGGCGGATACCTGGGTAGTTTCAACTCCAACACCAACGGGGCGTTCACGGACCCGTACAACCTCAACCTGGATAAAGCCGTCTGTGCTTACGATCAGACTCACGTCTTTAAGGCGAACGGGCTGGTCGCGCTGCCGTTCCAGGGCAATACGCTGGTCCGCGGGTGGCAGATCAGCGGTATTCTGGCTACCAACAGCGGGCTGCCGCTGAACATCCAGGACGGGTATGACGAAGCGGCCGGTGGCTCGCCGGTCGGCCTGACGCCCCGGCCGGATTACGTGCCCGGCTGCAAGGTCCAGGTGGGCAGAGTTAATGGGTGGTACAACCCGCAGTGCTTCACGCTCGAGGCGCCTGGCACTCTGGGCAACCTGGGAAGAAACATCGTCCGCGGCCCCAGATTCTTCAATACCGATCTGGCATTGTTGAAGGACACGCGGATCAAGGAAAGTTTGAACGTCCAGTTTCGGGCCGAGTTCTTCAATATTTTCAATCACACCAACCTGGGATTGCCGTTGAACACGTTGTTTCTGGGCGGGGGCGCGCGCAATCCGGCTGCCGGGCAGATCACTACCTTCGCGGGCCCGCCCCGCCAGATTCAGTTTGCATTGAAGTTGCTCTTCTAATATGAGACGACCTTGTCAAGCCTCAAGTTGACTCTGGCTTCGTTTTCTTCTGGCGGCCCGAGAGCGGCTCCCAAGTTTCTGAGGAAGTCCTCAAGGGACAGGTAAACCTCGGGGGCGTGCTAGGTTGAGTGACCATTCTCTTCTCCGATACCCGCGATTTCACCACGAAGGCCGCTCGTCCGGGAGAGTGGGCGGTCTTTCCTTACCCCGCTTCGCGGGCAGATTCCTGATCTCAGTTGTAGGTGTTGCGGCAACTAATGGCGCGAGAATGAAGCAATGAGCGACAAGAAGCAGATCCTGATCCTTTGCACAGGAAACCGGAATGGCCGGTGCCCAACGAGTCGCGACGAAATTACGCCTGCTCGGGCAAGGCGCATTTTCGCTCTATCAGGCCCACGATTTCGAGAGACGGAGGACGAATCATGAGTGACTCAAAACGCATACTGGCGGGCGTGGCCGGTTTCATTCTGTTGGGCGGCTCCTATGCGGAGCGTGCGGTTGCTCAATCCGCCCCGGAGACCACCGGGCCCTACAAGGTCGTGATGGAGATCGACCCATCGCTCGCCGAGCACACCGTCTATCGCCCCGAACAGGTCGGTAGCGTGAAAGGGGAACTGCCAGTCGTCGCCTATGGAAACGGCGCCTGCGCGAATGCGGGCAACGCCTTTGAGAACTACCTGGCAGAGGTCGCCTCCTACGGGTTCTTGGTAGTGGCGAACGGGCCGATCAATCCGTCGGCGCCGGGCCGGCCGCCTAAACCGGGACAGCCCTTTCCTCCCTTTCCCGCTGCCCCGAAAGGTGAGAAGGGCGCCCGCGGCGGGCGCGGCCCGTTTCAGCAAAGCAACACCAGCCAACTGTACGAGGCGATGGACTGGGCCAAAGTTCAAAACGGGAAAGACGGAAGCCCCTATAAAGGAAAACTGGATATAGCGGCCATCGCCGTCATGGGCCAGTCCTGCGGTGGGCTGCAGGCGCTGGAAGCTGCCGGCGATCCGCGAGTGAAGACCGCCGTGATCCTGAACAGCGGCATCATTCGGAACACCGTGGCATTGCCAGAGGGCGCAGGCCAGACCAAGGGAGCCGAGATGCGCGTGCCGGTTGCGGGCCTGGTGCTGCCGGGCGGTCCGGAGACTCTCAAGAAGCTGCATACGCCCATCATTTATGTCATCGGCGGAGAGTCGGATATCGCGTTCAAAAACGCGGAGCAGGACTTTTCGGAAATCGGAGCGGTGCCTGTCTTCAAAGCCAACATGGATACCGGCCACAACGGCACGTACTGGCAGCCGCACGGCGGCAAGTTCGCGGAGGTCGCTACGCAATGGCTTCTTTGGCAACTCAAAGGCGACAAGAAGGCGAGTGCCATGTTCACTGGTGACCAGTGTGGCCTCTGCAAGGCTTCGGAGTGGAAGGTCGCGCGCAAGAACTGGAAATAGGAGAGACGCGAATGAGCGTAAAGACAGCGCGCGTGGCCGTGGTTATTCTATTGGCAGCTGTCACCACGTCGATTGCGCAGCAATACGAGTTTCCGTTTCAGAACCCTAACCTGCCGTTAGAACAGCGCGCCGATAACATTGTCTCCCTCATGACGCTGGAGGAAAAGATCGCGGCGTTCGCGAACCCCGCGGTCAAACGCCTCAATATCCCGGGTTTCGGAAGCGCGGAAGGCATCCATCAGGCCGTGCTGCGAGCGGGCCCTGCGGGCGGTATGCGCATTCCAACAACGTCTTTCTCACAAGTCTACGGCATGGGGGAAACATGGGATCCCGAACTGATCCAGCGTGCCGGGGCCGTCATTGGGTACGAAGCCCGATATGCGACCCAAAACGAAAAGTACAGGCGACCGACGCTGGTTCTATGGGGTCCGACTTCGGACCTGGCGCGCGATCCCCGCTGGGGCCGTAACGACGAGAGCTACAGCGAGGATCCCTTCCTGGCGGGAACCATGGCTACCGCCCTCGCGAAAGGCATCCAGGGCGACGACCCAAGGTACTGGCAGGCCGCCGCGTTGGTCAAGCATTTTTTTGCCAACAGCAACGAGACCACCCGGGGCGGATCCTCTTCCAATTTCGACATGCGATTGATGCGTGAATACTACTCGGTTCCGTTTCGCATGGTGTTCCTAGGCGCCGGAGTGCGGTCCTTCATGGCTTCCTACAACGCGTGGAACGGGGTCCCCATGACCGTCAACCCGGTATTGAAAGACACCGTGGCCAAGGAGTGGGGCGCGAACTGGATCGTCAGCTCCGACGCGGGAGCAATGCGGAACGTCGTGACCTTGCACAAGTACCTCAAGACCGAGGAAGAGGTGACGGCGGCCGCCATCAAAGTCGGACTCAATCAATTCCTCCGGGGTGGCTCAGCCGAATCAATCAAGCAGGCGCTTGACGACAAGCAGTTGACCGAATCCGATATTGACGCGGCCATTAAAGGCAAGTACAAGACGATCCTCAAGCTGGGCCTTCTCGATCCACCGAGCATGTCTCCCTATTCGAAAATCGGCACTGCCGGCGAGCCCGAACCCTGGAATACGGAGAAAGACAAGACGGTGGCGCGCGAGTTGGCCCGCGAATCGATTGTCCTGCTGAAGAACGCGACCGGCCTGCTGCCTCTCGATCGGAAGAGACTCAAATCGATCGCCGTCGTCGGTCCGCGGGCTGCCGAGGTGCTCAGCGATCTGTACACTGGCCCGATGCCGTACGCGGTCAGCGTCCTTCAAGGAATCCGCGACAAAGCGGGCGCGGGGATCACGGTCAACTCTGCCGCGAACAATGATGACGGTGCGGCGGTGAACGCGGCCCGGTCTTCGGATGTGGCTGTGGTAGTGGTTGGCAACCACCCGGTCTGCGGCGCGGACCTGAAAGACGTGGGACAGATCTTCAACCCGCAGGATTCTTCCACCAAGCCCTGCTCCGTGCCCGGCGAGGGCCGGGAAGGACGTGACCGGCTTTCGATTGACCTTCCCTCGGAGGAATTGGTGAGACAGGTCTATGCGGTCAATCCGAAGACCATTGTGGTGCTGGTCTCCAGCTTCCCCTATGCGATCAACTGGAGCCAGGCGAATGTGCCGGCGATCCTCCATATCACTCATGCGGCTCAGGAGCAGGGGGCGGCCATCGCCGACGCGCTATTCGGCGACTACAATCCAGGCGGGCGCTTAGTCCAAACCTGGCCAAAGTCGCTCGACCAGTTGCCGCAGATAGAGGACTACGATCTCCGCCACGGGCGGACATATCTGTACTTCCGCGGTGAGCCGCTCTATCCGTTCGGCTACGGGCTCAGCTACACGACGTTCGCCTACTCCAGTCTGAGGCTCAGTTCGCCGAATATATCCAAGAACGGTGCGATCAACGTAAGTGTGCAGGTTAAGAACGCCGGCAAGCGCGCGGGAGAGGAAGTGATTCAATTATACGTACGCTATCCCAAGTCTGCGGTTGAGCGTCCATTGAAAGAGTTGAAAGGGTTCCAGCGGGTCAGGCTCGCCGCCGGCGAGGCTAAGACTGTGCGAATCCCCCTAAACGCCGCGTCGCTTGCGTGGTGGAATGAAGCGCAGCGCGGTTGGGAGGTTGAATCGGGCCCTGTCGAGATTATGATCGGCTCTTCTTCGGCCGAGATCGCGCTCCACGCAGTGGCAACCCTAGGGAAATGATTGTGTGCGCGGAGCCTGGCCCGCCTGGCCTATTTAGCGGACTTGCCCGTTAGGGCGGTGGCAATCGCCTTCTCGGCGAGTTTTCCCATCAGAGCATAGCCCTCGGGATTCGGATGAACACCATCGCTCGTGAACTCGCGTTTCATGCCGCCGTTGTCATCTACCATCCCAGAATAGTAGTCCAGATAGACCAGCCCATGTTCCGCCGCGTACGCTTTGATCCATGTATTCATTTCGGCGATCCTGTGCGCGGGCTTCGTGCCCGGATTCCACCAGAAATCGTCGGATGGTGTGATCGAGGAAAGCACGACTTTGATTCCGTTGGCCCGTGCGAGGTCAACCATGGAGACAAGGTTGTCCTGGATCATTTCGGGAGTCGCCGGACCTGTATTTCCCGCAATATCGTTGGTCCCCGCCAAAATGACGACCACTTTAGGATGAAGATTGATGACATCCTGGCGAAACCGGACAAGCATTTGCGATGTCGTTTGGCCGCTAATGCCACGATCCAGGTATGGTTTTCCCTGGAAGAATTCAGGCGCCCGGCGGATCCAGCCATCAGTAATCGAGTCTCCCATGAAAACCACTCGCTTCTCCCCTTTTGCGGGAGGCCCGACCTTGGCATCGTCGTCACGATACCGCTTCATTTCGGCCCAGTCGTTATGGAGTTGTTCTTCCTTAGCCTTGCGGAACTGCTCCTGCTGCTCAGGGGTAAGTTCAGGCCGGCCCGCGGTGCTTCCAGATCGCGCCGCCTGAGTTACCTGGCGATTGGGCCGCCCTCCGCCCGTGAGCTCTAGGTTCGGCTTGTATTCGACGCCACGGAGCAGCTGCCCCAGCACTTCCGTCGAGCGCTGAGCGAAAGCGCCTACCTTGTTCGGGGTTATGTGGACGTGGTTTGCCTCTATCATGGGAACCGCCTCTTTCGGCGCGGTTATCTGGTTCAGCGCGATCCAAACGCCCGCCGGCGGCACCACGGTGTCGATGAAGCCCATCGATGCCAGCGTTGGGGCCTTGATACGGGAAGCGAAGTTGACGGTGTCGAAATACAATGCAGCCTGCATGGCCTTAGGATCGTTCGCAGGCCAGTTGGGATAGGCGGCGCTGCGGCCATGCAGTTCTCCGTTCGTATCACCACCGGACGGTTCGTTCACCAGGAGCGCCGTGATCCGGTCCGGATTCAGGGCCGCCGTCACGAGACCCTGCTGGCCTCCCATGCTGGTCCCCAAAATCACAATGGTCTTCCCGTCCCAATCCGGCCGTGTGGCGATGTAATCGATAGCTCGAGTGTCCCGGAGATACATATTCAGGAAGTAAGACTGTTCCCGGTCGGTATTCCCGATCGTCTGATAGTTGAAGGGCGGCCCAGTGGAAGCGTCGGGCGCCTTGTCATGTGAATCGACGTCCACGACCAGCCAGCCTTCTGCCGCCCTTGCAGCGGCGCCATCCGGCCTCAGAGCCCGCACGCCGGCACCCTGATAGGTCACGAGTGCGGGGAATTTGCCTTCGCGCTGCGGCTTTGCGACGTAACCCTGCATATGCGAATTCAGAGCGGTCACATTCACTGTGCTGATTTCGACGCCCGGAACATCCGAAGTCATCGGCGTGAGGACGGGGTTCATGGGAATCGCTCGCATCGCTGTGAGCTTAGAGGCCCAAAACTCGTCGAAATCCGCGGGCCGCGGAACAGATGGCCGCAACCGGTCTGGAGCGACAGCGGCTCCCACACTGGCATAGGGTCTTCTCTGTGGACCTCCCGGTGCCACTGATGCGCCCTCGGGCCGCAACTCCACGAAGACCATGCATGGTTCGTCCACAACAGCTTCGATGGTCGCCGTACCTGAAGACAGGTCCAGCGTGGCGCTGCGGAGCACTTCCAGTTCGTTTTTCTTGATGTCATAGGCTAACCGGGTTGGGCCCGTCGCGCCATTTCGCCGCGTTACCGTCCATCCCAGTCTTTCCCCAGGCTGGTAGATGCCGTTCGCGTGGAAGGGAGTAAACGTGAGATCCTGCTGCGCGCTCGCCGGTGTACCGAACAGCGCGATGAGCAGACCGGCCAGTAAAAGACGCCAGCGACCTGGAGCTCCAGGAGTTTGGCGGGACGATTTCATAGACATACCATCTCCTATGTTATGAACATCAGAAGCTCAATCGGAGGGCTAGTTGCACGAGCCGGGGCTGGTTCACCTGGCCGGTGACAACGCCGAAGAGATTGAGCGAGGTGTTGA
>CAZKVF010000431.1:0-5141 GCA_964556085.1 uncultured Solibacteraceae bacterium
GAACGGCCGCCGTTCGCGTACGCCTCGATCGGCGGCAGCGGCGCGGCGGCGGATCAGAGCCGGTGTGGACAGACTCGCCAGAAAGCTGCGCCGATTCATCATGACCGCATCTTAACCCGCCAGCGGTGCGGTTTACACTAGTGGGGCGGGGCCATGCCCTGCCCAGACAGGTATCACAAAGGAGAAATTAGTGGATCGCGAAACATTTGAGAAGGGCCTTGCCATTCGACGCGCGGTGCTGGGCGCCGACTATGTGGACAAGGCCATGTCGACGGCCGATGACTTCAATCGCCCGATGCAGGAATTGACCACCCAGTATTGTTGGGGTGAAATCTGGGGCCGCCCCGGCCTGGATCGCCGGACGCGCAGCTTTATCAATCTCGCGATGATTTCGGCGCTCAACCGTCCGCACGAGGTCAAGGCTCACATCAAAGGAGCCCTTAACAACGGGCTCACCAAGGACGACATTAAAGAAGTGTTTCTGCAGGTCGCGATTTACTGCGGCGTGCCGGCGGGAGTAGACAGCTTCCGCGCCGCGCAGGAAGTCTTCAAGGAGCTGGGCATTTAAGGAGTCGGGCGGCGCCCAGGAAATCCAGGTCCGGTCAGCCATCGTGATCGCGAGCGCCACACATCTCGCTGAGCGCCCCTATGCCCTCGCCGGTATTCTCACCACGAAGTGCCTAAGCCGCCGGGCATGTCGCCGCCCCAGAAGGTGAGCCCGTGCTGCCGGCCCTTACCCTTGCCTTCTGGAAAGCTCGAACGGCTTGCTCCCCGGAAACAGTACGCAGACCGCCGTGCGGCACGCCTGTCAGCCCGCCACTTCCATCATCTGCGGTTTCCGCACTGTCTGTGTCAGCCACAACCAAATCCCCGTTCCCAAAACAGGAATCAGCGTCAGGCTGACGAAAGTCGCCAAGTACCATTTCTGATCGAACCAGCGGCCGTACACCAGCAGCACCAACGCCTGCACTGCTCCCCACGAGCCGGACCCGATGCCCGCGACCATGCCGCTCCGGTCACGCGGATACGCACGTGCCGCTACATGCAGCGAGAGTGTTATGAAGCCCACGGCAATGAACATGCCCCAAAAGAAGAGCGCTAGAACCGCGGCGCGCGAGGTGGTGATGGTTACCAGCGCCAGCGGCAGGATCAGAACGGATAGCATCAGGTAGAGGCGCATCGGGCGCGGATTGTTGCCCACGTACCGGTCGCCAATCCATCCGAAAAAGAAATAGCTGATGCCCCACCCCATCGTGGGAATCCAAAGAACCTGGCCTAACTGCAACTGTGTCATGTGCAACGCACGGCTCAAATAGACCGGGCTCAGGGTCAGGATGACGCCCAGGGGTGCTCCACCTAGTCCCATACCCGCCACCAGAACCCAGAAGCGACGCTCCCGCAAGCTCGGCCATGTCAGGGTCGCGGTGCGTTTCTCGGGCAGCAGCCATGGTGGCCGCGCCACCACCCACCACAACAGCAACCATAAGGCGCCGAACGCACCGGTCACCAAGAATGCCACGCGCCATCCGAAGGCGAGGAAAATCGGCGTGACCAGCAGGGGAGTGACAATCGCTCCCAACGTGGAACCGCTATAGGCAACTGCCATGCCTCGCGACTGCCGGTCCGCAGGCAACGAGTCCATGGCCGTACGCAGCGCTCCGGGGTAGGTGGCGCCCTCACCGAGTCCGAGCACCGTGCGCGCCACCGCGAAGCCGATGAATCCGGTCACCCAGGCGTGCGACGCGCTGGCGACGGTCCACACGGCCACCGCGATCAACATCCCGACCGTCAACCCGATGCGGTCCAGGATCGAGCCCCAAACCGGATTGGCGATCATGTACGCGAACGAAAATGCCGACACGGCGGTCGCATATGCCTGTACGCTCAGATGCGTGTCCGCCAGGATCGCAGGCGAGAGCACTGCCAGCGTCTGCCGGTCCACATAGGAGAGCCAGGAGCACAAACTGATAGCCCCCGAAGCCACCCACGCGCGCCACCCGCGATTGGCGATGTCCGTCATTTTGCCGAGCTGTGCGGCCAGTCTATCATGGTTGTGAGCCAGCCCTTGGACATCGCATCTTTGCAAGCATGGATTGGACGTACGGAAACCCGTTCCGACCAGGTGACGGCTGCGCCGATGGCCGCATTATCCGCTACGCTCGATCGCGACGACCCCCCGCCGAGGCCGGGCGACCCTCTGCCGCCGCTCTGGCATTGGCTGTATTTTCTGCCGATACACCGCCAATCGGAACTCGCCGCCGACGGCCATGCGAAGCTGGGAGGCTTCCTGCCGCCTGTTCCGTTGCCGCGCCGCATGTGGGCCGGGACACGGATCGAATTCCATCATCCGTTACGGGTGGGCGAGAACGTCACGCGGGAGTCGCGAATCGTTAACGTAGAACACAAGCAGGGCCGCACGGGTTCCCTGGTGTTCGTGCAGGTGCGCCACGAAATCTGCAACGCCAGCGGAGTAGCGCTCACCGACGAACACGATATCGTCTACCGTGGGAGTCCCCGGCCCGGCGATCCGCCTCCTCCGCCCGCGCCGGCCGCTCCCGCAGAACAGGCCTGGGGACGGACAATCCAACCCGACGACGTGCTGTTATTTCGTTACTCGGCACTGACCTTCAACGGGCATCGCATCCACTACGACCGGCGTTATGTTACAGAAGTCGAAGGATACCCCGGCCTGGTAGTGCACGGTCCGCTCCAGGCCACGCTCCTGGTGGACCTGCTGCGCCGTACGCTGCCGCAGGCGGACGTCAAGCGCTTCGCGTTCCGCGCCGTGAGCCCGCTGTTCGATACGGCGCCTTTCGCAGTGTGCGGCAAGCCGGAAGCGGATGGGAAAGCGGTACAACTCTGGGCTAAGAGTTCGGCAGGCGGGCTGGCGATGTCCGCCACCGCGGCCATTTGATGCTGTACCACGGCATTACGGCCTTCCCAACGTCACTTGAGTGTCTGGAGGTACTGTACAATCGCGTCGGCGTCATCCGGCCGAAGTTGAAACTGAGGCATCGGATGCTTGGCTGGACGGCCGGAGGGCTCCACGCCTTCCTGTAGGAACCGGCGAAAACCCTCCCCCTTCCAGTGGGCCCACAGGTCCCCGGAGGATGTGATGTCCGGAGCGGTTACGTTCTTGATCCGGGCTCCCTTAAGCAGTTTGGCCGTATCGGGTTTGCCTTCCCGGTTCCGCGGGGTGTGGCAGTCGCCGCACTTGGCGACTTCAGCAACCAGGTATTTTCCACGGTCTTGGAGCGTCTGGGACGCGGCGAACGTGGGTAGCACCATCCCGCCGATCAGTATGCCCAAAAACGGAGTTTTCACCATCAATTCGATGGTACCCGCGCCGGATGACGGCGGCAATGGGCAACACAATACCTTCCGAAATGCGATGCCGGATGCTGCGGCTAGCTGGAGCCGATGTTACAATACTTACCAAACACTGCGGTGCGATGGAAATTGATTATTTCTATGCCGCCGATACGAAATTTGACTGAAAAGCCGGCCTGGGACGCCCAGCTCGGGTGCGGCCGAATATGGATTTTGACCAGCTCCACACATTCCTGGAAATCGTCCGGCTGAAGAGTTTCTCTAAGGCCGCGCAGACGTGTTACCGCACCCAGCCGGCGATCAGCGCCCAGGTGCGCCAGTTGGAGCAGGAACTGCGCGCCGACCTGTTCGAGCGGTTCGGAAGCCGGATTTCGCTGACTACGGCCGGCCGGATTTTCGGCGAATACGCCGAGCAGATGCTCGATCTGAAACGCCGGGCGCAAGATGCCATCGCCGAACTGGAACAGAATCCGCGCGGCGAAATCGTAATTGCCGCCAACGAGGCGACTTGCATTTACGTTTTGCCGAAGGTTTTCTCGCGCTTCCGCGAGCTGTTCCCGGCAGTGCAGCTCCAGGTGGACCGCTCTTACGGCTCGCGAGTGGTGGAAGCGGTGATGGAGAACTCGGCGGATTTCGGGCTCACCCAGCTGCCGGTGGAAGAGAAGCGGCTTCAGGTGGTGAGCGTCCATGCCGACGAGGTCCGCCTGATCGTGCCCGCGCGGCACCGGCTCGCGGAGAACAGGACAGTCTCGCCGCAGGATTTGACGGAGGATTTTCTGCTGCTGCCGAAGCATGGGAAGACGCGTACCCGTCTAAACGAATGGCTGGAGCTGGTGGAGGACCAGATCAAGATTTCCATGGAGTTGGATTCCACCGAGATGATGAAGCGTTTCGCGATGGCGGGCCTGGGCCTGACGTTTCTTGCGGTATCGAACTGCCGGGAAGAAATCGCGGCCGGAAAATTGCGGGCCATTGCGCTCGCGCCCGAGCCCATGATGCGCCGTCTGGGCCTGATCTACCGCAAAGACAAGGCGCTGCCCAAGGCGGCGCTGGGTTTCATTCAGGTGGTGCAGGAAAACGTGGGCGAGGAGCACGCGTTGGACAAGCGGAAAACCCCGCCGGTGGTGGTCGGATGACTTGCACGAAATGCCGGAAGAGCTTCGACGCGAATGCGGCTAAGTGCCCGTATTGCGGCCATCCGCGCCCCGAGGCGAGTTCCGGAGTGTTCCAGACATCGACAGTTATGATTTCGTCGCGAGGCGCCGATATGGTTTACCGGTCGGTGGATGAGATTCCGCCGCCGTTGCGCAACAAGCTGCTGCAATCCACCAGCAACCCCAATTCACGCACGATCCTGATCGCCGACCGCCGCGGCCGCAGGGAGATCGCGCACGCCATGCGCCACCTCTCCCGCGTCAAGCCACAAGGGGCCAACAACGCGACTGTTCCCGCGTGGCTCACGCCCGCGCGCAGGAAGGCCATTGTGGTGGTAATTCTTTCGCTCGCCGTTGCCCTGGTCGCGGTCCTCTTTGTCCATCGTTAGCTAAGCGCTGAGACGCAGAGCCGCTGTTTGGTGATACCCGCTTGCCTGCGCTATGCTGTCTGCTTCCGATGACGCAACGAGCGGTGGTTTTAGGGGCTGGGGGACAACTCGGCGTCGAGTTGGTCCGAGAGTTGGAAGCCCGCCGGTACGAAGTTAGCACGTGGGATCGAGCGCACCTCGACATTACGGACACCCGGGCCGTTGAGACGGCGTTGGCGGCCGCCAACGCGGATGTTGTTTTCAATTTCGCGGCCTATAACCAGGTGGA
>CAZKVF010000432.1:0-14174 GCA_964556085.1 uncultured Solibacteraceae bacterium
GGCCCATACGAACGAAGTTACTTTCGCGTCCCGTTTGAGAAATTGCCACGTCGCCCAGTCTACCGCCCCGCGAATATCGGCCTACCAGTGGCCCTCGTCGCCCGGACCGCCCAGGCAGGGCTCGGCGCCCGCCGGGCAGGATTTGGCTTTCTCGGTGAGTATGCGTTGAGCTTGGTTGTAATCGACCGCTGTGACAGAGTATCGGCTCTTGCCCTGCTCGGCGCTGTAAATCCGCGCCGGGAGATTGGCTTCGTGCTGCGAGAGGTAAGTGGTCTCGGTGACTTTGGGCTGACTCGGGAAGAGGCAGGTGAAGCGGTCTTCCCGGCTGGCAAATTCCACCCATTCCTGGGCGAACAATGGCGCTGCAACAGCCAGCGTCAAGCCTGTCGTAACGAAGGTAGTCAGGCGCATGTCATTTCTCCTCCGGAGGGGGCTGACATCGGGTGGCTCCACTGCCTTCGGTGCCTCCCTTGTCGCGGTAAACTTTGTGGCAGTTCGCGCAAGCGTCGTTCAATTTCTCGCTGACATCCACAAATGCTTCGTAATTCCTCGCTTTGGCCGTCGTGCGGGCGAGCTTTCCCACTTCCACGAGCTGGGCGACATATTGCTTCCAATCCGCGCGATCGACCGGGACGGGCCTGCCGTTCTGACAGCGCCGTCCGGGCGTCAAAAGGAGCGGCGCCGTTTCCGTGATGGCGACAGCGGCCTGATCAAGAGCGAGCCATCCTGGATAAACGGTGGCCCCCCACTCGATGTAATCGAAAGGCGCGCTGCCGGGCTGTTTTTTGGTTTGAGCGCCAGGATCCTTGAGCTGTGCGTTGAAAATGATGTTCGAATTCGGAAATGCGATGGCTCTCATCAGCTCGGCAAGATTGCCCTCGGGCGGGGGAAGAGATCCAGCGGCGGCCTTCGCCGTTGTCGGCGCGGCGGCTCGCACCGTTGGGAATACGATCTGGGCGAGCGCGGCGTCGGCGAGGTCCGCCTGGCCCGCGGGAAACTTGCCGGCTTGGAGAAGATAAGCCGCAAGATCCGTCGACTGGGTCCGGGAGAGGCTGCCGGGGAGGTTGAAGGGCATTGTCTTCTGGATCTTGTCCACGAAACTTGAAAGCGGCTGGGCGCTCCAGTTCGCGAGGAAGCCATCGCCGGCCAGCGGTGGGCCACTGGTTCCTTCCAAGGCTTTGCCGTGGCAGCCGGCGCACTGGCTCTTATAGACCTGCTCCCCACGGGCAGCTTGCGTGATCGAATACACACCGGTGCTTATCGATCGCGCCGGCGGAGTTTGGGCTGCGAGCGAAATCGCTCCGAGAAACGCGAGACCGCAGATCTGGCGAGGGCGCAAGAAAAGCACGTTGAATTGAAAAGAGCATAGTAGAAATGCGCGGCGAGTACAAGCGGTCGGAGCTACGGGGTTTGGCTGCGTTCGTATGCGGCGTTGAATTCGCAGCCGATGAGGGCGATGGCGGACATGAGGTACATCCATACGAGGAGGGCGATGCCGGCGCCGATGGAACCATACATAACGTTGTAACGCGCGATGTGGCGGACGTACCAGCCGAAAACCGAGGTGGCGGCCATCCAGAGAACGGTTGCCAGGATCGCGCCCGGCCAGACATAGCGCCATCGTTGGCGGCGGTGCGGACCAAAATAGTAGAGCACGGCGGTGACGAGCACCGTAGCCACGAAGGCCACCAGATAACGCCCCAAGCGGCTGATCAGCAGCCAAATCCAGGCGAAGGGGTTTAGAACCGGGTCCACGCGGATCCAGTTCAGTACCTCACGCTCGACCGCGCCGCCGAACAGGAGCAGAAGCGAGGCGGCGAGCAGGGGAACAAAGGCCCCGAGAACGAGCGCCATCGAGACACCCGAATTGGCGAGATAGCCGCGGTTGCGGGGAACCCGATAAGCAGCGTGAAAACCTTCGATCAGGCTTTTGACGACGCTGGAGGCGGCCCAAAGGGAGACCAGCGCTGCGCCTACCAGGACCGCCGCCGGGCGCGCTCCCGTGGCACGAAATTGTTCGATGACCAGGGTCTCCGAGCCGGGCGGCACAATTTCGGCGAGTACGCGTTCGAGCAAGTTGGAGACATAATGGGCGCGGGTCTGGACGAGCAAAGTGGCCGCCGAGGTGAGCACCGGAAAAAAGGACAGCAAAGCAGAATAGGCCGCGCCTTTAGCGATGCCGAAGCAGTTATCGTCGGCGGCCAAGACGACGCTTCGCCGGAGGAGCCAGGCGAAGGTCCTCAAGTTGATGAGTAGCGAAGGAAGCTTGGCAGTTTTCAGGGGCTAAAGCCCGATCCCTTCTCCCGATTTCGCGGCACGACTGAAGTCGTGCCCTGATACAAGCCAATAATATCCCAGGACTACTTCAAGACGACTTTGGCGACGCCCGTATTGTTGGCGCTATCGGCTGCGCGGAAAACGACCAGATGCTCGCCGGGGGAGAGCTTGCCGAGGTCGAGGGTGAACGACTCACGCGGCGAATCGATGACACCGTCGGCAGCTTCCAAAGGTATCCAGGCCGCGGCGTCGAGCGAGTATTCGCAACGGCGCAGAGCAGAGGCTGCGTCCGCGGCCGTCAGCTCGATATGGGCGGCGCCGCCCGAATAGCGCACGGTTCCGATAGTGATGACAGGCGGCGTATTGTCGATGAGGATGGGAGCGCTGACCAACTCCGTTTCGCGAGCAGCGGATGCGGGGTTCGATTCGCGATCGGAGGCAGTGACACGGAAGAAATATCGGCCATCGGCCAGGATGTCGGCATCGAAGGTGAAGGCGGCATCGTGAGTGTCGGGTTTCAGGAGCTTCCACTCGGTTTCGTCGTCGGCTCGGAAGTACAGGCTGTAGGCCAGGCGATCGCCGTCGGCATCCTCGGCCTGCCAGCTTACGGTGATCTGCTCGGTGGAGGCGCGCGGCAGGGCCTGAGTGGGCGTTCCGGAGGACGTGGCTGAGGAATCGGTGTCCGTTACCGTCACGGTGTAAGCGCTTGAGGAAGCCGCGGCGGCTTTGGCAGCTTGGCCGGCATTAGCGGTCTGAACGACGGTGATGTTCTTGATAACGGGCGGCGTATTCTGCGGCAGGTAAGCGAGTGTGACTCCGCTGACCATCGGTGTGGCGCCATTCGCGCCTCTCAACTCGGCCCTCCATTGGATGTAGCGCGCATTTGGGCTGGGGATGCGCGAGCCGGCCGGGTTGGCCAGAGGGTCGGACCACTCGCTCCAGGTGCGGTCGGGCTTGGCGGAATTGCCGGAGCGCGTACGGAACTGAAGATTGCACCCTGCAGGAAGGTCGGCACGCCAACTGAGGCTGCCCCAGCGCGCCACGACGCCGGCATCGTGCACCGGCGCTTCATAGCTCCCACCGGCTCCGGGGACTTCGCCCAAACGGAAAACGCGACCCACATTACCGGTGGCGGCCAGGACCGAATTCTTCGAGGCAAGCAGGCGCGTGGTTTCGGCCTCCTTGGTTTCGAGAAGCAGCGTTACGCGGTGATCGGGCGCAAGGCCATAGATGCGGCCCGACTCATCGGTCGAAAACAGGATCTGCTTATCCATCGCGAGCAAGTCGTAAACGTTTTCTTCCTTCGAACTCCACAGAGTGTCGACGGAATTGTCCGGATTGATACGATAGACCGCCGATTTTTCGACGCTGGCGTTATCGGTCACGGGCGTGAACTGAGTGGTCACCTGGGCGCTGGCGACGGCGGCCTGCTGTGCCGGTTTGGCGGGGTCGGGCGGCTTAATCTCCGGACCGGGTCCGGTTTGCTGCGCTTCCACGGTGATGGTCGTGGTAGGAGCGCTGACCACCGTGCCATTCGAGAGATTTTGCAGCGCCTGTTGGGCGGTCTGGGCGCGCTTGGCCACGGATCCGCCGAGAGCCGCGGCGTAGACCGTGCCATCCGGCATGGGAATAATGGCACGGATCTCCGGCAAGCTGGAATCGTACAACACGAAGGCTTTGTCTTTACCGGTGATGCGGTAGAGCAGACCGTTTGGCTCGGTACCGGCGAGCAGGCGGGTTTGTGAATCAACGGCCAAACCGGTGACGTGCGACTGCCCGGTTTCGTACCAGACCTCTCCCCTGCCCTGCCCTTCAATCCGGAAGATCTTGCCCTGGTCGCCGGTCCCGGCATACAAAACGCCGTCCGAAGCGACGGCCAGAGCCCAGATGTATTTCGCCTGGGGCGCGAAGTACTCGGTGGCGGCCCCGTTTTGGATGCGGTAAATGCGGCCATCGGGCGAGGTGCCCGCATAGAGCACGCCGGCGCGGTCGACGGCTATGGCGAAGACCTCGGGCTGTTCGGCCGTCCAAATCAGCGAGGATTTTCCGGCTGGATCTATTTTGTAGATCCGCCCGCGGTGACCGGTGGCGGCATAGAGCGTGCCATCGGGCGCCTGGGCAACACTCCACACAACGGGCTGGTCAGAGGAGAAAATGGTGTCCAGCTTGGGCGCCAGCGAGAGGCGGCCATCGCGGCTGAGCGAAACTGCATCGAAACGGCCGCGGATGAAATCCGTGTAGGTGTTCATCTCCCAGGCGGAGGTGGAAGAGGCGAAAAGGGCGGGAGTGACGGCAACGCCGATAAATAAACCGCAGAGACACAGAGACGCAGAGGAATACAAGTTAAAAAGACGCATTTTGAGGGCACAGAAGTTGCGGAGAGCACAGAGAATCCTTTGGCTCTGTGTCTCTGTGACTCTGTGGTGAGGATTCCTCATTCCTTCACCTCAGTCACAATGGTTTTGGTTCCGGAGACGAACTGGTCGCCCAGATCGATCTCCATTCCCGCGACTTTCGAATTGCGGACGGGCGTGATGCCGGCCACGCTGGTCTGGGAATTGGCCAGGATGAGTGCCACGGACGGCGGAGGATCGGGCAGGTCGGCGCCTTCCAGCTGGTAGGCGGGATCAGCGCGCCAGACGCGGACGTAGGCCTTGTTGTTGGGATGAAGATTATTCACGGTAGAAATCAACTGGGCGGTCGTGTGCGGGCTAGTGGTGAGAACCTGGCGGAAATCGGCGATGTTGGCAGTATTGGCGTCGGACACAGTGAAGTAGAGCGGGCCCGGAGGCGCTCCCACCGGCACCTGGTATTCGACTGTGCGCGACATTTCGGTTCCGTTTTCACCGGCCAAAATGACGTTGATGGAGAGCTTCTCGCCGGGGCGGACGGCGCGGCTGGAGGCGACCAGCGACTCGATGTTTAAGGCCTTCCTCTGATCGATGGCTTCGACTCGCAGAGCCACGTTCTTCAGCTGCAGGGTATTGAACCCGCTCTGCATGACGTAGGCGACGGGGATGGCCGCGGAAAGAGAGACCTGCGTGGCCGCACCGTTATCGGCGGCGAAGATGTTGTCGATGCGCACGGGAGCGGGGGCATTTTGAAAATCGATCTGGCCGGTCACGCGAATGCTGGCGGCGCCGACAGAGCGCTCGGTGGCATCAATCGCGGAAAAGACGGCCATCTGGGTGAGAAGCGGGGAGAGCAGAGGATCGTTGATCATCTGCATGTTGTAAGACTCGACCTGGCGTCCGCCACGCGAAACGGCGATGGAGACCGGCACCAATTGGGGACGGCGCCCCAATTCCCCGGCGACAGCAGTATCGCGATCCTGATCGATGGTGCCCAGCCAGTCCTTGGAAACGGACAGCTTGAAGGATGTGTTGACATTGGGAAGCAGCGCAATCACTTCGGAACGGGCGAAGGGGAGAGACGTCGACCCGACCGCGAGGAAGCGATGGCCGAAAGCGTACAAGCGCTTGCCATCGATGTAGGTCACGGTGCCATCCGCGCCGACGCTGAGATCGCCGGCCATGAGTTGCACGCTGATCATGGAGCCGGGCAGGAGACCGGCCGGGTTGCCCATGCGGGGCGTGGCCGTGGATCCGGACGAGACGGCCTGCAGCGGTTCCAATCCGAGAGCGCGGAGTTGGGGAGTGAAAGTCTCGATGGCGCCTTTGCTGAATCCACCGAAGGACAACGGAGTGGCGATATCGACCAAACGGGATTGCCCGACCGTGGCTGACGCGGGCTTGTCGAAAGCCAGTGTCAAATCGGAATCGCCGATGGAGACGGCGCGGCGGGGAAGTGAGGCGCGCTGGAGGGGCGGACTCGCGGCAGCGCCGGCCTTGATCATGTCCTCAATGGGGCGGATGCCGGCGATAGGGTCCTTGGCAAATGGAAACGCCATGGCTACCGCTCCGGCGAGTTTGCCATCGATGTAAACGGGGCTGCCGCTCATGCCCTGCATGACCCCGGTATGCTCCAGGGGGCCTCCGGAGAGGCGGGCCAGGATGAGCGACTGTTTGGGGCCGATGTTATCGAGGACGCCCAAAATCTCGACCTGAAATTCATCGATGCGGTCGCCGGAGAAAACGGTGCGGCCCACGCCTCGCATCCCAGCGCGGACGTCTTTCAGAGGGAACAACGGCGTTTGCGCGGAGAGGGCAGCGGACAGCGCGAAAACCACCGGAACTGCAAAACGCAACACAGTTACATTGTAGCTGGAAGCAGGAAGTCAGAAGTCAGGATTCACCACAGACACGGAGACACAGAGAAACCAAGAACATTCGAGAGCATAGAGGGAACCGAGGCCACGGAGAAATCAAAAATGCGCCAGCTCATTCTGGCCCCCGGCTTTAAAACTGATACCCGAGCGACGCCTGCCAGGTTCGCGGGGGGACGAAGTGCGTGCCGCTGAAGGTTGAGAGGAAATTGTAGAGCGCCATCTTGTTTCCGAGGTTGGTCACCGTCAGGCGCAGCAGTACCCGTCTCTTTTCGCCGGAGCGCATCAGGTTGTCGGTTCCCACCGAGAGGTCGAACAGGTTGCGCGCCTTGACGCGGTCGGGATTGTGATCATTATTTTCCGTGCCGGTCTGTGGCAACGTGAGCAAGGTGGATGTCCCGAGCCCGTTGCAAGCCGTGATGGGCTGTGCGAGCGTGGCCGGCACGCCGTTGCAGGCGAACCCGATATCCACCTGTTGGGCCGGCGTTAGCGTCTGGGCGGCCGCTACATCGGGGATGCCCGTCACGACGAGGCCGCTGTCATAGCGCCAGATGAAGGCGGCATACGGGCCGTCCTTGCCGCGCTGGTAGCGCAGGTTCACGGTCTGCTGATAGGCCTGGTCATGATCGATGCGGAAGACGCCGGGAACCGATGCCGTGCCCTGGAAAATAAGCCCGCCCAATTCGGGCGGGAAGTAGCGCGCGCGGGTGTGGCCGAAAGTCAGATAGGCTTGGAAGCCGTGAATATTCGTGGTGCTCAGGCGGCCGGTGACGCCGTCGAGCTTGGAGTTGTGCCAGGCGATGGGGAATGTGATCGGCGTGTTGAACAGGACGTCGAAATCGTAGGAGTTGTGGGTGTACTTCCAGAAGTAGTCGCCATCGAACAGGAGATGCTGGCCGATCTTCTGTTGCAGGCCGGTGTTGAATTGGTTGCGGAATCCCGGCGCGATGGGAATACTGGCCGTCGCGCCAAATACATTCTCGGCCAGGCCGCCCGAACCAGTGGCGCTCGAAAGCAGCAGGTTTTCATTGAACGGGGTTTCGAAGGTTCGGGAATACGAAGCGCGCAGAACCGTGTTGGTGCGAGCCACGTTGTACGCGACGCCGAGCCGTGGCTGGATGCCGTTCTTCGACACCAGGCCATCGTATTGATCGTCGCGCAGCCCGAGGTTGAAGGTGAAGTGTTTCAGGCGGATATCGTCCATCACGTAAAAGGCATATTGGTTAATATTGCCGGCGCCATGGAAACCGAAGAGCGAGCCACCGCGAGTGAGATCGAAAGACACCAGCCCTGGCAGGAAACCCGGATTCGGGTGGTACGAAGGATTCACCTGACCGCAGGCCGCGGGCGCCGTGATAGACGGCAATATCACGGGATTCCCCTGCACATCGAGGCAGACCGGGTTGAACGCAGGGTCAGTGATTCCCAGAGAGAAGTTTTCTACCAAACGGGTCTGCTGAATTTGCAGGCCGGCCTTCAAATTATGCGCGCCTTCGGCACGGGCGACATCTGCCTTGAGGCCGTAGTTGGTCAGGAAGCGAAGTTGCGATTCCGTGGCGGGGGTATCGTTGAGCGGGCTGCGGCTGCCGTAGTAGTTAACCTGATCGCGGCGCAGGAAGGCGTTGACGGTGAACAGGGTGGCCGAACCGAACAAGTGCTGATAGCCGGGCGCTATGTTCCAGGTCATGACCCGCTGTTTCTGGTCTTGCGTGAGCTGGCCGTAGCTGTTGGGATTCTGGAACCAGTTGCGGATGGCGTACAGGTTCAGGTGATAGGAGTCGCGGCCGGGTTGGTAGTCAATGCGGTCGAAGATGGTCTCGTTGTTGCCGATGTCGTGGATGGGGAGAAACTCGGGGGTGTCCAGAAAGTGGCCGGTGCGCAGCCCGTTGAGCACTACAAAATTTCCGAACGTGGGAGTGCCCGCACCGAAGGTGGCGTTCTCGCCCCACGTGCCGAACGAGCCCCAGTTGGCCTCAAGACTGCCGAAAGGGCGTGCGCTCAACCCCGATTTAGTGGTGGCGTTGACCACCAGGCTCGATTTGTCACCGAACTGGGCTTCGGGCGCGCCCGTGATCAACTCCATGCTCTGGATCGCATTGGGAGGAAGCTGCGTGGAGAAGACTTTGCTTTGTTGATCGTTGATCGGCTGACCGTCGATGACGAAGCTGACCTGTGCGTGATCGCCCAGCGGGTGGAAAAAGCCGTTGGCATCGGAGGCGGTGCCGCCGGTGGAATAGTTGATCATGCTGCTTAGCCCGGCCGCGGCATTGACAACCGGCATTTTCGCCATAAGTGAGGAATCCACTTCGGTGCGGGCAGTGGGCGTGGTGTCAATCAAAGCGGCGGAAGCTGTAACTTCGACCGCAGTGCGCTCTCCACTCATTTCCAACGAAAAATTTGCGACGACGGGCACTGACGTAACGACGTTGACGGTTTCTTTCTTCGCGGCGAAACCCTGGGCCGAAACTTCCACCTCGTAAGTGCTCTGCGGGACGTTGTTAAAGCGGTAAACGCCCGCCCCATCCGTCACGGCGGTTTGGCTATAGCCCGTTACCGGATTCCGCAGTTCGACGGTGACATTGGGCATGACGGCTCCGGAGGGATCGACCACGGTGCCGATTACGCTGCCGCTGGTGGTCGATTGCGCCACGGCGATGCGGCAAACGATCACGACCAGTAGGAGGCGGAGGCTCATTTTCGTTGGAGGGACTCGATGAAGGCTGTGAGGTTGGCGACGCGAAGCTTGACCATGGAGTCATCGCCGAGTACCCGGAACGATACGCCCCAAATGGGCATGTCGCGCGACCCGTGGGCTACCAAAACGTCGGCGCCCTGAATTGTGTTCAGGACCATGGTTCTGGGAAAGATTCCTCCGTTTCTGCGGCTCAGTTGGGTGAGATCGGCGGGCGCTTTCTTAAGCGCTTCGGCCGCCGGTCCGCCGCCCCGGCCATCGGATCCATGGCAGACGGCGCAGTACGCGCGAAACATCGCCGGGCCGTTGGCGGCCGAAATTGGAGCGGGCTGCGTGTAGGTGATGGATGGCCTTTGCTGGGCCAGAGCGGCGCCGGCCCACACCGCAAACAGGGTTCCGGCTGTGAAACTCCCTAAATACCCCATTCGAACCGCAGGCTAACATGCGGCTGGCAGTAAAGCAAGATGAGAGGTGCTACTCAATCGAGGGGTAAAAAGCACCGGTGACAAGATCACCGGCGCTACCGGGCGGCTGGAGGCGAAGCCGGCCGTTCGTGGGGCGGACCGCCTGGTCCGCGGGCGACCCCCCGGGTCGCCCTTCCCGCGCTGGACCATCGATGCTTGCCCGGAGGCAAGTGTACGTCCTGAGAAGGGCCGATACGATGGCAGACTGCCGTGGAGCCGCCAAGTGAGGAAGACGAAGCGAGCCGGCCAGGAGGCCGGCTGCGGACCAGGGGGTCCGCCCCACCTACCCGGCGGCCGGAACTGTGAAATAGAAAGTAGAGCCTTTTTCCAGCTCCGATTCGGCCCAGATGCGGCCGCCGTAGCGCTCCACCAGCTTCTTACAGACTGCCAACCCAATGCCGGTGCCCTCTATTTTCTGGCCGTGGAGCCGTTGATAGACGCCAAAAATGCTGTCGGCATACCGCATTTCAAAACCGATTCCGTTATCCTTCACCGAGAACAGCCAGTGCCGGCTGCCCCTTTCGGCGGTGACGCGAATCTCAGGAGGTATTTCGCTCCGGTATTTAAGGGCGTTTTCGATGAGGTTCTGAAACACCCGAGAGAGTTGATCGTCGGCAACGACGGCCGGTAGTTCATCGACTGTCACAGTGGCATTGGTTTCGTCAATTTGTGCTTGAAGGTTGGCGACGGCCCACGCGGCCATGGCAGCGGCATCAATGGTTCCAAGCTGACCGCTCCCATGCTCCGCCACCTGCGCATACTCCAGCAAATCCGAAATGAGGCGTCTTCCCCGCTCCACTCCTGAAACGATCAGACGCACCAATTCCTGGGTTTCCTCATCGGCCTTGCCCTCGAACCTCTTGGCGAGCAACTGGGTCATGGAAGCGACGGTGCGCAGCGGGGTTTGGAGATCGTGCGCCACTATGTGGGCGAAACACTGGAGATTCTCATTGGATTGCGCCAGTTCCTCCGTCCGGGCCATCAAGTCTGCCTCGGTGCGTTTTTGGGCGCTAAGATCGGCTACAAAACAGATCCACTCGAGGGGCTCCTTCGACAACGCAGTAGCACCTATGAGGACCGGAACGCGCGTGCCATCCGCCCGTATGCGATCCATTTCGAAAGGCGTCCAGACGCCGCGCCGGCGGAGTTCCTCGATACCCTTCAGGTAGCGCTCGTGGTGTTCAGGAGCGTTGGCTTTTCGCCAGTCGAGGAGCCCGCGCCTCAGGTCATCCCGCGTCATGCCAAGGATGCGAAGGTACTCGTCATTGGCGTCTTTGATCCCATTCATTCCGGCAAAGGCGATGCCCACGATGTTGGAATCCACCAGGCGCCGAAGGCCGGCATCGCGCTCATCGAGCTTTCGTTCGGCGGACTGCAATCGAAGCATGGACCGCACCGTGGCCAACAGCAACTCGGGGACCACCGGTTCCGCCAGATAGGCATCCGCGCCTCCTTCCAGGCCGAGCACCTGATCTTCCGCCGCCGTAGCGGTGGCGGATATGTGAACGATCATGACCGATTTGATCGCGCCGCTCTCCTGTTTAATCTGGCGGCATACTTCGCGGCCGCCGAGATCGGGCATGTTGACATCCAACAGTACGAGTTCCGGCTTCAACGAACGGCATAGTTCCAGCGCTTTTTTGCCGCTTTCGGCCTCGACCACCTGATACCGGGCGCTGGTCAGGATCTGGCTGCGAATGTAGCGATTCAGTTCCTTATCATCGACGTTGAGTATGGTGGGCACAAATTACCTCTAATCTAACGGGTCATGCCGCAACGGAGCCCGGAAGAATCCGTACGGCCGGGGGCGGGCCGAAGTCTATATGAAGCTTTTCTGATCGGGCCAGCATATCTTTTGAAAAAATCGCGGTAACAGAGGGCTGGAGCGCGTCACGCTCGGCCGCATCCAAGGCACGGGAAGTAGCGATCACAATTGGAATTGCTTGCGTAGCAGGGTCACGGCGGAGTTCCCGCAGCACGTCGGACCCCGGAAAATCGGGCATCATCAAGTCAAGAAAAACCAGATCCGGCTGATACTCGCGGGCCATGCGAATACCCTCCAACCCTCCAGTGGCTTCCAGCACTTCCACCTGGCCGGGCATCAGCGTGCGCAACAGGTAGCGCGAGAGTTCTTCGTCATCGACAATCAGAACCTTGCGATTGCGGGGCGCCTGGTCCGCGCCATACACTCTCGGAACCGAAACCATGAAAGTGGACCCAAGACCGGGAGCACTCTCCAGCGAGATAGTCCCGCCAAGCAGTTCGCAAAGCCGCTTGCAGAGGGGAAGCCCCAGCCCGGTTCCTTTCGTCCGTTTTTGCAGGGGGTTCGCGATTTGCGAAAACTCCTCGAAGATGACGGACTGATGAGCGGGGGCGATTCCTATGCCTGTATCCTTCACCGAAAAGATGACGGCGTCCCGTTCGGGGTCGTGCGCAACCGTGATTCTCACTTCGCCCTCCTCAGTGAACTTCAAGGCATTCGAGATAAGGTTACGAAGGATCTGCGCGAGCTTGGTTTCATCGGTGTGCAGCGGCGGAACGCCCTCAGGCACTTCGAAAATCAGAGCCACAGCGGTGTCTGATTGCAGAGGCCGGAACAGACTGCGCAGGGTTCCCACCAAGGTTTCTACTGAGAAATCCAGAACCTCCACGGTCAATTTCCCGGCTTCGACTTTTGCCAGGTCAAGCAGGTCATTGACCATTTCGGAGAGTTCCAGGGCCGCTCTTTGCATGAACCGGACCTGCTTCTGCGCCTCGGCGTCCATTTGCACCGAGGGCCGGCCCAGCAGCAATCGCGCCAGGCCTATAATTCCGTTCAGGGGCGTGCGGAACTCGTGGCTTACATAAGAGAGAACGCGCGACTTCATGGTATCCGCCTGGCGCAGTCTCTCAGCGCGCTCATCCAGTTCCGCGTAGAGCGCTACGACGCCGCGGTTGGTTTCCTCCAATTCCGAATTCAACTGCAGGAGCTGCACCTGGCGCCGTTCAAGTTCGGCCTTGGCATGCCGCACTTCTTCGAGCGCTCGCAGCAGGTCGCGGTTCTGGTTCCGGACCTCTTCGAATACATCCTGCGGCTCCTGGGCAAGGCGCTGGACAATCCCAGCCAGGAACTTTGGAGAGAAGCGTTCCACCCCATGTGGCAGGTTCTTGTACATCTTTACTGCTGTGCCGTTGTCCGCTCGGGTATCGACCTGCACAAGATCCATGAGCCGGCGGGCGCCCAGAATGCCCATGCCCATTCCGGTCCGTGACTCATAGCTGCCATTCAGAATGCTTTCGAGCTCGGCGATGCCGGGCCCTTCGTCAACGATCCGGATTACGAACGCGGCACGGGCTTCATCCATCTCGACGGAAAATTCCGCCCGCCCACCGCCGGCGTAAATGAAGGCATTGCGCGCGATTTCCGACACAGCGGTGGCAACGCGGGCCTGGTCCTGGGGGTCAAGGCGAAGGAGTTCCGCGATCTGGCGGGCACGCCGCCGTGTGAGAACGACGTCCTGCTCGTCCTGGATGGGAACTGAAATGATCGGGGAAGTCAAGCGGCGGTCCTCTCTCGTGCGACGACGACAGTCGCATCGTCCCTTCCGCGATTGTAATCTCTATAGAGGACCCCCGCCATGAGTGTGCAGGTCCGGCTTAGCAATCCGGGATAGTCAGCCAAATTCATCCTGGCGGAAACGCCGTCCGAATGGAGCAATAGCGCGGCCCCGGCGGGCCATGGATAGGTGAATTCGCGGTACGTTCGCGCTTCGTGTCCCAGAATTCCGTTCATCGATACGAGACTCCGCGAGTGCTCCCCATCGAGCACCGAAGCGGAAATGTTGCCAACCCCGGCAAAACGCACCTCCCGCATCTCCAGATCGAGCATAGCGACTGCCCCGGCGGCCCCTCGTGTGGCCCGCAGAGCCCCGTGGATCCCCTTCAGCAGTTCAGCCGGCGATTGCTCTTTGGCGCTCAGGAAGATCTCGGCCGCGCATTTGGCGGCCTCGGCCGCCAGTTGGCCATGCCCCAAGCCATCGATGGCAAGAATGGTCGTTCCCTGAGGTAAGCGCCGTACGCACCAGTCGTCACCGCACACGGTTTCTCCCTTTACAGGAACGCTTAGCCCTCCAATCTCGATCGCCTCAGTGCCGGCTTTGGAGGATCCGTCCCGGAAGGTTTCGTTCGTGCTCCATATCCGAGCCGCCAGCGCCGTACCCCGCCCCGGCTGTGTATAGAGGTCGAACGAATCCGCAAGGCGCGCAATCGCGCCCAGCCCCGTTCCCGGGCTTCCCGAGGTCGAGTAGCCGTCGCGGAGAGACTCCGCGACGCTGTTGATGCCGGGGCCCCTATCGAGAGCGATAACGTCCACGCCTTTGCGATGGTCCGAGGAGACGCCTGCCAAAACGATCTCGCCTGTACTAGCATGCTTGAGGATATTGGTGGCCAATTCGGTGGTTACGATGGCGACGGTGCCCGCCCGCTCCACTGAAAAATCGAGCCGTTTTGCACAGTCGACGGCCGCGCGGCGGGCCTC
>CAZKVF010000433.1:0-12685 GCA_964556085.1 uncultured Solibacteraceae bacterium
CGCGCATCGTGATTGACCACGCGGTAGTTCCCGGCCACCGCTTCCCCGCAGATCTGGCGGATCTCCGCCTCCGTAGCCCCGCGGTGCAGCCCGGTGGCGATCAGGATCGTGATATTGGCGCGTTCGATCCCTGCCTGTTCCAGCCGCCGCAGCACGTGCGGCAGCGTCTTCGGATTGGGAGCGGGCCGCGTAATATCGCAGACCGAAATGGCCGCGCTCCGCTTACCATGCGCCATTTCGGCCAGGGGCGGGCAACCGATAGGCGCATCCAGCGCCGCCCCGATGGCTGCTTCCCAATCCGTGAGAGGCTCTGCCGAGCGTGCTTCCAGAACTTGGTAACGAAAGCCCTCGGGCAGGTCCAAAGCCAGGCCGGTTTTGCCGAATGCCACATCTACGCGCATCAACACAATCGTACTCCAGCCGGGTAGCGCCCGCCCTCCCGTGGCGCCGGTGATCTTCTCACCGGCGGTTTTTAGGCCTTCCCCTGTCATTACGCTTTTTCCAACCCCTCTGTCGATTTTCGTCACCGTGAAACGACTATCCTTACTAGGAGGAGTGAGCATGAGTAACGTACGGGTATTGGTTGGCACGCGCAAAGGCGCATTTATCCTGTCTTCGGATGGCAAGAGGCAGCAATGGGACGTCAGCGGCCCTCATTTTGCGGGCTGGGAGATCTATCACCTGAAAGGCTCGCCCGCCGATCCGAACCGGCTGTACGCATCCCAATCCAGCAGCTGGTTCGGGCAGTTGATCCAGCGTTCCAACGACGGCGGCAAAACGTGGGAACCGGTCGGGAACAAGTTCGTGTACGACGGCGTGCCCGGCACGCACCAGTGGTACGACGGCAAGCCCCACCCCTGGGAATTTAAGCGGGTCTGGCATCTGGAACCATCCTTGAACGATCCCGATACCGTATACGCCGGAGTCGAAGATGCCGCGTTGTTCCGCTCCACCGATGGCGGGCAGAACTGGCAGGAACTCTCCGGCCTGCGCGGCCACGGCACCGGCCCCCAGTGGCAGCCAGGCGCCGGTGGGATGTGCCTCCACAGCATCATTCTCGATAACAATGGCGCCGGACGGATTTTTATCGCAATCTCCGCGGCGGGCGCTTTCCGCAGCGACGACGGCGGCCAGACCTGGAAGCCCATCAACCGCGGACTCCGCTCCCTGTTTCTCCCCAATCCCAACGCGGAGGTAGGCCACTGCGTACATCACATCGCCAGGCATTCGTCGCGTCCCGATGTGCTGTTCATGCAGAAGCACTGGAACGTGCTGCGCAGCGACAATGCGGGCGACTCCTGGCAGGATGTGAGCGGCAACCTCCCGGGCGAGCAGATGGTCTATCCCATGAAAGATAAGGAACCCGTGAAGGCCGACTTGAAAGCATTCGGTTTCGTAATCGATGTCCACGCGCACGAACCCGAGACCATTTACGTCGTTCCCATCAAGAGCGATGCCCAGCACTTCCCCCCCGATGGTAAACTGCGCGTGTTCCGCAGCCGCAGTGGCGGCAATGAGTGGGAGCCGCTTTCCCAGGGCCTTCCGCAGAAAGACTGCTACGTTAACGTATTGCGCGACGCCATGGCCGTCGATTCGCTCGATCAATGCGGCGTTTACTTCGGAACCACCGGCGGCCAGGTGTACGCCTCCGCCAATGCCGGTGAGAGTTGGGCCCCCATCGTCCGCGATCTACCCCCTGTGCTTTCGGTCGAGGTGCAGACGCTCCCATGATTCGCGTGGTTCTCCCTGCCCATCTGCGTACCCTGGCGAAGATTACCGGCGAGGTGCAGCTCGAAGTCCAGGGCCCGGTCACGCAGCGCACCGTCCTCGACGCGCTCGAGGCGCGGTACCCCATGCTCGGCGGGACGCTCCGCGACTATGTTACTGGCCAGCGCCGCCCCTTCGTCCGGTTCTTCGCCTGCGAGGAGGACCTTTCCCATGAATCGCCCGATACGCCCCTGCCCGATGCTGTCGCCAACGGCACCGAGCCTTTCCTTGTGGTAGGGGCTATCGCGGGCGGTTCGGCATCATCCGCGTAATGACTGAATGAACTAACACGTCGGCCCATAGTTTGCTATAGTAGCGACCTTGTTACCGACGACTTTCCGTGCCGCCGCCCTCGGCGCTGCCCTTTCTGTCTCATCCGCCCTCCTGGCCGCACCGCTTGGTCCCGCAATACCTGCGCCGGCTGCGGTGATTGCGCGGCTGTTGACGCCGCTATCTTCTTATTATTCGAAGCCCGGGGATGCCATCGAAGCTGCCGTCGTCGCCCCCATTTGTTTTGCGGGCGGCCAACTGCCTGCCGGCACAATTTTGCGCGGCCAGGTAAAGCTGGTGCACCGCGTCGGTCTTGGCATCATGCATGAGACCGCCGCCATGGAACTTTCTCTCCGCCAGCTTGCCTTGCCCGAGGGCGAGAGCTATCCCGTGGAAACGCGCCTTACTGGCTTGGAGAACGCCCGCGAGCGTGTGGACCGGCACGGGGTGATTCGCGGGATTCGCGCCACCGATTCGCTCTCGAGCCGCTTCAGTTCCCGGCTCCTCTTTGCGGCCCACGCCCATCCCGCATTCCTGATCCCTGCGCTGATCATTGAGACCTGGATGCTCCACTTTCCGGAACCGGAGATCGAGTACGGGGCTGGCGCGGAACTGCACCTCGATGTGAACTTTCCCCTCGCCATGGGAGCAGTATCCCCCTGTCCGCAAAGAGATCCGGCGCCGGAAGTCCGGGCGGAGCTGCAGAAGCTTTTGGACGGCCTGCCCATCTGGACCTACTCCAAACGCCAGCCCCAGCCCATGGATCCGATCAATCTGATGTTCGTCGGTTCCCGCGCCCAAGTGGAGACCGCTTTCCGGGCTGCCGGATGGACGGGTTCACGGCCCAATTCGGTGCGAAATGGTTTTCAAGCCGTGCGCGCGATCGCTGAAAACAGCGGTTACCCTGATGCTCCCATGCGCACGCTGCTACTGGACGGTTTGGAGCCGGATCTGCGGGTACAGGAGAGCCTCGATACCTTCGGCCAGCGCGATCACCTGCGGGTGTGGCGGCGTGAAACCGAATGGCATGGGCAGCCAGTTTGGGCGGCTGCCGCCACGCACGACATTGCGGCCACCTTTTCCACGCGGCCCTTCGGCTTCACACACGCCATTCAGACCAACCTCGATATCGAACGCGACAAAGTCGTGCGCGATCTGGAGTTCACGGGCTGCGTCGATCACGTGATTTACTCCAGGCGGCCGCAACCGGCGCGCGATGCGAGCCGCGATTATCGGAGGGGCCTGGAGACCGATGCGCGTGTTGCCGTTATTGTGCTGAACTCCTGCACCGATCCGCGGTCTTTCCCAATTACCGCGGAGATGGAAGGAGCCCTCCCGATCGAGACGCGGCTGGTCCGGCGAGTAACCCTGACCGCGCGCAACCACCTGATCCGCGACAACCTGGTGTGGCGGACAGGCGACGCAGCGCGGCTCACGTGGCACGCCCTCAGAACCTGGGAAAACGACCGCAAAAACGAACAGCGCCTCGCGCGCCAGGAGCTGGTCTTGCCCGCAGCCCGGGAGAGCGCGAATTCCGCCGACCCGCTAGAGTAGTAGCCTCATTTAGCGGGCCCAGCCGGAACTGCGAGGATCGATCCCGATTGCGGCCATTCCTGAATCGGCTTCAATCCAAGAGTGCCAATCACGGCACGATCGGCAGCCATCAGTACATAGAAGCTGGCGCCAGGTGCCAAAGACCCCCGCTCCACCGGAAGCATCCACGTAAGCTGATTCTTGTCGCGATAAAAATTGAGACTGGGTTCGAGTTGCCAGGAGGCCCCCACCCTTATGGAATCACGTTGCCCACGGTTGGCAAGTCGGGCCAGGCTGCCGGCGATCTGTCGGGTGTCCGCATCGTAGTCCCATACCAGAAAGCTCCTGACATTGAACTCCGCCGCGAACCGCACTACCAACGCCAGGCCCAGGCAGTAGAGGACCCCGGCAGCGACCTTCTGAAAGGGGCCGTGCGCGATTTCAGCGTCCGCCAGGGCGGTCATCGCCAGCGGCGCTAAGACCAAAAAATAGATGCCAGTGCGATCGACGGGAAAGGGTACGGCCCACAGCGCGTGGGCCAGCAGCAGGATAGCGGCCGAGCCGGCGGCCACCCCTCCGGTCAGCAGGAGAAGGGCGCCCCTGCGCTGCCAACCGAGGAGGAGCGCCGCTGCCACGGTGATCGGAGCGAGGATAAAGGCTACCGCATTGATCCCGACTCTCGTAAATGTTCCCGTGCGCAGAAAGCCACTATGGGCGAGCGAGGCAGATGCGAGGCTGCGCAGACTCTCGACCACACTCGCTGACCCGACGTAAAATTGGCTGGCACTGGCCTCGGCGATTGGTGCGGCGATAAAGAACAGCAGGCCGACGGCGGCCAGGGGAGCCAGAAGGTAGCGGTACGCGGGATTTGGAGCCGGTTTAGCAAAGCCGGCCGCAACCTTCCTTCTACGCAGCTTCTTGTGCAACCTGCCTGCGGCTGGTGTTGCGGGACCCACTGGAGTCGTAACTCGCCGGGGCTGTGCCAGCACCAGCGCGGCCACCACAACGGCGAAGACGGGTACGGCGAACACCAGGTTGGCGGCGACTGACAGCCCCAAGGCTATCCCCGCCTTCACCAGAGAAGCCGGCCGGCGGTCCTTTTCGTTCTGTTCCCACCGCACCAGGAGGGCCAAAGCGTATGTGAACAGGGCCAGTGCAATGCCATAGCCACGAGCCGCCACCAGGAAATCCAGTACAAAGGGATTCAAGGTGAGCAGCGCGACAGCCAATGCGGACGCGGCGGATGTACGAAACGCATTGACGGCAATCTGGTAAACCGCGGCAAAGTACAGAGCGGCCCCCGCCAAGGCTGGCAACCGGAGAGCCCATTCCGAAACGCCGAATAGCGTCACCGACAGCCGCATCAGCAGTGTGTTTAGAAAATGGTGGTTAGCATCGAAGTAACTGAACACGCGGCTCAGCGGCGCCGCTATGTAGAGTTCGTAAGTGAGCGCCTCATCGTGCACGATGGACTGGGTGATGGCGCGGTAGAGACACACCACCCACAGGCACGCCAGGAAGCCAATGTATAACCGCCGCTTCACCGCCTGGTGGCCTTCTTGCGCACCTTGGCCGCCGGAGCGGCTTTAATGATCGCACTGGCTTCGGGCGCGCGCAGGCCAACGAAACCGGCCAGGATCAGCAACGGCCAAGCCTGCACCAGCAGACGGGTGAGGGAAGTCTGCAATAGCCAGGTGAGGTCATTGGCGGTGACGAGGTATACGGCGGCATAACCGACCAGCATGGCCCCCAGGACGGAGCCGGTATAAGCCACCTCGCGCCGCTGCTGCTCGTCGAATCGTAAGGTCGCGGCCAGCACCGCCAAGGGCAAAACGGGGTGATACCACCCCGACGCCATGGCAAGGAATTCGCGTCCGAAAGCGCCCATCACCGTGCCATAGCGCCCCACGTCGCCGAGGCGGTGGCCCGCTCCCGCCAGGCTGGTCGAGAGTAAGGATGGGTTACCTCGGGCTAGCACGGTCTTGAACAGAACTACTAAAGCTACCGCGGGCAACGCGCCAGCGATGGCGGATAGGGCGGAGCGCCGTCGGAATAGCGTGGTGGCCGCTAGAAACACCGCCAGAAACAATAGGCCCTCGTCCTTCGTCCATGCCGCCATCCCAGCCAGGATGCCAGCCAGTAAAGGACGATCCAGAAGCACAAATGCGACGGCCCCAGCCATGTAACAAGCCAGCGGCACGTCCGCATATTCGGCCGGAACCTCATGCAGCACCGCAGGCGTAGCAGCCAAAGAAAGCGCGGCAAGCAGGCCTAGGGTCGGCCCGCGGAGCGCAGCCACGGATCCGCCAACGAGCGCCATCAGGGCAAGGAAGAACACTCCGGATACGGTCGCGGGCACGGCCGTCGTGAACGAGCGGCTGAATGCCCAGCAGCGGCCAACGAAAGAAGAGAGCAGCAACGGGTATTCCGGATGTGTCGTGGCACTCAGGACCGGAGACCATGCGCGTGCGGCCAAGGCAGGGTCGGCCGCGAGATACCTGGCACGGAGATTCCAGATCGCCCAGGCATCCCAGTTGCCGTTGGGATTCGCCTCCCATCCGGTCCAGATGGCGGCCGCTGCAATCGCGAGCACTAGAAGCAGGCTCATCGCGGTGATCGGCCACAACAGAGGACGATAAACTTCCCCGGGTCGTTCGAGGTTTTGCCCGCGGCGCCGGAGCAGTCCGTAGCCGGTCCATGCCAGGATGACAATTTCCAGCACGGCGGCGATTACCGGCGCCCGAAGTAGCACGCCCACCAGCAGGAACAGGGAAGCGCTCAGTCCCATGCCGACCGGAGCGCCGGAACCGAAGATTAGAACCGCCCGTGCCCAACGAGGTCGTACAGCAGAGAAATCCGCGAAACGCCAGACCAGGAGACAGCCGAGCAGGATTGGCTCCAGAACCCAGACTACAGCCATCACTCAGTGTTCCTTCCGGAAGAGCACGACACCGTTGCCGAAATCCTGCGCCAGGCGAAGACCGTTGCTTCGTCCCACGGCGGCGAAGTCCCCTGGACGGGTGAAATTGCCGACTACCCATTCATGCGCCGTACCCCTTGCCAACAGGCGCGGCGCCAGAACGTATTGCGCACTCAGCAGCATAGAAGTATCGGCCACGCTGCCCGGCGGTGTGTCGGTCAAGTACCCCATCTCTGCGCCGGCGGGGACGGCAGCGAGCAGAGCCCCGAACCGCGTGAACTGCGCAGAGATCATGTACGGGTCACGAGATTGCTGCTGATAGGCGGCGTCGGCCTGGTAGTGCTCGAGTGCTCCCCAGAGGCACAGCAGGGACGCCGCCACAATGCCTGCCACAACGGCAGGAGGATACTGCGCGCTGGTGGCCATAAATGGACAGCTTATCGTGACCGGGTTCATCTCACAAGCAACTAATCAATTCGCTTGAAGAAGCCGATATGACGACTGATGCCAAACCTTCTCGGGCGGGAATTGACCGACGAGGAAAGCAAGGTGGAATCTGCGCTGCGCCACGCACTTTTCGTTCTGGACAAGCGTTCCTCCCTTTCCTCGATTCGCGCCATCGCCGCTAAGAGTCCGGAAGAATTTGTGGCCGCGGCCCTGGCCCTGCTGGAATCCAAGTCCGGGAGCGACCAGCACCGGCTCTGCTTGAGCCTGCTGGAGGGTCAGGAGTTTCTGCTGCTGCTGTTACAGTCCTGCCGGTTTGACCGGACGCGCCTGCTCGAAGTATGCCGGGGCCTCAAGGAAATCGACGATTTAATGGATGTACGCCTCGCCCGCCTCGCGCCCGGACGGCACGACAATCTCCACGACTTGGCCCCCGAGGTCATCTTGCGCCTTTTGGACGTTCTCCATGTGATTTCGTCCGGACCGCGGCTGATCCAGATCATCGGCCATCTCGCCCGCCATCCCGATGAGCGGGTCGCCTCCAAAGCAGCGCTCCTGATCGCCTGTCGTCTTCACAATCAGGATTGGGTGCGCACTCAGTTCGAATCGCCGGACCCTCGCGTCCGGGCCAACGTCGTGGAAGGACTTTGGGGAGTGGACACGCCGTTTACCCGGAAATGGCTGTGGGACGCTCTGAAAGATGAAAATTGCCGGGTCGCCGGGAATGCCCTTCTTGCGCTTCATTTGCTCCACGAACCTTCAGCCGGCAAGCTGGTGGAGCAGATGCTCATCGATCCCCGGCCGGAGTTTCGGAGAACGGCCGCCTGGCTCATGGGAAGGATTGGCCAGCCAGAGTTCGCCGAACGCCTCCAGCAAGCTGCTGGCGACGAAAACGCCGGCGTCCGCGAGACCGCCGCGCGCGCTCTCGCGGTTTTCGAGAAACAGGTAGGGCAGGCGATCTCGTCGCCCGCCAAGTAGATGGATGCTATCCTGAAGGAGTCTCCCCAAAGCCTCTGAGCGCCTGGATCACGCCTTGAAAATCGGTTTCGTCAGCCTGGGATGCCCCAAAAATTTGGTCGATAGCGAAGTCATGATGGGCCAACTTGTGGCCCGCGGCCACGAACTGACGCCCCATCCCGACCAGGCCGATGTTCTCGTAGTCAACACCTGCAGTTTCATCGATCCCGCCAAGAAGGAATCGGTGGACACCATCCTGGAAATGGCCGAATACAAGAAAATCGGCCGCGCCCGCAAGCTGATCGTCGCCGGTTGCCTCGTGGAGCGCTATCGGGGAGACATCCGCAAGGAATTGCCCGAGGTCGATGCCCTGGTCGGCACCAATGAACTGGAAAGTATCGTGGCGCTTTGCGAAGGCGAAGAGCCGGCCCCTACGCCGTCTGGCCTCTACCTTTATCACGACCTCACGCCGCGCGTGCTTTCCACCCCGCGCCATTACGCCTACGTCAAAATTGCCGAAGGCTGTGACCATCCCTGCACCTTCTGCGTGATCCCCCAGTACCGCGGCGGCTTCCGCAGCCGGCGATTCGAATCGGTGGTTTCGGAAGCCGCGCGCCTGTTCCGCCAGGGCATTCGGGAGATTAACCTGATCGGCCAGGACACGACGTGTTACGGCGAAGATCTCGGCCTCAAAGATGGCCTGGCGCTCTTGCTGGAGCGACTGGCTGCCATAGAGACATCCGGAGCACGATGGATCCGTTTCCTCTACGCCTACCCAAATAAAATCACGCAGAAACTGCTCGATACCATCGCTGCCTATGAACCGCTCGTGAAGTACATCGATATGCCGCTTCAGCACGCCAGCGCGCCAGTGCTCAAGCGGATGAAGCGCGGCGGATCGGGCGACATCTTTTTGAAGCTGCTGGAGCGCATCCGGAGAACCGTTCCGGGAGTGGCCATTCGCACGAGCTTGATTACCGGCTTCCCCGGAGAGACAGCGGCAGATTTCGATGAGTTGTGCCACTTTGTCGAGGCGGCGCAGTTCGATAATTTAGGCGTATTCGCCTACTCCGACGAGGACACCAGCGCCAGTTATGCGCTCGATGGCAAAGTGGACGGCCGTACCATTCAAAACCGCAAGCGGCGGCTGATGGCCATCCAGCGGAAAGTGGCGCGAACTCGCTACCGGCGAATGGTGGGCTCCGAGTTTCCTGTTCTGGTGGAAGGCCGCTCCGAGGAAACCGACCTGCTGTGGCAAGCCCGCCTCCCCGGCCAGGCGCCCGAGATCGATGGGATGACCTTAATCAACGATTTCGAGGGCGCCGAGCCGCGCCCCGGCGAGATCCGCCGTGCGCGCATCACGGAATCCCACGATTACGACCTGGTCGCAACTCTTCTGGCGGCCACCGAAGAACTGGTGGTGCAGGCGTTTCCGCCTGCCAACGGCGCACCACGGCCCGAATCGGCAGCGCTTACCGAACGACCGCAGCTCGTGAACATTGAGCCGTTGCGCGCATGATCCAGTGTCCGATTTGTAAGAAAGAGGTCGCGCCCACGAGCGAGGAATTTCCTTTCTGCAGCGAGCGTTGCCGTATTATCGATCTGGGCAACTGGGCGTCGGAAAAGTATAGAATCCCTTCGGATACCAAGTCCCAGGAGCCCGGCGACGGAGAGTCGGACAACGGCGAGGAATAGATTCGCGCGCCTGATCGCCACTTGGTTCGGCTGCGGCTACTCCCCGGTCGGACCTGGGACCGCGGGCTCGCTTGCGGCCTTGGTGATCGCCATCGCGCTGCACTTTTTTGCTGGACTGGCCGCGTGGCACTTCGCATTGCTTGCGGCCGTACTCTTTGCTCCCGCGGTCTGGGCCGCCACGCAAACAGCGCGCGCCGTGAATATTAAAGATCCCGGCATGGTCGTGGTGGATGAAGTGATCGGCCAGTGGATTGCGATCGCCGGCGCGCATCCTCTCAACTGGAAAGGCTGGCTCGGCGCCTTCGCACTCTTCCGCCTGTTCGATATCTGGAAGCCGCCGCCGGTTCGCCAATTGGAAGCTTTGCCGGAAGGGCTCGGAATCGTCGCCGACGATGCCATGGCGGGCGTCTACGCCGCGCTTGTGCTACTCCTGGCGGGATGGCTCAATTGGTATTAATCCCGACGTGGGGCAGTCCCCTCTGAGCGCCAATTCTGACGGGTTAGCGCTCTTGTACTCAACGCCGGCGAGAAAGGCTTCGGCCGCCTGCTTAAGTTCCTGCATCGGAATGTGAGCGTCACTGAGATATGCCATTGGCGTCCGTTGAAGCCTTTGCAACGGCGGCCTGAATCGAAGAAAGTCGCCTTGTCGAAGTAGTGGCGCAACAAACTCGATGACGTTCGTGAATGTGACCGCGAGCGAGGCTTCTTGCGATTCGAGGAACGCTTGAAATTCATCCGCTGAAATCGGATAGGCACGTTCAAGCAAGTCGATCAAATCTGACGTGTCTAGCAGTATTGTCTTGATTCCTGGCGCCGCTCTCAGCGATCTTATCGAAAAATCGGTGTCGAGCACTGGCTGCTGGCTAGCCTATGATTGCGGCGGCTCAGTGGGTAACCGGCCGGAACCCCGTTGACCAACTCTCCAGCAAAACAATCCGCTCCTTATCCTGCACTTGGCAGCTCCGGCTGCCATTGCGCCCGTGCCTGCGTGTTACAAATCCCATTGGGAAGCCCCTTGACACAGGACTTTCGTGTACGGCTCGGGCCGAGTCTAACAAAATGCGCTAAACGAACCCATTTTCAGCTGTAACAAATTGAATTAATGCAAGATGCCGGATGTCGATCGAACCCAAAAACAATCCCGATTTCGAACCCGTCCCCGCCCCCTACCCGGACCTCTGGGTGGTGGCTCGGCACACGCCCGCATCGGCGCAAGATGGCGACGGGAAAACCCGTGCGCCTGCCGGCACTGCAGAACCACATTAGTAGAGCACGTGAACGACGTCCCCCTGCTCAACCGGAACGTACAGGAGTGCTACGGCGAGCTTGACGAGTTCACTCACCACGAATATACTCTTTAAATCCAATCGTAATCGAGAGTCTCCAAACAGATGAGAACAATTCAATTCCTGAAGAGCCTTACTATCTTTGTGGCCCTTCTCCTTTTTGCTGGAAGGGCAGAGCGTGTCTACGGCCAGGCTGCCACCGCTTCCATCACGGGCACCGTCACCGATACTTCCGGCGCGGCTGTTCCCGGCGCAAGTATTAGCGCTAAGAACAACGGAACTGGTGTCACCCGCACAACAACGAGCGATAACCAGGGCCGTTACAATCTGCCCGATTTGGCGATTGGCGATTACGACGTTCAGTCCACCAGGATGGGCTTTCAATCGGTAGTCAGAAAGGGCGTTGTTCTGACCGTCGGCGCCCAGCCCGTTCTCGACTTCCAGTTGCCCGTGGGCCAGACACAAGAGACCGTCAACGTCCAGGCCTCGGTCTCCCAGGTCGAAACGGAAACCTCCACGCTCTCTTCCCTGGTCGGCGAAAGCCAGATGCGCGAGCTCCCCTTGAACGGGCGCAATTTCGAGCAGCTAATCCTGCTCGCGCCCGGCGCCATCTCCTACCCCGCGGGCGGGTCCAGCGCTCTGGTCGGACGGGCAGCCACCTTCTCTATCTCCGGCGCGCGACCCGAAGGACAAGCTATTCTCCTCGATGGTGAGAACCTCCAGGATTGGTGGCAGCGCGGATCTGGTGCAAACGTTACCGGCACGCAGCTGGGCATCGAAGCGATCGCGGAATTCCAGACCATGACCAACACCTACAGCGCCGAGTACGGCGGAAATGGCGCGGTCGTCAATGCGGTCAGCAAATCCGGCACCAACGGTTTCCATGGATCGGGCTTTGACTTCCTGCGCAACAGCGCCATGGACGCCCGCAACTTTTTCGACCGCAATTCTCCGCCGCCGTTTCGCAAAAACCAGTTTGGCGGCAGCATCGGTGGTCCGATCAAAAAAGACAAACTTTTCTTCTTCGTCAACTATGAAGGCATTCGCCAACTGTTGGGCGGAACCTCGTTGGTCAACGTGCCGGACAACAACGCCCGCCAGGGATTGGTGCCTTGCAGTATTGCATCCGGATACGCCTGTAATAGCGCGGGCCTGGCTCAGGTTCCCATCAATTCCAACATTGCGCAGCTCCTGCAGCTCTACCCGGTGGCCACGACGGAAGTCGGCAACGGCATCGGGACCACCACCACCGTCGCCAATCAGATTGCTCACGAAGATTATGTGATTTTCCGGGTGGATTACGCGCTCTCAGCGCGCGACTCCTTATTTTTCCGCTATGTCTCGGACACTGCCAACGCAATCTTTCCCACGGCGATCCCCCTGTGGCCAGTGAACGATCACAACCACAATCAGTTCGCAACCGCTCAGGAGCGCCACATCTTCTCGCCGACCTTGCTGAACCATTTCAGCTTCGCTTTCTCGCGGCCCGATGAAACCGAAAGCGAGCCCTATACGGCTCCCAACAATATTCTCGAGCCCTATCCGGGCCGGCAGGATATCGCCATCGCTGTGACGGGTCTGACCGGGCTTGGCGCGAACATCACCAATCCGTTCCGGTTCCTGGAGAATAAGTTCACCGTAGAGGACGACTTGCTGTGGACCAAAGGCGCGCACAACATTCACATCGGCATGCACTTCCGCCGGCACCAGATCAACTCGTTTAACTACACTTACTGGAACGGCCAATACACGTTCCCAAGCCTGGTCGCTTTTCTGACGGGAGCGCCCTCGGCGGTGGTGATCGCACCCCCGG
>CAZKVF010000434.1:0-5380 GCA_964556085.1 uncultured Solibacteraceae bacterium
CCAGATCGCAATTCAGCTCCCGGCATCGGTGCCCACCGGCACGGTAGCCCTCCAGGCATCCGTGGGACAAGTCACTTCCCCTGCGGGTGTGTCGATCTACGTGGCGCCGCAGTAAACTCGTTCGATGTGGGCGGCTGGCCAGTAACGCGCGCGCGGCTTACTGCTCGTGCACGTCCTCGAGGTAGGTGTAGCCGTGCAGGCCCTCTTCGTAGAACCGCAGGAGCGCGCCGCTTTCTTCGTAAGTGAGCCGCGATTCGCGCAGCGCGGCTTCCACGTCCCGCCGCAGCCGGCTCACCAGCGAATCCGATGAGAACTGCACATAGTTGAGAACTTCGCGTACGGTGTCGCCCTTGATCACCGAGTCGAGAATGACTTCGCCGCTCGGACTCAGCCGCACATGCACGGCGTTCGTATCTCCGAACAGGTTGTGCAGATCGCCCAGAATCTCCTGGTAGGCGCCCAACAGGAACGCGCCCAGGTAATAATCGCCGCCGTGGAAGGGGTGCAGGGCCAGAGTACGCTTCACGTCACGGCGATCGATAAATGCATCCACCTTACCATCCGAATCGCAGGTAATGTCCCCCAGGATGGCGTGGCGGGTGGGCTCCTCCTCCAGGCGGTGGATCGGCATGATGGGGAACAGCTGCTTGATGGCCCAACTGTCGGGCATGCTCTGGAACAGAGAAAAATTACAGAAGTAGGTGTCCGACAGCATGGCATCGATGCCTTCCAGCTCTTCGGGGAAATAATCGAGCTCGCGGGCCTGCTTCTGGATGCGCCGCGAAATCGCCCAATAGAGGTTTTCCGCGATGCAGCGCTGCTCCAGCGAGAGATAGCCCAGGCTGAAAAGGTTGAGCGCCTGATCCAGGGCCTGCTGGGCGTCGTGGTAGCTTTCCAGGACGTTCTTGACGGTCAGGGAGCGATAGGTTTCCTGGAGGTCGATCAGGGGCTGCTCCGCATCGGCGGGCAATTCGGTGGGCACCACCTCGGCTTCGCCCATGCCGGCGACTCCCAGAATATTGAACACCAGCACGCTGTGATACGCGGCGATAGCGCGTCCGCTCTCGGTGACAATCGTGGGGTGCGGCACTCCCACTTCGTCGCATACGTTCTGTACGTGATAGATCACGTCGTTGGCATATTCCTGCAAGGTGTAGTTGACGCTCGATTCGAAATCCGTCTGCGAGCCGTCATAATCGATACCCAGGCCGCCGCCCACGTCCAGGTACTTCAAGCCCGCTCCCGCGCGCACCAAGTCCACGTAGACACGCACCGCTTCGTTGACGGCGCCTTTGATCTGGCGGATGTTGGTGATCTGGCTTCCCAAATGGAAATGGAGCAGGTTGAGGCAATCGGCCATGCCGAGGTCTTTCAGCTCCTGTAAGACACGCATAGCTTCGGTGACAGACAGGCCGAACTTCGACCGGTATCCTCCCGAGGATTTCCACCGGCCCGAACCGCGGCTGGCCAGCTTGACGCGCAGGCCGATCGACGGGCGCACGCCCACGCGCCGGCTGTATTTCAGGATCAGGTGCAGCTCGGTATACTTTTCGACCACCGGGATGATCTGCCGCCCCACCTTCTGGGCCAGCATGGCCATCTCAATGTACTCGTCATCTTTGAAACCGTTACAGATGATGGGCGTTTCGTTGTCGGCCAGCGCCATTACGGCCATCAACTCGGGCTTGGAGCCGGCCTCCAGGCCGAAATGGAATGGCTTGCCGAACTCGAGAACTTCTTCCACCACCTGCCTCTGCTGGTTAACTTTGATCGGGTACACACAGCAGTAACCGCCCTGGTAACGGTGCTCGGTGATGGCCGTCTGGAAAGCGCTTTGCAGCTCCCCCAGGCGGTGCTTCAAAATATCGGCAAAGCGTATGAGGATAGGTAGATTGATCCCGCGCAGCACCAGCGTATCGACCAGTTGCTTCAGATCGATGGAACGGGCCGGGTCCTTTTCGGGATGCACTCGCACCTGCCCGTTGTCGCCCACCGAAAAGTAACCCTTGCCCCAGCTCGCGACATCGTAAAGCTCGCTGGCTAACTGAGGAGTCCAGCGCTCCGTGGGCTCCATCACCATAGAGCTCTTGCGGCCATTTCTCTCCAATGAAAATCTCCTAAACCACCAGTGTCGGTCGAAAGGCGGGAAGCTGGCAAGGAAAAATTCAGGTAGGCGTGCTGTAACAATCGGGCCGCCCGAGGAATGGGCCAAGCCGGCGGCGATGAACCCGGATAAACGCCGATCGAAAACTTGGTTCTATCCGTGTTTAATCTGAATCGGTTTTTCTAGGCGCCTTATTGCCCCGCGCCGCCGCTGTCGCGCTTCACCGGCTTGCCGTATACTTCGATCCAAGCCACATCCGACCAGCCACCGGGACCGTGCCCGCTGCCAGGCATCAGGTCGCTGAAGCCGATTTCGTCCACGCGGCTCAGGTCCGGCTTGTCCACCCAGTTACCCTTGGCGACCACTTTTTCGATATCCAGCCGCAGCCATCGCACCTCGTTAAGCGAGAACTCGTGCTCATGCCAATCCGCGATCGACCCATCGGCGTGGTCCCCCACCAGCCAGGTTCCATTCGCCAGCTTCACGATGGGATGCACCTGGTGAAAGCCCGACACCTTGATCAGCCAGCGGATCCGGGCGAGACCCGTGAGGTCCGCATAGTTGGCTTTGTCGCGCAAGGTAACAGCCGTGGGACCCTCGACCAGTCCGGTCCACAGGTGAATCGGATTGTTTTCGTCGCCGGCGGCGCCGGTCAACTGAATTTCCTTGGCCGAGGCGCCGTAAAGCTTCATCTCCAAACTTGGATTGGCCGGGGCGTTGGCGGTTACCGGATGCTCTCCGCCTCCCGCTATCTGCTTCCATTCTTCGCGAAAGAATAGTGGCGGACGCGCCGGACCCTTCGGTTCGCCCTTACGAGCGGGCTCCTGGGCAAAAGCGGACGAAACGGCAGCCACTATGGGCAAAATCGAAATCAGCAGGCCTTGACGCATTGGAAACCTCCTTTGACTCAGGCGGCTGCCAGTATATCAAAGCCGCTCCAGCCGCCGGGCTGCTAAGGCAACCGTGCTCACATACAGTTACAGGTGAAGAAGTGCCCACGTCCTCCCTGCCGGCGCTTGCGCCACGGCGGGATCTTGGTTACATTTGCCTACACCGGAACAAGGAGGCACCTTATGGATCGCGCGAAGAATGCGGCTGGGAAATTTGGCCGGCGAGCGTGGTTGAAATCCGCCGCCGTAGTGTCGGGCAGCGCGGTTTGGCCCGCTTGCAGTCCCACAACAAAAGTCGCAGCTGGCGGCGGAGCACCCCTCATTGCAGCCTCGAACTCCGTAGCGGTTGCCGAGACGGCTTCAGGCAAAGTCCGCGGCTACTCCCGTAACGGCATCCTTACGTTCAAAGGAATCCCGTACGCTGCTTCTGTAGACGGAGCCAGCCGGTTCCTGCCGCCCGCCAAGCCCAAACCGTGGACCGGCATCCGGAGTTCGATGTACTACGGCCAGGTTTGTCCGCAAGGACCGCGGGCCGGATGGAAGGTAGACGAAAACGCGTTCATGTTTGAGTGGGATGATGGCCAGCCCGGCGAGGATTGCCTGCGTGTCAACATCTGGACGCCCGCGCTGGACAACCGCAAGCGTCCGGTATTGTTCTGGATTCATGGCGGCGGATACTCGGCCGGCTCCGGCCTGGAGCTGAAATCGTACGACGGCGAGAATCTCGCCAAACGCGGCTACGTAGTGGTCGTGAGCGTGAATCACCGCTTGAATGTGCTTGGCTATCTCAACCTTGCCGAGTACGGATCGAAGTGGGAGAGTTCGGCCAACGCGGGAATGCTCGATCTGATCGCATCGCTCGAATGGGTGCGCGACAACATCGGCAATTTTGGCGGCGATCCCGGCCGCGTCACGATCTTTGGGCAATCGGGCGGAGGGGCCAAGGTCGGCGTGTTGATGGCGATGCCGGCAGCCAAAGGGCTGTTCCATCGCGCCATTGTGGAGAGCGGATCGAGCCTCCGGCAAGCCACCCCGGACGATTCGGGCAAACTCGCCGCGGCCACGCTCGCGCAGTTGGGAATCACCGGGTCACAGGTGGACCGGCTCCATCGCATCGAAGTGGAAAAGTTGGTGATGGCAGGCGTGGCCGCGGTGCGGCAGCTTGCGTCTCCCGGCGGAAACGTTCCGGGTTCCGGTGGCGGGATTAACTGGGGGCCAACCGTGGACGGCAAGAGCCTTCCCAATCACGCCTTTGATCCGGCCGCGCCGGCGCAGTCGGCGAACGTTCCCATGATCATTGGCACGGTGCTGAACGAGTTCACCACCGGCATCGGGCATCCGGAGTACGAATCGATGACCGTACAGGAGGTCAATGAGCGGCTGGAGAAGCGCTATAGCGGCAAAGGCGCGCAAGTATATGCGGCTTATCGCAAGCTCTACCCCAATGCCAAACCGTTCGACGTTTATTCGGTGGCCATGGCTGCTCAAACGCGCCAGAACGCGGTCATGCAGGCGGCGCGTAAGGCTGCCCAAAACGCCGCGCCCGCGTACCTTTACTGGTTCACCTGGCAGACCCCGGTGCTCGACGGCCGGCCGCGAGCGTTTCATTGCGCCGAACTTGCGTTCGTTTTCTACAACACTGATCGCTGCGCGGCGATGACCGGAGGTACGCAAGAGGCGCGCGAACTTTCGGCCAAAACCGCCGACGCTTGGATCGCGTTCGCGCGCGGCGGCGATCCCAATCATCCCGGTCTTCCAAAATGGCAGGCCGTGACGGCAAATGAATCGCCAGTCATGATTCTCGACAACACCTGCGAGTTGAAGAACAATCCCGACGGCGAAGCCCGGCGCGTAATTTTTGGATAACTCAGAAGGCGCGCGATCCGACCAGGTGGCAGGGTATGCTGTCCTGGAGGCATTCTATGATCGCGCGCCACTGGCGAGGCTGGACGACGCCGCAAAACGCGGATGCTTATGAGACGCTCCTGACCAACAAGGTACTGCCGGACCTCAGAGGCACTGAGGGGTATCGTGGCGGCTATGTACTTCGATCCGACGGTCCCGTGGAATCTGAATTTGTAGTGATAAACCTGTTCGACTCTCTGGAGGCCGTTAAGGCCTTTGCCGGCTCCGACTACGGCAGGCCGGTTTTCGAGCCGGAAGCACGGGCGCTTCTATCGAGGATCGAGCCAAGAGCCGGCCACTACGAAGTGCGAGCCAAAACGGTCTAGCAGCGGCATTCCCCGACGCCCCGCTACACAGCCTAATTCGCGGTCTTCTGCGCGCCTGTCTTCCCGTCCGGAGCTTTCGTGCCTTCCGGGTACACCAACACCTCCACCGTTCCGCCATCCGGCGCATTACTGGATTTGCCGAGTCCGATGGTCTT
>CAZKVF010000435.1:0-13371 GCA_964556085.1 uncultured Solibacteraceae bacterium
GCCATCGGCACATCGAAGCCGTTCTCCTGGTTCTTTCCCAAGAGCTGGTGACTCCAGTAACCTTTGCCGGTTGTGAAGCGATAATCCAGACCATACAAAGGTGAGATCCGGAAACCCCAATCCACGTGATCGGTCTGAACCGTGTCCGGCTGGCGCTCGATGTACAGTACTTCCTGGTCGAGTTGGACGGTATTGCCGCGTTCCGCGTATGCCTCCGGATAAGTGGAGTACCCGCCTTGCTTTGATGTGCTGGAGTTAAAGCCGGCATTGAGCCAGCCATAAACCTGGATGCCGCTCTTTTTCCACCAATCGCCATGCGAGCCGCTCCAGATGGCAGTCATCAGCGGCCCGGCTTGCGTGAACGGATACCCGATTGTTACGCTGCCGCCGTATGGCCATATGGAAAACGGAAATGGCGGAGTGGAAACAGGCGGTGGATAGCCACGGTATTTCGGCTCGTCGCTGGACGCCGAAGACGCCTTCCAGTCGTCGGCGTACGCCCTGAAGAATCGATGAAAGAAGTTTCCGCCCGCCTTACCAGCCGTGGCCGACGGCATAACCGGAGCAATAGCCGGTGCTGCAGCTACACGCAATGCAAGCTTCGCGTCCGCGGTTTGATCCTTCGCGATTTCCACCTTTGATTCAGGAGCGCTGGCGAAACCAAGCTTGACTGCGCTAAGTGCGTACGGCCCCGGCTTTAAATTGGTGACCAAAAATGTGCCATCCTCCGCAGTTACGAGCTGTCTTTGCGGAGTGCCATCCGTGCCGTGAATCGTAACTACCACGCCCCCCAATGCCGATCCATTGGGACCGATTGTGATCCCGTGCAACGATCCAGAACCAGTCAATTCCGCCGGAACGGCTTCACTGCTCCCGCTTGAATCTTGCGCGAGGACCGCCCTTGTTGACCCAAAGGCGAGCATCGCCAGAGCTAACAACAGTACTCGAGCATCGTAAAGTCCCAACTGAAGATTCATTCCCTCTTATCCTTCGAAAGTGGCAGCAGGTCTTTTCAGTGACACCAAGATCTGAAGCGCCAGATTAAGCGCACGACACACATAGTCGAAGGCACCCCCGTAGCCGTGCCGGCACCCAGTCGGGCGGTTCTCACCCGATCAAAAACAGTATGCGGAAGGGGCCATAAAAAAAGCATGAACGTGCCTATGAAAATCGCTTATGGGCTCGATAACCAAAGGCCCGGAGCATAGTGTGTCGAGCGGAGGGACTAATGGCAGGGTCTAAAAAAGGGCCCCACGACATCACAGACGCCGTGGGGCGAGTGGGAACATCCAATGGAGGATCAGAGACAGCTCAAGGCCGCATTCATAACCTGAAGGTCGAAAGCACGCAGTGTTCACAATTCCAACTTGCCGTGGAGTTGCATCTCCCCGGCATCGAAGGCCTGCTCCAGAAATAGCTGGCCGATCTGTGCTGTGAACCATATCTGGCGATCCTGCCTGGTGATTTGCTCGGACCGCGGAAACAGATAGACCAGCGTAGCCAGCTTTTCGTCCGTCAGGATGACTTCGACGCGCGCGGGTTTCACATCCTTCTTCCCCCAGCGCTTCAAAAAAGCGCCTTTGGTCAGCTCAACAGGAAGAGTGCGCCGGTCCTCCAAACCCGGAACACCGTAGACGGAAATCGCATAGTAATCGCCCTCCCAGGTAGGGGGATCTTCGCCGGCCTTCTTTTCAGCGCTGCGAATTGGCAGAGCGCTTTCCCACCGGACGGTTAACGTCCTGCGCTTCTCGATTGTCGAAGCGAAACCCTTGCTCGCTTTGCCAAAGCCCATGAGGATCGAAGGATCGAGTGCTTCCAGACCGGCCCCTCTACCGCCCCCCATCCGGCCGGCGTCGCGCGACTGGGCTTCACTGCGGGCGGGCAGTATGGTTACGGTTGCCGCCGCGACCCACGGAGATCTGGTGAGCACCTGCACGGCGTCGTCCTCGCTCCATACCGAAATCTCCTTATTGCTCCAGGGAGGATCCGCAGCAAACAGCAACACCGCGGAAGCTACTACGATACATGAAACGTTTCGCCACATAAGGTCTTACCTCGCTAATGCAGGTCAGTTCACCCGGCGATTCATCCATCCTCGGATTATCGCCGGGCTATCTCCAGGAGTTCTAGAGCTTCACCAACAGAGAGAACAGGAGACGGTTCTCATGTTTACGGAGATCCGGTGAGAATCCCGGGATAATCGCCGTGGGGTCGCCCGTATTTACGTAAGTTCCAGGAGTTACTTGCGGAGTGATTCCGCCCGGACCGGTGAAGTACGGAACGTTAGCGCCGCGCTGCGTGAATTCCACTCGCCACGTGACCCACTGGCTGGGCATATAGTCGAAGGTGAGCTGAAAGTCGTAGGCCCTGAATTTGTCGCCCGGGTTCTCCGTGAAGTACGGTGTTCCCGTGGTAGCGGTCGCGCCATTGATGGGCGGCAAAAGAACCAGGTAGCGGCCGGGGTTGTTCATCACACCGCCACCGAGCGTTGCGCCGAACTTGTCATGAGCGAACCAGAAGCGCTGATACGCCATAACGCCGAGGAAGTTTTGCGCGGGAGTGGCGGCATTTCCGCCCTTGCAAACTACGCCGCCGCCGGTTTCGCACCCAAAATCCCAAGTCAGCGACATTGCCATCCGGTGCATCGTTTTGTTGGGGTTTTCATAGTATTTCCATTCCAGGCTGTCGTCTTCGTGATAGCGGGAACGTTGGGGATTACCCAGGACATCACGGCCGAGAGTGTAGGTGTTGAACACAAAGTCTAGGTTGGGAGTCGGCCGCCACAGGATCTGGCCTCCAATTCCATGCCGGCCGTTATACTTGGCGTAGGTCTGCCACCCGTTGATGAACCAGGGCTCGATTTTCAGCTTATTGGTCGGAAAATACTGTATCCGCAGGCCGCTAAAGAACCACGGCGTATTCGACGACACATATGACGGCTGGTAGGCCCAGTTATCGAAGGTGTAGTAACTGAACAGCCCGATGTACGACAGGAAGATGCCCGCCTGGACGTTCAGGCCATGGTTCACATTCATGTGGTACCCGGCATACGCATCGGTAAGGTATCGATAGGCGTCTTGAAGCTGCCACTGGCCCACGCTATAACTGCCATCGTTACGCGGCACCGCCGTGGAAACCGCTCCGAACTGCATCAGGAGGCGGCCCTGCATATTCCCCGCGTGAAAGTCGCCGCCGGCATTAACCGCCTGGATGACCAGTTCACCGGTTCGCTCGCCTTCCGTGGTTCCGATGAGAGTGTGGTCGATCGGGCGGTGCCAGTCATAAATGTAGTTCGTGTCCACGCGGAACTCGCCTGAGAAGTACTTGCCATCGAGAACTGCATCGTGGTTGCGCGGAACCGCGTTCATCCAGGTGTAGTCCGCGTAGGCGAACGGTGTCTGCAAATCTACGGCGGGAGGCGGCGCTTCCTGGGGAGCCTGACCCGGTGTTGCCGGCGGCGTCGCTTGTGCTTCCAGGGGACCGGCGTACGGGGGCCGAAGATCGGCGATCGGCACCGTTTTCCGCTCCTCGGCGGCTATAGGTTTACGCGGCGCCGAAACATCCGGTTCCACCTCGACGATACTGCGCCGCGGCAATGATTCCGGCTTTGTAACTTCAGGCGCCGCTTCTGACTTTACTTCCGGCGCTTGTGGGGCCTCCGTTTTGTTCTTAAGCTCGGTTTGCAGTGTCTCAACGCGCTTTTTCAGCGCATCGAGTTCCTTGATGACCTCGTCTGTGGTCCTCTGTTCTGCAGTCGGTTGTGCCGGTGCCGTCTGTGCGCGCGCGATCCATCCTCCAAGCGCTGGGAGTACCGCTGCGATCAACACACTTCGCGTGACTAAGTTGGTTTGCATGCCTTTCCTTCCTTTGGTTTGGCAATAGCTAGAATCGGACCCCGAGTTACGGTTCTTGCTTATGCCGGTAATGTCACGACGAAGTAAGACCGGCGGACCAACCTGACTTGGGTTTGGCGTCAATGCGCGCTTTGACCGCGCGAGTTACGGATTAGCTTGCAATGGCTGGAATTCTTAGTGGTCGCTTTCCGACTTGAACCCCAGCAGCCCTCCGTTGTTTTAAACAGTATGGGGTTAGAGATATGAAAAAGTCATGAACGGCTGAAGGGGAACGCTATAAAAAAACTTGATCTTAGTGATCCAGGGATTTGGCGACAAGTTCCGGGGCGACCTGAAGGCGATAGCCAATCGTCGGCTCAGTGACAAGATACCGCGGATGGGCAGGGTCCGGTTCCAGCTTGTTGCGGAGCTTGCGGATAAACAGGCGCAGAGAATGAACCCCTTTTTGCGGGTCGGACCCCCATAGTGTCTTCACCAACTCCATGGAGGGCACAGTCTGGTTCATATGCAACGCAAGTTGCTCGAGGATCACGCACTCCGTCGGGGTCAGGCGCGTGTCGCGGTCTGAACCGCGAATCATCCGGGCTTCCAGATCGATAGTGCCGGAGCCTAGCGGAAAACACCGCAAGCGGGAATCGTGAGACTGAAAGCGGCGCAGCGCGGCCCGGATTCGGGCCCGCAATTCGCCCACCGCCAAAGGTTTAGTGAGATATGCGTCTACTCCAGTCTCAAGCACGGCGATCCGGCTGGCTTGGGCAGCCCGGCCGCCAGCCACGAGGAACATAGTCTCGGAGGCGCCGTCTCGCCATTCGCGAATGACCTCCAAGAGCCGTGCGGAGAGGCGTTGAATGTCAAACACAACAATGCGGTAGCCGTTCGCAGGTGTGGATTTGTGAAGGTTGAGCGGGCCCTCCTCCACTTCGCATCCCTCACTCGCTAATACGGTGCGAAGCAATCCGGAATCGGTGTTGTCCTCGTGCAAAAGCAACGCTCTCGCGTTTTTCATCAAGCTTATAGGCTTCGACTGCGACGCGGCCGGTGGTGAGGCGTTCGTCAAGATTAGCGCTGGTCGGAAACGGCCATCGCCAGAGAACTGACTTTCAACTCGGCCGCCGCGATGGAGGCCTCAATCGCCAGGTCCATGCCGTCCCGCCTCTCTGGGCCCGTGTCAACCCTGTCCGCGCCGGGAATCTGCTGCAGGTAGCCCAGCATGGCGGCGCGCTGCACCCATTGTGAAATCAATTGGCGGACACGTTCCATCGTTACGCCATACCGTTGGCCCAGGTTCGTACAGGACCAATTCCGAATAAAATAAAGCTCCACGAGGCGCCATTGAATTTCTGATCTCGACTGGCAGGGAAAGACCGGCACCTGTGACGGGAAGGAAATCTCCTGGTTCTGAATAGCCGCCCGCAGGCGGCGCAGGCCCATCTGTGCGACTTCCATTGCGGCGCCGTCTTCCGCCTGATTATCGAGAAGAACATATGAAAAAGGCATAAAAAGCCGGCGTTTCGTTAAGGCCCTCATTCCGTCATCGCGGAGCGCGCTTCCACGGCAGCTATCGAAACCCCAGCCTCCGACGGATTGCAAAATCGGTACCCCAGCCAAGGCACGGTCAGCAGATATTCCGGATTGATGGCATCGTGCTCGATCTTCTTTCGCAGTCGCTTGATGTAAGTCCGCAGATACTCCAGCTCACTCCCGTATTCCGGTCCCCAGATAGCGCGCAGCAACTTCCCGTGCTCGATTGCGGTATTCGCGTGCTGCATCAAATAGGAAAGGAGGCTGAATTCGGTGGGAGAGAGATGCACTTCCTCGCCCGCCCGGCGCAGAATGCGGCGATCAACGTCCAACTCGAGTTCCCCAACCTTAAGCACGGCAGTGCCCCCAGCCTGACCCACGCCCAGGCGCCGGCTGACTGCTCGCAATCGCGCCAGCAGTTCCCGAACACTAAAGGGCTTGGTCACGTAGTCGTCGGCGCCGGCTTCCAACGCCCGGATCTTGTCTTCCTCGGAGTCGCAAATCGTAACCATGACGACGCCGGCCTTCGGCGCAATGGCGCGAAGCCGGCGGCACGTCTCCATCCCGCCGATGCCCGGCATTTCGATGTCGAGCAGAACGAGATCCGCCGGCCGCTGCCCCATCTCCTCCAAGGCTTCTTCTCCGCTTCGGGCCTCAGTGATCAGGTAACCTTGCGCCGCCAGGGAGCCGCGAAGGGCGCGTCGCATCGCCGCGTCATTATCCACGACCAGGACTCTAACTGGCTTTAAGCTCATGCTGTCTCGCCTCTTCTCTAACAGTCGGTAATCGCAAGCAAAATGTCGTGTCCTGGCCGTCTCGATGACGGGTATCCAGTTCCAGGCTTCCCCCGTGTGCGACCACGATTTTTCTGGCCACATACAGACCGAGCCCGGTGCCTGATACCTGATGACCGGCGGCGCCGCGATAGAAACGATCGAAAATGCGGCTCCGTTCTTCCGGCAGAATGGGCATCCCTTGATTGCTCACGCGAACCGTCGCAGCGCCATCTTCGAAAGCGGCCAGCGCGGTAATCGTCGTCCCTGGCGGCGAGTAGCGAAAAGCGTTATCCAGCAGTTGCGCGATCGCCAGGCCCAGCAGGTCGGGATCCGACATGACCTCCACGGGTCCGTCCCCGAGTTTCAGAATCAGTTCGTGCCCGTTCGCTGGATCCGTATATTGACGGGCGATTCGCCGGATCACTGCTGCCAGGTCCGTCCGCTGCAGTCTCGGTTTGATCTCATCCCGGTCGAGCCGCGCCATGCGCAACAGTCTGGTAGTGAGGTGTCCGAGCCCCACGGTTTGAGTCTCTATGGTTTCCACCATCTCTTCCTGCTGCGCCGCCAAATGGCCGGTCTCCCGCAAACTTCCGGCTGCCGCAAGAATCGCGGCGAGCGGCGTCTTGAACTGGTGAGCGAAAGCATCCAGAATCGCGGAACGGAGCACTTCGACCTGGGTGGCTGCCGCCGCCTCACTCGCGTGCTGAAAAGAGTGGGCCCGCTGCACCATCGCCGCCGCCAGCATCGAGAGCGGCCCTGCCATCGAACCGGCCTCTTCGAGACCTTCGAATCCTACCGCGCCGATCGCTTTTCCTCCTGCGCGAAAGCAGCGGACGGCGATGCTCGCATCGTCGCGATCATAGTCACGATCCGTGATGTAAGCCTGCTTGGTCAGTTCTGTAAGGTCTTGTCGCGACTCGCCATGGCACTTGCTCGCCCCCGCGGCTCCATCAAACAGGCAGACTGCGCGGAGGTGGAAAACATCCCGAAAAAGGCCCAGGTATTCGCGCTTGACGGCCACATCCGGCCCCACCGACACCAGTTGCGAGGCCAAGTCATATAACCGCGCCAAGTCGCTCCGGCTGGCCTCGGCGTTCCGGGCTTCTTCCCGGGCGCGGGACGCCAGCCGGGTAATCACGAGGCCCGTAACCAGGAAGGTCAGTAACGCTACACCATCGAGAGGCCGGCTAATCCGCAGTGTGAAGACCGGGGGAACGAAAAAATAGTCCAGGCAAGCGATCGTTACTACGGAAACGACTGCTGACGCCGCGAAAGTACTGAACGTCGATTGTAGAACGACTACCAAAAGAAACAGGCAGCCTACGACCGGAAACTCAACGTGCAGCGGAAAACACAACGCCGTAACGACGGCGGCTGCCGTCATGCCGTACCCCGCTTGGCGCACTGTCTGGATTATCTTCGGCACCTGTCGCGAATACCCTCGTTTGGTCGCAAGACCCGATTCAGGACAGGGAACCGGAACTACGTCTTATCGTTCGATTGTCCATGCGAATCGTGAAAAAGGCATGAAAAGTTTAGAAATGAAAAACTCATGAAAACAAAGGGCCCGCGGATTCAACGCTGCATTCATGACTTATTCATGAGTTCCAACTGAAACTGGCGTCAGTGGCTCCGCAGGTGAACATGACGCTAAGTCGCTTTTCGTATCTTGTCGGGTGGTCCTTAATGGCAGTCCTGACGTGCCCGATTACTTTTGCTCAAACCACCGCATTCCTTCCGAAATTTCGCGCCGACACGCAGTTAGTGCTTGTACCCGTGACGGTGACTGATCACTCCGGGAAAACCATCCAAGGTCTGAGCCAGGATAACTTCACTGTGCTCGACGACCAGGCGAGTCAGCAGATCGTTTCCTTCTCTACTGCCGATGCGCCGTGTTCGGTCGGCCTCGTGTTGGATATCAGTGGAAGTATGCGCGACTCACTCCAGACCGCAAAGGAAGTGACGCGCTCGTTCCTCGGGACCGCCAACTCGGACGATGAATTCCTCTTGCTGACCGTCTCCACAAATCCCGAACCGATTAGCGGTTTCACAAAGAATCTTGCCTCCCTCGAAAGAAGCATTGATTCAGCCAGACCCGGGGGAGCCACAGCCCTCATCGACACTGTCTACCTCGCTCTGACTCGCATGCGCAATGCCGGGCTGCCGCGGCGAGCGCTGTTGATTCTGTCCGATGGCATGGACAACCACAGCCGCTATTCGAAGAGCGAGCTGATGCGCGCGGCCATCGAAGCCGATGTTCAGATCTATGCCGTCATCACGGATGGCATCCCGGACGGTACATTTCCGGTGCGCCCGGCCATGATCCGAAAACCCTGGGATAACGGAGAGCAGAACCAGGGGCGCAGCTTGCTCGAAGATCTCGCGGACAAGAGCGGCGGGCTTCATTTCCGCGTGCGACGCGAAGGCGCCGGCGATGCCGCGACGAAGGCAGGTCAGGCAATCCGAAGTCAATACGTGATCGGCTATCAGCCGGCCGCCGCCGGAGACCCCGGGAAGTGGCACCGCTTACGCGTTAAGTTGGATTTGCCGCACCTCAACGTTTACGCCCGCAACGGCTATTACTCGCGATAATCCGGAAGCCCTAATGTCCCGTCCCGGCTCGCAAGTGCCTCTCGGCAGGGCGTTACTATGAGATATGGCATCGATGCGGGGATCACGATTCCTGGCGGGAATTTGGACGACTCTGCGCCGGGGGGCGCTTGGCACGCTCGGAATCGTGCTCGTTACTGCTTGCAATTGGACTCTCCACGCCAGTTTCGCTGTAGCCAGTTTGCTGTTCCTGGTTGTGGTTCTGTTGCAGTCCTTGACCGGTTCCTTTGCGTCCTCCGTCCTGGTGTCGTTGGCAGCTGTCGGCTGCCTGGAGTATTTCTTCATCGATCCACGTAATTCGTTCGCCATCGCGCGCGGCGAGGACGTGGTTGCGCTGCTGGCGTTTCTGACCGCTTCGCTGGTCGTAACCAGGCTGGTCTCCAGGGTCAGTGCCGAAGCGGAATCCGCCCGCCTTCAGGAGCAGCGGCTCGCCCGCCTGTACCGTCTTGCCCAACAACTCCTGGCGATGGAACCGCAGCCGGAAATCGGAACGAGATTCCTGGAAAGATTTCGCAGTGTATTTGGAATGATTGCGGTGTCCATTATGGACGGCGACACTGCTCAGCTACATTTGGCCGGCGTATCGCTCGGAGATCTCGCGGGAAAAACCCGCCAGGCGTACCTTGCCGGGGAGAACGTTGCCGATCCTCTTAAGGAGATCACCGTCCGCCGTTTGCTGGTTGCTGGCAAGACCATCGGATGCATTGGCTTTGAAGGGCTTGAGGATGCAGAGGTGATTGCCGACCCTTTGGCCGCCCTGGCTGCCGCCCTGCTGGAACGGGCTCACGCCCTCCGCGCGGCCAGCGATGCCGCTGCCGCAGCCCAGGCGGAGGAGTACCGGGCCGCGATTCTGGATGCCCTCGCCCATGAGTTCAAGACACCGCTTGCTACCATTCTGGCGGCCGCCGGCGGCCTCCGCGAAGCGGGTCCTTTGCTGCCCGCACAGGTGGAAATGATGGAGACAGTAGAGTCTGAGGCGTCCCGTCTCGGCACTCTGGCTTCCCGCCTGCTGCGTATGGCCCGAGTCGAGCGCGAGGAGGTTAAGCCGCGTATGGAAACTCTGGAGCTCATTCCTCTAGTGGAACGGCTCACCAATCAGTTTGCTCGCCGCTCGCCCGACCGCCGCATCCTCTTCCTTAAGCCGCCGGGCTCGCCCGAGGTGAAGGCCGATCAGGAGCTCCTCCGGCTCGCCCTCACTCAGTTGCTCGAGAATGCCTGCAAGTACTCGCCGCCGGGTTCTACAGTGACCGTCCAATTACAGGACCGGGAAGACAATATAGAGATTTGCGTATCGAATACGGGCGGCTCCATTCCGCCGCGCGAGCAGCACCGCATTTTCGACCGCTTCTACCGCGGTAGCGCCGCTCGTCTGACGCCCGGTTCCGGACTGGGCCTGTACGTCGCCCGCAAGATCGCTTTAGCCCACGGCGGCGCGCTCGATTTCACTCCGCAGAAACTAGGCGATGACCATGTCAGTTTCCGCCTGACCATTCCTAACCTGAAAGGCACGCGAGAGCATGTCGTCACAGTCGCCTAACGTGCTCGTCGTGGATGACGAACCGTCCCTGCGAAAAACCCTGCGCACATCCCTGGCTGCCAGCGGGTTCGCAGTGGTCGAGGCCAGAAGCGGCGAAGAGGCCCTCGGTGTGGTGCAGCAGCAGGCCTTCGACCTGGTGCTATTGGACATCAATATGCCCGGAGCCGGAGGCATTGATACCTGCCGCAAAATACGCAGTTTTGCACCCCGGGTTGGAATCATCATGGTCACAGTCCGCGATTCGGAAAACGACAAAGTCCATGCCCTGGAAGCCGGCGCGGACGATTACGTCACCAAGCCGTTCCGGCTTCGCGAATTGGTCGCTCGTCTTCGCGCCGTCCAGCGGCGTACCCAAGGGGCCGAATCGGCACAGCCGGAGGTACTGAAAGCGGGGAATCTCGAAGTGGATATTAAACGGCGTCTGATGTGGCGCGGAGGAAGCCTCGTCCATCTTTCGCCAAAAGAATTCGAGCTGCTCGTCTATCTCATGCAGAATCGGGACGTTCCTTTGACCCATACGCGACTGCTGCGCGCCCTATGGGGACCTGAGTACGGCAACGAGCTGGAGTATCTTCGCTCCTACGTCAAGGCGCTGCGGAAAAAAATCGAAGACGATTCAGCAAAGCCGGAATACATCCTCACCGAACCGTGGGTCGGATATCGTTTCCGCAACCCCTCCGATCCCGACTCGCCCCTTCCGTCAGCGGACGACGATTAGGGCTATGCCGGGCGTTCTTAGCGGCATTCGGGTGCTGGATCTGTGCACAATCGTAGCGGGTCCGGCCGCCAGCATGGTTCTGGCCGATCTCGGCGCCGATGTAATCAAAGTCGAGCGGCCGGGCAGCGGCGAAGACGGGCGCGCCATGGGACCGCACCGAGGGCCGTGGGGAGCTTATTTCACTACTTTGAATCGCGGCAAGCGGTCCATTGCCGTGGACATTCGCAAACCGGCCGGCCGCGAGGCTGTGCTCCGCATCGCCGCTACGTGTGACGTTTTCCTGGAAAATTTCCGAGGCGGCAAAGCGGCTGCGCTGGGGCTTGACGAGCCGGCAGTGTGCGCTCGCAAGCCCGATATCATTTATGCCTGCCTCTCCGCCTACGGGCCCACAGGGCCGGATTACAGTCGGCCCGGCTACGACGCCGTCCTGCAGGCTCGTACCGGCATCATGAGCGTCACCGGCAATGGCGACGAAATGCCCGTCCGCTCGGGCGTTTCGATTCTCGATTTGGGCACGGGCGTGTGGACCGCGCTGGGGGTGGTCGCCGCGCTATTGGAGAAACAGCGCTCGGGAAAAGGTCAGCGGGTCGATTCGTCGCTGTTTCAGAGCGGGATCATGCTCATGTCGTATCACCTCCTATACCGGCAATTCGCGGGCGTGAATCCCAAGCCGCAAGGGTCGAAACACACCGCATTCGCGCCCTACGGAGCCTACCAGGCTGCGGATGGAGCGATCATGATCGGCATCTCGAGCGACCAGGCCTTCAGTCGCCTGGCCCAAGCTCTCGACAAGCCGCGGTGGGGCGACGATCCGCGGTTCCGAACCAATAGGGATCGTGTGCGCAATACCCCGGAGCTGGATGCGTGTATTTCCGGCGTGCTGGCAAGCCATCCGGTCTCTCACTGGACGGAAGTGTTGGACCGGCATGACGTCGCCTGCGATCCGGTACAAACGGCGGACCAGGTGATCGCGGACGCGCAGTTAGCGGCTCTTGGCCAACTGGAACCGATCGAACTCCAGGGGCAGGGAAGTGCGCTGCTGCCCCGCTTGCCGCTTGGCTTTTCGCTGACACCGGCTGCGATTCAAGGTCCACCCCACGCTGTCGGACAGCACACCTGGGCCGTCCTTCGAGAAGCCGGTTATCATGATGCCGAAATCGATGATTTGCTGCGTTGCGGAATCTGCGAGGGGGAAACAGAGTGCCAGGGCTGAGTGTCGAGCAGGAACTCATTATCAGTACGGTAAGGAAGTTCGTAGAGCGGGAAGTCATTCCGGTCGCTTCCGAACTCGACCACCGCAACGAGTACCCGCATGAGCTCGTGCGGCAGATGCAGGAAATCGGCCTCTTTGGCTTGAATATCCCCGAAGAATTCGGCGGCGCGGGTGTCGATACCACGACGTTCGCCATGGTTTTCGAAGAGATTTCGCGCGGATGGTTGGGCCTGGCTGGTGTGATTGGAAGCAACTCGGTAATGTGCGATGTGGTGGTGCGCTTTGGAACCGAAGAGCAGAGGCAGCGTTTTCTTCCGGCCATGGCCTCGGGAGAAAAACGAGGCGGCATCTGCCTGACCGAATCAAATGCCGGAACCGATCTGCAGAACATCAGCACGACGGCTACGCGCGAGGGGGCCGTCTATCGCATTAATGGCTCGAAGCTGTGGATCACGAATGCGCGCCACGGCAACACTTTTCTATTACTGGCCAAGAGCGATCCGAAGGCCCAGCCCGCGCATCGCGGCATGAGCGCATTTATTTTCGAAAAGGGCGCGCCCGGCCTGAACGTCAGCCGCGACATCGACAAGCTCGGATACAAGGGTGTCGAAACCTGCGAGTTGCACTTCGACAATTTCCCGGTACCGGCGGAAAACCTGGTGGGCGGCCTGGAAGGCCATGGATTCAAACACGTGATGACCGGATTGGAAGCCGAGCGGCTGAATGTCGCCGCGCGCGGTCTGGGCATCGCGCGAGCCGCGTTTGAAGAAGCCATCCGCTACGCGCAGCGGCGGGTGACTTTCGGGGAGCCGATTGCCAACCGGCAGACCATCCAGAACAAGCTGGCCGATATGGCGACGAAAATCGAAGCTTCCCGGCTGCTGATCTATTCGGCGGCTGAAAAAAGAGACCGCGGCGAGCGCTGCGATCTGGAGGCCGGCATGGCCAAACTTTTTGCCACCGAAACCGCCGCCGAAGTATCGCTCGAGGCCATGCGGATCCTGGGAGCGAACGGCTACTCGAAGGATTTTCCCGTGGAACGTTACTACCGCGATGCACCGCTCTGCGTGATAGGCGGTGGCACCAATGAATTGCAGCGGCTCATCATCGCGCGGAATCTTCTTCGCAAATACAAGGACAAC
>CAZKVF010000436.1:0-6624 GCA_964556085.1 uncultured Solibacteraceae bacterium
CCGCCACTGCCCCAGCCCCACCAGTTGTTCGGGATCCGGATAAGGCAGCGGCCTCAGGATCACCGCATCCACCAGGCTAAAAATGGCCGAGTTGACCCCAATGCCCAATGCCAGCGTCAGTACTGCAACCGCTGCGAATCCCGGATTTTTGGCCAGCACCCGAAGGCCGTAGCGAATGTCTTGCAGTAAGGTTCCCATCAAATGCCTCGATAAGTCTTCCGACGAACGAAGTCGAGTTTGGAAAGCCGGGATTTGCCGGACTTCTGGCGTAGATTTTCTCACAACCTGCCATCCTCTCCGCCGGATGCCCCTCCCTCCCCCGGTTTCGTTACCGGCTCAGCAGACCGCTGATGACCTTCACCAGCGGGCTGCCGAACGCTACGCTGACACTGAGAGTCACCAGCAATGGCGGCGCCAAGGCAGCCCACTGACTGCTGGAAGCTGCTTCGATCATCACCCACAACAGCAGCGGCGACACTGGCCGGCCGAAGCCATACGCTTCAATCATGTACGCGGACGAACCGAGCACCAACGCAAGGGCGGCGAAGAAGCCCACGGAGAGCGTTACGGGCGTGCAGCCGCGCTTCTGAATCCAACGTACGGCCAGCACGATGCTCAAACCCAGCCCGAGCACGGCCAAAACGTCAGTCACGCGCACCAGCCATTGCACTCGCGGATCCGGAAACGAGCGAAATACAAATAAACGCTGAAAAAGACCCCACGCCGGGAAGCTAAAGATCTGCACGGGCACGGTCGGCAGGCGAGTGGCCAGGTAAGCGTACCATGCGAGCGCCGGGCCGGCGCTCGAAGCAAACCAGGCGGCCCGGCGCCAGTCGCGACGTAACAACTGATGCGCGACCAGAGAGGCGATCAGAAGCAACCCGGTCTCGCGCGTGAGAGCGGCCAGCATGGCGATCACCCATACCCGGGTCCAGCGCTGTTCTTCGGAGTACAGGAGAAACCCGGCAAACAATGCCGTGAGCGGTCCGTCGAGCAGCATGCGGTCGAAGGAGGCCAGTGTGCCCGGCACGGCCACAAACAATAATCCCCACACTGCGGAACGCCCCCGGCGCTCGAGCAGCCGCGCGCACCAATACACGCCCAATCCCAGAAAGATCATCTCGACGGCAACGTACGCGCCGTCGATCCATGCGCGCTGGCCAAATCCCAAAAGCCAGGCCGCGAGCGGAACCAGGATTCGGCGAACACGCAATCGGGGCCCGTCCATATAGCGCGTGTAACCCTTTTGCAGAAATGGATCGTGCGCCAGGTAACGGTACATCAGGCCGTCGTAGCCACCAGTGCCGGGAAAACGATAGGTGTCAGCCTCGAGTTCGGGCGGAACCGGGGATTCCGCGCCGGTGCAGAACAAAGCGGTCCAGTTTCCGCCAAAAACATAGTGGATGCGGAGTGTGGTCCAAACCAAAACGAGGAGAACCGCCGCGATTGCTATGGAAATGCAGACGCCATGCGAAGCGGCGGGGCGAAAGGGAGCGGCGGGCGCCGGCATTAGCTACAGCTTATCTCAGCCAAAAATGGCGACGACAATATCCACTGGAAAAGGGCCTGGACACCGGCACTGTTAGCGAGTAGTATTAGCGAAATCATAGCGTGGAGTGGTAAACGGTGTGATTCTCCGGCCGCTGCCATATCGCGATCCGGACCGGTTGGTCACCGCGTGGGAGACGAATCCCAACTTCAACTTTTCCGGCCGGCCGCCTGGTTGCTTCGGCTTCTCGCCAGGGAATTACCTCGATCTCCGCGAACAGAACCGCAGCTTCGACCAGGTGGGAGCGTTCACCACCGACAGCTTCAATCTTACCGGGGGAACCGTGCCCGACCGCGTCACCGGCGGCATGGTGTCAGCCGGACTCTTGTCCGCACTGGATGTCCGTCCCGCGATGGGGCGGCTGTTGGTTCCGTCCGACGATTCGGCCGCCGCTCAACCCGTCGCCGTCCTCAGCTACAGCTTGTGGATGGAACGTTTCGGCGGTAACGCCGGTTGCCGCCGCGGGGTTGTGCTTTGCCGAATGGGGCGTGCGCGCGTTGCTGCGGCTGGCCCCCGATGAGATCCCTCGTGCGGCGGAGATTCATATCGACGTGTGGGTGCTCGGCTTCGCGGCATCGGCCATTGAGGGACGGCCCGAACAACCGCCGGGCCAGCCGGTCAAGGCAGACATCCGCCGCATTGACGCCGGATATTTTGCGGCCATGCGCATCGGGTTGGTCGAAGTGCGTGCATTCACGGAGACCGATCGTAGAGACGCGCCCCCGGTCGCTATTATCAGCCAGAGCATGGCGCGCAAGTACTGGCCCAATGAAAGAGCGACTGGAAAGCGGTTGAGCATCCATTTCGGGCCGCCCGAGGGAATCCGGGCGGAGATCGTCGGCGTCGCTGCCGATGTGCGTCCCGCACTCGACTCGACGCCCAACGACTACATCTATATGCACTATCCTCAGGGCTACCATGTGGCCCAGATGGACCTGGTGCTGCGGCAGGATGAACGAAGCCAAATGGCCGCCGCCGCTTTGGGCCGCGGTGCGTGCCGCCGTCGCTTCGATCGATGCCGATCAACCGGTGTACCGCATTCGCACCATGAGCGAGCTGCTGTCGGTCTCCCTGGCAACGCGCCGTTTCCAGATGCTGCTGCTGGCCATCTTTGCAGCGTGTGCCGCGTGCCTGGCCGCGGTCGGGCTGTTCGGAGTCCTGGCGTATTCGGTCCAGGCGCGAACCAGAGAGATCGGGATCAGGACGGCGCTGGGCGCCACCAGAGATCAGGTTTCCGCCATGGTTCTGAGGGAAGCGATGAAATTGACGGCCACCGGCGTAGTGGCCGGCGCCATCGGGGCACTCTAGCTGACCCGTTTCCTGTCCAAATTGCTTTACGGAATCGGGGCCACCGACTCTTCCGTCTTCATTGCCGTCTCGCTCCTGTTGGTCGTAGTTGCGCTATCAGCTGCCTACTTTCCTGCCAGAAGAGCGGCTCGCATCGACCCAATGATTGCGCTGCGGCACGAGTGACTCGGGTCCGTTAAAAAAAATATCTCCCAATCAGGCAGATTTTCCTAAAGTCTTCCCACATTGATCCCGATTCCTAGCTTACGTGGTAATCGGAAACCACTAGGAGAAATGCCTCAATGAACGAACGACGTGCGGAACAGCGCTTTATGTGCTCCGACCTGGTAACGGCCGAGCTGGAAAATCTAGGTCAGACGATGGTGGCAAATCTGGAGGATATTTCGCCTTCGGGGGCGTGTCTGGAGATGGAACAGGCGGTGCCCGCGGGCGCGAAGATGGTCCTCGATTGCTCGGGTTGCCGGTTTCGCGGAGAGGTCAGATACTGCGTCTTCAATCAGACCGGGTATCAGGTGGGCCTTCAGCTAACGGAGTGTAAATGGTCCAAGGAAAATTACGAGCCCCAGCATCTGCTGGACACGCCGCTCATCGACTTAGCGTCGTTCATGAAGGATGATGCGCAGTCACGCCGGCTCCTGGCGGATCTAATGGCGCCGCCGCGAATTGTCGCTCGTGCGGTTGCCTGGACATGTGAAGAGCTGAGCCCGGAGAATGTCAAAAAGTGTTTCTCACGATGGTTCCAGCTCCCGCCCGAATGTTCCCTGTGTGACGAGTTTCTGCGCGCCTATCAAGAAGAATATGCCGCGATTTCCACCCGGCCGGCGACCGAGAAGCGCATGGCCGCCGGGGGACACTGCGATGACATCTGACAGCTTGTTGAAAAATGGCGCCCTGTCCCCGTTTTTCAACAAGCTCCTAAGGCAGCGAGATTGACCCCTGAGAGGAAAACCCGGCCTCCGGCACTCGCATTGTGAAACATGAAGATTCATTCCGCGCGCCTCGTGGCGTTAGCTCTGTACTGCATTTCCGGTCTCGCGGCTCAGGCCGTCGATAATACGCAAATCAAGCAGGTGATTATCTTCGGCCGTCATAATGTGCGATCTCCTGTCGCGCCTAACAGCCTCCTTAACACCTTCTCCGTCGAACCGTACCCGGACTTCGGCATCGCGCCCGGCATCCTGACCGCCAAAGGCGCCGCGCTTGAGTCGATCCTCGGCGGCTATTACCGTCTCTGGCTTACCGAGCAGGGGCTGCTGACCGGCCATGACGCGGCCGACGCCAACCTTGTATATTTCCGGGCCAACGTGCTCGAGCGGACCATCGCCAGCGCGAATGCTTTCGCGGCCGGCCTGCTCCCGGCAGCCAAGGTAAATGTCATCTCCTACCAACAGGGCAGCGACCCTCTGTTCGATCCGATGGGCGCCGGAGTCGCTCAGCTCGATCAGCAAATGGCCGTCGCGGCCGTGACAGGACGTCTCGGCGGCAATCCACAGTCCCTCGCGGCTGCCTACGCCGGAGTACGCTCTCACGCGTTCGCTATTGTTCGGCTACGCCGCGAACGAGACTCAGTTGCCCGCGACTCCGGCAGGTAAGGTCGACGTTACCGCCGTCCCCATCAACGTGACTGCCGGTTTGCCGGTAACCATCGGAGGTCTGACCGCGCTTACCGCTGCCGTCGATCCTTTCGTCATGGAATACGCGGAGGGGCTGCCGGCTTCTCAGGTCGGTTGGGGCCAGTTGACCGCCGCCGGCATCAGTCAGATCTTGCGTTTGTACAACCTGATTCTCGATCTGGAATGCCGCACGCCCTATCTGGCTCAGCTGGAGAGTTCCAATCTGGCTTCACACGTGGTGCGCTCCATGGTTCAGGCCGCCACCGGGCATGCGACGACGGGCTCGCTGGGAAATCCGTCGACCAAAGTTATCCTGCTGGTCGCGTCGGACACCAATATCTCCGCACTCGCCAGCCTGCTCACCTCGACTGGATGCTGCCGGGTTACCAGCCGGACTACTGCGCTCCGGGCGGCGCCCTGGTGTTCGAACTTCGCCAGTCGCAGAGCACCGGGGAGTATATCGTTCGAGCCTCTTACGTTGCGCAAACTTTGGACCAGCTGCGCAATCAAACGGCCCTGACACTCGCCACGCCGCCGGCCAGCGCTCCGGTGTTCATCCCCGGCTGCAGTGACGGCAGTGCCACTCTCGACTGCCCTCTCGCGAATTTCGTGAAGCTGGTGAACGGCGCGATCGACTCGCAATCCGCCGACTTGATTAACTGAGCTTCGTGAGAACAAAATCCCGCATGTAGAACTCTGTTGATGACATGAAGATTCATTCCCTCCGGGTCGTCGCTCTAGCTTTTCTGTGCGCGCCCTTCCTCGCGGCGCAGCCCGCCGACGATACGCAACTCAAGCAGGTGATCATCTTCGGCCGTCATGGCGTGCGAACTCCCGCTCTCCCCAACGCCGCTCTCAACAACTTCTCCGTACAACCATTCCCGCAGTTCAGCGTTTCGGGTATTTCCGTTCTGACTCCGAACGGCCGCCGCAATGAGGCGATCCTCGGCAGCTACTTCCGTCTCCGGCTCACTCAGGAGGGACTGCTGACTGGCAAGGACCCCGCCGACGCCGCCTTCGTTTACTTCCGAGCCACCGGGACTCCACTGATCGTCGAGACCGCGCAAGCCTTCGCGGCCGGCATGCTCCCGACGGCCGGTGTAAACGTCAATTTTTCACAGGAAAGCGACCCTCTGTTTAATCCGGTGAACGCGGGCGTCGCCCGGCTCGATGAGGGGATGGTGGTCGCGGCGGTGAATGGACGCCTCGGTGGTAATCCACAATCGTTGGCCTCCGCCTACGCCTCCGAGCTCGCCCTCACGCGCTCGGTCTTGTTCAACTATCCCATCGACCAGACTCCAGTGCCGGCGGCACCGGCTGGTAAAGTCGATGTCACCGTCCTTCCCATCGGCGTCACGGCCGGAACTCCCAATTTACCGGTAAGCCTCGGAGGCCTGGCGATGGTGATTGGCGCCATCGATCCTTTCGTCATGGAGTATGCGGATGGACTGCCGGCTTCAGACGTTGCTTGGGGCCAGTTGACCGCCGGGGGCATCAGCCATATCTTCCGCCTGTACAACCTGACGCTCGATCTGGAGTTCCGCACACCTTATCTGGCTCGCGTGCAGAGTTCCAATGTGGCCTCCCATATTGTGCGCTCCATGGTTCAGGCGGCCACCGGGAATGCGATGACCGGCGCGCTGGGAAATCCGTCCACCAAAGTGATCGTGCTGACTGCCGCCAACACCAATCTCACCGGACTCGCCGGCCTGTTCCATCTCGACTGGATTTTGCCGGGTTACCAGGCCGACGTCTGTGCGCCCGGCGGCGCGCTGGTTTTCGAGCTCCGCCAATCACAGAGCACCGGGGAGTACATTGTGCGGGCCTCTTACGTCACTCAGACGATGGACCAGCTACGCAACGTCACCGCCCTCACGCTCGATACTCCACCTGCCAGCGCCCCGGTGTTCATCCCCGCATGCAGCGTTAGCAACTCAACCCATGACTGCCCTCTGGCGGATTTTGTGCGGCTTGTGAATCGCGCGATTGACCCGGAGTGCGCCGACCTGATGAACTAGCGAGGTCTTCGACCTCAAACCGACCAGCGGAAATCCCGGCATTCGCATAGAATTCGTGGGATGGCGACCATCCCGGAACTGCTCGACGGCCATGTCACTCTCGAAGTGGAGTGTCTGGACCGTCTGTACCTGAACG
>CAZKVF010000437.1:0-11151 GCA_964556085.1 uncultured Solibacteraceae bacterium
AGGTATGCGGATTCCGGAATCAACATGTCCTCCATCAGGCGCAACTCGATGCGCGTCTCCCCTTTGAGGGTCGGCCGGGGGCCAGGCGCGGGCAGCGTTAGAACTTTGATCGGCCACAGAATCGGAATGGACCACTCAATCGCATCCCGGGTGGGATGGCCTTTACCTTGAATCTTCCCCTCGCCGTTTACGCGATAATGAGCGGCCGAAATGACTTTGGCGTCCAGCGGAATGGTTCCGCCGGGCAGCGTCAGGCTGGTGAACTCCAGCTGCAGCCAGCCTTTTCCAACGAAATGTCCCGGGTCGCGATAATTCCGCAGGCGAGCCGAGAGATAGGCCCCCCGGGGAATCAAATTCCGGCCAAACATTTCGACGGGGCTGGTTTTGCACAGAACCGGATCGCCGGCTTGCGCGGTTTTAGAAGAAAAATTCGGCTCATCGAGCGTGCAGCCCAATAAGGTCCCCGCGGGCACGAAGTTCCCCGCCGGCACGGTAACCTCGGTACGCTGCGCCCAGCCGGTTACGGCCGCGCACAGCAGAAATGTAGTCACATAAAAACGCATCATACGGATCCCCCTCTCTTTTTTAGGCTTCCGGCATTGCTGCCGTCCCAGTTGCACGAATGCGAGCTACAGCGCGATCAGACTCAAAATCGGCGAACTGCGGCGCATTTTAATTTTTCCAACGGAACCGCAGAGGGGTGAGCTGTGATACAGGAACTCGCGTCCCAATGGCAGGGCAGGTTGGGCCGCGGTTATTTCGTTACCGAGTCTTAGTAGAATATGCGCGGAGGTGGCGCCATGCGAAGAGGCTGCCTGCTATGGGGAGCCGGAGTTGTGATCTTGCTGGCCGGCCTGCCTTATCGGACGTTGGCGGAGGGGTCATACAAGCTTTCCAAGGTGGTAAAGATCGGTGGCGAAGGCACGTTTGATACGGCCTTTGCAGACGTCGAGGGACGCCGGTTATACCTTCCACGCAAGCGCCCCGGCCGAATCACCGTTTTCAATCTGGATACGTTCGACCCGGTTGGCGAAATCCCCGATGTGGCAGCTAATGGTGTCGTCGTCGATCCGAAATCAGGGCACGGTTTCGCGGGTAGCAAACCTGTCGTAATGTGGGACGCAAAAACGCTGAAGACGATCAAGACGATCGACGTCCAAGGCGGCCCGGATGCCATTCTGTTCGACCCATTTAGCGAACGTGTTTTTATCTTCAGCCATGTCGCTCCTAACGCGACGGCTATCAACGCAGCGGATGGCGCTGTTCTGGGCACGATAGATCTCGGTGGTGAGCCTGAGCAGGCCGCCACTGATCGTAATGGCCGCGTTTACGTCGATATCAGAGATAAGGACGATATCGCTGTCATTGACGCAAAGGCGCTAACCGTAGCCGCGCGTTATAGCGTGGCGCCCAAAGGTGGAAGGTGTTCCGGATTGGCAATTGATGTAAAGAACCAGATTCTGTTCGCCGGTTGCCGGGCGCCGCAAGTGATGATGATTCTTAGTGCGGTTGATGGAAAGATACTGAATACCCTGCCAATCGGAGCCGTCGCCGATTCTGCCATCTTCAACCCGCAAACGAATGAAGTTTATAGTGCGCAGAACGATGGGACGTTGACCATTATTAAGGAAGATAGTCCTACCAGCTTTGCCGTCCAGCAGACTGTGCAGACGAAGGAGAGCGCCAAACAGATGGTGTGGGACAGTAAGACAAACCGCATACTCCTGATTGCGGCGGATTTTCTGCCGCCAACCGGGCCGCCGCAGCCGGGAGCGCCTGGCTATGGAGGCAAAATGGTGCCGGATTCATTTTCGGTTCTCGTCGTTACGAAGTAACACGGCCGGCGGGGCCACTTAGTTGCGTGAGGTAATTCCGGTACCCCCGAGCCCCCTATTTCTTATCGCGCCACCCGGCCGTAAATATGTTGAACTCGTAGGGCGTCTTCGCGTCGCGATCGGATGCAAACACGATGCTTTTCCCGTCCGGGGCAAACTCGGGAAAGGCAGTAAACCCGCCGAAGCTGGTGACCTGCTCGAGGTTGGAACCGTCGATATTGATCAGGTAGAGTTCGAATTTGCGGCTGTCGCAGGCCTGTTTATTGGAAGAGAAGAGAATGCGCTTGCCGTCGGGCGTAAACGTCGGCGCGAAGCTGGCGCAGCCGAAATTCGTGATCTGCTTGGCGTTGCTGCCATCTGCGTCGGCGATCATCAACTCCATTTTCATGGGCGCGGTGAGATTATCAGCAAGCAGCGTTTTGTATCTGTCCATGTCGGCAGGCGTTTTGGGGTAGTTGGACCGCCATACCAGCTTCTTGCCGTCGCGCGAAAAGACCGGGCCGCCATCATAGCCGGTAGTTTTGGTCAGTTGCTTCTTGCCGGAGCCGTCCGGGCGCATGGTCCAAAGATCCAGGTCGCCGGAAGCCATTGAGGTATAGACGATCTGGCCGCTTTTAAAATTGATGGTTCCTTCGGCGTCATACCCGGGTGTGTCGGTCAGCCGTTTTTCGATCTTGCCGTCGTCCGTAGCCAGGAAAATGTCGTACTCCGGGAAAACGCCCCACACATATCCTTTGCTGCGATCCGGGTCCTTGGGGCAGGCGTCACCCGCCATATGGGTGGACGCATAGATGATGTGCTTGTTGTCCGGCAGGAAGTACCCGCAGGTCGTGCGTCCCTTGCCGGTGGAAACCAGGTGCTGGTCGGAGCCATCGGCGTTCATGATGAACTCCTGGTCGCACTTGTATGGCTGGCGGGTGCTTTGAAAAATAATGCGCTTGCCGTCCGGCGCCCAATAGGCTTCGGCGTTCTCGCCTCCGTGGGTCAGTTGGCGGATTTCCCCGATATATGAGGGTTGCGCAAGCGCAAGCCCCGCTGACAGGGCGGTAAGTAAAGCTGATTTGGTCATGGCAGATGGAATTTATTTATTGTATCCAAACGCGCAGACTGAAAACTCGGAACACTCTTGCAATCGTGGGTGGGGCGGACCCCCTGGTCCGCTGCCGACCCCCAGGTCGGCTTTGTCTTTTGCGACGGCGCCACGCACTCGCGTAGCGCTCCTGGTATCGCCGGCGGTCTTGCCGCCGGTGCCGTTGACAGGCGCTTCCACCCTATGGCTACGGTACCTGCTCCGTCTGAGGCTTGTCCTTGTCCGTTATGTTGAGTTCGATAGAACGCGCGGGAAGCTTCGAAAGATTTTGGTTTCGATGAACCGTGCCGCGCGGCACATAGACGGACTCACCGGCCTTTACAAGACGGGGTTCTTGCCCTTTGACCGTGTAGGTTACTTCGCCTTCCTGGACGGCCCACCATTGATCGCCGGGGTGGCGATGAAACTGATTGCCGGCGCCCGGAGGGATAACGACAGACTGTAGGCGCACCACACGCGACGGATCCTTCTCGAGCGGCATCTGGAAGTAGGCCTTCGCCTGAAAACCCGATGCCGGCGGAGCAGCCTGCTGCGACAACGCGGCGCCCCCGACCAGACCCAACGCGACAAAAACGGCCGGAACGATCAATTTGTTCATCGGTTCTCCTTTACCTCATTGGAAAACTATATACCTTGCGTCCAGAGTCAATCGAATAGGCAGCAGCGCGAAGCGCCTGCGGTGGCGTCTGCATCGAAGAGCTATACTCATGCATATGCGGACGACGCTCAATCTGGATGACGCACTTCTGGAGCAGGCCCGGGAATATACCGGCATTCAGGAGAAAACGGCGCTGATCCACGCCGCCCTCCGCGAACTGATTGCCAGTTACGCCCGCAAGCGCCTCGCCGCGCTTGGTGGTACGATGCCCGATTTCCGAGCAGGCCGGCGCCGCAGGAGGGAACCAGGAAAGTGACCCTGGTGGACACTTCGGTTTGGTTCAATCATTTTCGCAGGACGGACGCCGCGCTGACGCGCTTGCTCGCGGATAATCTCGTAGCTTTGCACCCGTTCGTTCTTGGCGAAATTGCTGCCGGTAACCTCCGCAATCGCAGCCAGACTCTTGCTGATCTGGCGCTTCTGCCGACGGCCTCGTTGGCGCAGGAATCCGAGGTGCATTTCCTTCTGGAATCACACCGGCTGTGGGGCACGGGACTGGGCTGGGTCGATCTGCACATCCTCGCTTCTGCGAAACTTTCCAACTTTGCGGTCTATACTGTTGACGGGGCATTAAATGCCGCGGCCACCATACTAAATCTGGCCGGTCCGCCACGCGAATAAGGTGGGTCGCAGCCTCCGCCCGCAGCGTGCATCACCCCTGTCACGATCGGCGATCTGCCCTAGTGTCGCCGGCGATCTTTTCGGCGGCGAGGGGCAGTCCCTTCCTTAACGCTGGGAGATTACGTCGCCGCTGTATTCGCGGGAAATCGGCGGGTCGCAGCGCCAGGCTAGGCGCGCGCAACGCATGCGGAGGCTGGCACGGCGCTGAAGGCGGGAGGGCCGCGGCGAGGTGCTATGAGCGGATTTCATTCTTGTGGGCTGCCCCGGGCGCGGCCTGGTCCGCGCCGCCAGACGTGGCAGGCGCACCCGCCGTTTTACACTTCGGAGTGACCGATCAACAAGCAGACCAGCGGCGTAGGCGACTGACTAGCCAACTACTGCACACGAGCTTGGCCAGTTTCTTGTAACGCCGTCTTTCAACCGTTGTCGCCGTCGAGAACTACGCCTCGGCATTTCCGCGTCGGCTTCTGGCCACAAGCGTCCCCGTCTCGGTCTGAAGACAGAAAGTCCTCCCGTAAATCCAGATTTCGATAACGGCACCATCGGCCTTAACGTCGTTTGCGGGAGCGACGCCGTCTGCACAGCGGTAACTGCGCACCACCTTTTCAGTCTTGAATCCAAACAACCGCAATACGGCTCTTTCCAGTGCATTCCCTCGCTTGACAGTCGTCAATGTGGGCACGCTGGTGGCAGTATCGACCAGGACGAAGTGGTAAGTCACGTCGAAGTTCGCCTGGCCCTGAATTGATCCGAACGTTCTCGCGTTCTCGATGGCCGATGGCGCAAGCAGTGGATGTCCGAAAACCTGCGTAACCACGCCAGAGTTGACCTTAAGGTGAACATCCCCCTGAATTCGTGCGTGTTCAGCAAGCGGGGCATAACGAACAGCCGCGACTTTCGATCTCCATCCGTTCTCCGTTTGTGCGAGGGCTGCGCCTACGAGAAGGAACAGGACCGTGCTTCGGCGAAACGTCATCCGTATGCCAGTATTGCATTCCTGACGGCAAGTGGGCTTTCATGACATTGAATATCTTGGCGAAGGCCGGGCCACGAGCCCGCGTCCCCAAGGTCATGTCCAGCGAGGAATACGGCGTCGAGATGCTCAGGAAGTTCTGTAGTCGAGTACCGCACCAGCCCTACGGCAGCACGATGGCGCAAGAAAGGAATCAATGTGCGAGGACGGCCCCGGCGGCAGGCCGACAGGCCCTGACCCGCAATCTCGTCATCGCAGGTTGAACTTCTTCATTTTGTAGCGCAGGGTGTCGCGCGTGATGCGCAGCAGCCGCGCCGCCTGAGTCTGGTTGCCGTCGGTCTTTTCGAGCGCGCGCGCCAACAGGCCGCGCTCGTTCTCTTCGAGGGAAAGGCCATCGGCCGGAAACGGCTGGCTCGCCGCGACGGCCGCCGTTTCACCCGTGTCGGGATGCGAAATCGCAATGGGCAGGCTGGCGGTACTGATGAGCGAAGACTCCTCCAGGATCATGGCGCGCTCAATCGCATTTCGCAGTTCGCGCACATTTCCCGGCCAGTCATGCGACAGCAGCATCTTGGCGGCTTGCTCGCTCACGCCTTCGATGTGCCGCTTGAATTTCCGGTTGTAGTGCTCGATGAAAAACTGCGTCAAGGGAAGAACGTCGTCCTTGCGGTCGCGCAGCGGCGGAATCAGAATCTGGATCACATTCAGCCGGAAATATAGATCCTGGCGGAAGGCGCCTTCTTTGACCGCTTCGCGGAGGTTCTTGTTGGTGGCCGCGACCACCCGCAGATCGAGCTTGATGTCTTTCAACCCTCCCAAACGCCGGAAACTCTGCTCTTCCAGCACACGCAGCAGCTTGGCTTGGAGCATAAGGGGGATTTCACCAATTTCGTCTAGAAATAGCGTGCCTTTGTCGGCCAATTCGAAAATGCCCCGCTTTTGGGCACGGGCATCGGTGAATGCGCCCTTTTCGTACCCGAACAGTTCGCTTTCGAGCAGCGTGTCGGGAATCGCAGCACAATTGATGGCGATGAACGGCTCGGCCTGCCGTAAGCTCTGATAATGCAGCGTCTTGGCGACCAGGTCCTTGCCCGTGCCGTTTTCTCCTTCAAGCAGGATGGTGGTAGCCTCGCTGGCCGCTACGCGGCGCACGAAATTGAGCACCTCCCGCATGGAGGCTGCTTCGGCAATCAGGGCCCGTTTTTCCGGGGCGGCCTCTTCGGTGATGTCCTTAATGGTGGCGACCACGCCCGAGAGATTCCCGTCGTCATCGAACAATTGGGTAGTCCGCATGACCACCAGACGCTCCATTCCGTTGCCGGTGTTCAGGCGGACGGTGCAGTTGGGAGCCGCTGGCGCCTGATTCAGGCCCACCAGAACGCCGCACCCGGGTTCGCAACTCGAACAATGGAAGATTTCCTGGCAGTTTTTCCCCAGCATCTCTTCGGATGACATGCCGAAGAGCTTTTCGGCGGAGTAATTGACTCCCGTTATTCTGAAATCGGCGTCGTATAACACCAATGCGTCGGAAAGCTGATCGAACACGGTTTCCAACACGCTGGCCTTCTGCCAGCCCGGAGTAAGCTTGGCCATTTCCTGACTTGTCGCTCCGATTATATCAGTCCCTCTGGGGCAATTGGCCCAACCAACTGTCAAATATGGGGAATCACCCCCGCTCATTTCTGAAAATCAGAGGCTAAGCGCTGGAAAGCGGTTCTCCAACGCGTGGTGATGCGATTGCAATCTCACAGGGCAGGAGAATGCATGCAGCACCTCAAATTAGCAATACCCGCAGTTATCTTGATGGGTGGTTTCGTGGTTTGCTCGACCGCCACCTACGGCAAAGCGGAGTACACCAAGCAGGAAAAGAAGGCTTGCAGCTTCTGTCATACCGTCGCCGTTCCGAAGGACGCCGACTCTGCCAAGAGTCTCACGGACGCCGGCAAATACTTTCAGGAACACAAGTCGCTCGACGGTTACAAAAAGTAGACGCCAAGATGGGGCCGTGGGAGCTGCTGTCGCAACCGAAAGGACCAGAGTGATGCGAACCGTTCAGCTTTCGATCGCTGACGCCGGTTACGCGGCGGCTCTCCGCGAAGCCCTTACCCGTACGGGGCCTTGGCACGTGGAAATGGTGGACCGGCCCGATCTGGCCATGCCAGGTGTTTTGGTTCTGGATGAGTCTTCCTTCGAGCGGCTTCCGCTGCCGTTAATCAACCCCGAGAGAGTGGTTCTGATTTCCCGCCAGGACCCCCAATTGTTGGCAAGGGCTTGGGACGCCAGTATTGTCTCGATGCTCTCCACGCAAGACTCCCTCCCCACCGTGTTGTTGGCCATTATGGCCGCCGCCCTGCGAATCGGCAAACCGAAGGCTCCGGCCCGAGTGTGAATTCCCCCAAGTAGCCGGAAACCCCAGCGTCAATAACCCCAGAAAATCCGACTTCCAGACCAAGACGTTGTCAATCCCGGTAGTTGCCCGCAAACAGCGCGTGGATGTTCGCGTGCAGATTCGATTTTCGGGAGGTGACCGAAATGAACATCAGTTTCGTGCCGTTCACCGTAGTCTGGGCGCTGCTTGCAATCGTGGTCCTGGCGCTCATCGTCTACCGAAAACTGGTCAGTTCGAAGGAAGAAGAGACCCTGCACCTGGCCGACGCCACGGAGGCCAATCACCAGGCCGTAATAGCCAACAAGCTGGAATCGATCGACAAATGGGGCAAGCTACTGACGGTGATCGCCGTGGTCTACGGCGTGTTACTGGCGGCTGCGTATACCTATCATACTTGGCAGACCATGGGCACCACAGGGGCGTAATCCCATGACCGCGCGGGCATCCTTCCCGGTCGCGCTTCCCGCCGCGCTGTTAGGCATTTTACTCGGAGCGGCCGGGGGCGGCCTCCGCGCCGCTGATACCGCAAAACTGGAATGCGCCTCCTGCCACGACCAGGCGCAGAAACTCGATAAGAGCGCGCACGCGGGTCTGCCATGCGATACCTGCCACGACAACCATGAGAAGTATCCGCATCCCGCCAATGTGGCCAAGCCGGACTGCACCACGTGCCATGTGGATCAGGCCGGCGACTATGCCGGCGGTGTCCACGGACAAGCCCGCAAGAACGGGAATGAAGGCGCCCCGGACTGCGGCATGTGCCACGGTAGCGCCCATGAACTGCTGCCGCCAAAATCCCAGCAGTTTCGGACAGCTGTGCCGGATACGTGCGGCATGTGTCATCCCGATGTGGTCGATCAGTTCCGCAAAAGCGTGCACGGTCGCGCGCTGGCGCGGGGCATCACCGACGCTCCACTGTGTACCGATTGCCATGGCGAGCATCGCATCCTTAAGCACACCAATGAGAACTCACGCGTCAACAGCGCGCATATCCGGGAGACGTGCGGCGAGTGCCATGGCGACGTTCGGCTCACGCGGAAATTTGGAATGCCGTCGGACCGCCTGGTCAGCTTTGATTCGTCGTTTCACGGATTGGCCGCCAAGTCCGGCTCTCAAACCGTGGCGAATTGCGCGAGCTGCCACGGCGTTCACAACATTCTGGCATCTTCCGATCCCAACTCCACGATCAATCCCAAGAACCTGCCCAAGACCTGCGGGCAGTGCCACCCGGGTGCGGGAGAACGTTTCGCCATCAGCCAGGTGCATGTCGCGGAAGGAGGCAAAGAGCCACTTACTCTACGCTGGGTGCGCCAGTTCTACTTGGTTTTGATCCCCGTAACCCTTTGTTTGATGCTGATTCACAACGCCGGCGATTGGATCCGCAAACTGATCCGATTGCGCTTTGTGGAGCCGGCCCTTCCGGGCTGCCGCCGCCCTTCTGGGCGGCGCATGCTCGAACTGCGTACCTTGCCTTTCGAGCGCATTCAGCATGCCGTGCTGGCGATTTCCTTTATCGCGCTTGTCGCGACCGGGTTCGCGTTGAAGTATTCGGATCAGTGGTGGGCAAGACCGGTGCTCGTGATGGAGGGCAGCCGTTCCGTCCGCAGCATTTTGCATCGCATCGCTGCGGTGATCTTTATTGGCGCGGCCGTGGCGCATATAATCTCTCTGATCGTCAATCGCCGCTTGCGGCAGCACTGGAAAGAAATGCTTCCGCGGGCCCGCGATGCCCGCGAGGCCGCATCCAATTTCGCCTACAATCTTGGCTTGGGTTCTACACCACCCCCGCGTTCGCCGCATAGTTATATTGAGAAAGCGGAGTACTGGGCCTTGATTTGGGGTGCAGTAGTTATGGCCTCCACCGGTTTGCTGCTCTGGGCGAACAACCTGGCCCTGAAACTGTTTCCCAAAATTATTCTCGACGTGGCTACCTCGATTCACTTTTACGAAGCGATTCTGGCTGCGTGCGCGATCGTGATTTGGCATTTCTATTCGGTGATCTTCGACCCCGAGATTTATCCACTCGATACATCGTTCCTCACGGGGTACCGGCCGGAGCCGCGGGAACCTGCCGGAACGCAAGAGCCGCAAGAAACGCCTGTTCCTGGCGACTGAGCTGATGCGATGACACCTAACAACTCAAATCCACTTCGGGGAAGCTGGCTTTCGCCGCTGATTCATCTGTCGAATAACTGGACCAGCCTGGTAGGAGTCGTGCTCGTTACCACGGCTACGATCTTCTGGCTGTTCCTGCTGCCCACTACACTGCGCGGCCATGACCAGAGCCCTTATATCGGGATTCTTTCGTTTCTCGTGCTGCCGGTCCCCTTCTTCGCGGGGTTAATCCTGATCCCGCTCGGAATGTGGCTGAAACGAAAACACGAAGGCTATGCAGGCATATACCCGCCCGATTTTCCGCCGCTGACGTGGCGTAACCCGGAACTGCGCCGCCTGGCATATTTCCTCCTCGCGACGACCTTCGTGAATGTCGTGGTGGCCAGCGAACTCGGTTACAGCACGGTTAATTATATGGATTCCGTCAGCTTCTGCGGCCGGACATGCCACAACGTGATGCAGCCCGAATTCACCGCCTACCAGAACTCCCCCCACTCCCGCGTGGAATGCGTGAAATGCCATATCGGGCCGGGCGCTTCCTGGTTTGTACGCAGTAAGCTCTCCGGGGCGGGTCAGGTGTTTGCCGTCACCTTCAATACCTATCCCCGGCCCATCCCCACGCCGGTCCGTAATCTGAGGCCCGCGCGAGAGACTTGCGAAGCCTGCCACTGGCCGCAAGCCTACGGCGCCGACCGCCTGGAGATATTGCCCAAGTTTGCGGATGATGAGAAAAACACCCTGACTAAGACCGTCCTTCTGATGAAGATCGGGGGCGGCAATCGTGGGGTTGGTATTCACGGCACCCACCTCGGCCCGGGAATCACAATACGCTACGCGCACACGGATGAAGGCCGCCAAAACATCCCGTGGGTCGAATACAAAGGGCCGGGCGGTACACGCGTCTTCGCCGCGGCGGGCGCCAAGACCGACGGCCTGCCGGTGCGCGAAATGGATTGCATGGATTGCCATAACCGGCCCACGCATACGTACGAACTGCCCGAGCACGGCATCGATCGGGCCATGAATGCCGGCCAGATCGCCGCCTCGCTGCCCTTCGCCAAGAAGAAAGCCGTCGAACTACTCAAGGTCAGCTACCCGTCGCGCGGCGAAGCGGCCCGCCAGATTCCCGCCAAATTCGCGGAATTCTACCAGCATCAATACCCGGAGATCTGGGCGGACCATCGCGACAGTGTCACCGCCGCTGCTCAAGCCGTGCTGGCGGTCTGGGAGCGCAACGTTTTTCCGGAAATGAAGGTGTCCTGGGGGTCCTACCCCAACAATCTCGGTCACATGGACTTTCCCGGGTGCTTCCGCTGCCACGACGGCGCCCATGCGACCAAAACCGGCGAGTCGATTACCCAGGATTGCAACGCCTGTCACAATCTTCTGGCGGTCGAGGACGCCAATCCGAAGGTCCTCGCCGACCTCGGCGTGGCGCCGGCCAGTAACTGATCCGGGATAAGCCAGAGT
>CAZKVF010000438.1:0-10466 GCA_964556085.1 uncultured Solibacteraceae bacterium
GGCTGGCTCTCGGCCGGAGGAACACCGTGCCAGCGCAGTTGAATGGTAGACTCATTCTCCTCCCACGACCAATCCCGGGAGGCACCGCCGGCGGCCTCCGAAGAACAGTTATCTGCAATGATTCCGCGGGTTTCGGCCGAAACGTTGTTATAGTCGTGGTGCAGCAGATAGATGACGCTCTGAAGCCAACCGCTGTAGAATTCCCGGCATTTCGGGGCCTGGTGCTTTTCAACTCGGGGCAGGCCATCGGGCATGTAGGGGACGATGTACCGCCACGCATTCCCTTCGACATTCTGGAAATCGGCGCATGCCACATTGGTCACATCATCTTTGCTGCTGTTGTTGCCGTCATTTTCGCCGACGCTCTTAATTATGCGGGCCTTGCATTCGTCCAACAGTGCTCTGCGGCGTTCCCCCAAATTGGAAGCGAGGTGCAGTTGTGCCTCTTTAATGCCCAAACGCTGCTCCAGTGCCAGAGTCACTTGAAAAAGACCCATAGGGGTCAACACGCCGATTAGCAACAAAAGCAGAAGCGTCGTTGTGACAAAGGCGGTGCGGTAATTCAAAAGCGGCCAGGGGCGTCCAGCGGTGTCCTGTGGCGAAAACCTTTCCGAAAACCAGGCATCGAGGAAGCGCAGGAGATGGAAGCGGGGCTTCTTCAGCAGGGGCGCAGTGGCGATCACGCCGAACCCCAGCATCAAGGCGAGCCCCCGCGGATGACGCCACACCAGAACCAGCGCGTACGCGAAAACAGTGGCGCCCAATGCTGCAAGTGTGGCCAATGCGGCGGTAGAGCGGCCCGGCTCGGCCGCGCACGCCCCAGCCTCCGCCCGCGCGGGAAGCAAGCGGAAATAAAGCCAGGCTATCAGAAGCGCTACGCTCGGGATCGCGAAGCATGCGACCACAACTTGTTCCGCGGATCCGCCAAACATTACCAGCCAAAACAAGAGCACCAATAAGATGTAGGCCGCGATCTGATACCGGTAAGCTCCCAGGCTGTGCTGGTCCGGCCACATCCAATCAGGGACGAAGCGCGGCCGGCGAGCCAGCCACCAGATCGCCAGGATGAGCATTGGTCCGGCAAGAAATAACAGGTACAGGGTGGCCGCCATCGTCACCGCCTCCAGGTCGCGCGTCCGCACCGAAGTCAGGTCAGAGTAGACAATCAGCGAACGAGGTGCTTCGGGGGCCGACGGTATGGGAAAGACCCGTGCGCGATAGGCCCGGCCCTTGTAGTTCAGAGACACCGAGCGCTCGTTGGCCTGGCCGAACATGGAGGCATATAACTCGTTGCTCCAATCCGTCTCCTGGCGGAAGTTCTCGCTGTTGTTGCGGGTTTTATCCGCATGGAAAAGAACCAGGCCCGTCTGGTCTACTAGCGCAAAGCCGTAACCGAAGGGCAGTATGGGATCGATCAAGGATAGCGGCTTTGATACCAGGGCCGCCGCGCCGCCGGCGATGTCTCCCCGGATGGGCTGTTCGCCCTTTTTGGAATAGCAGAAATCCGGGTTGCAGTCGCAAGTGCTTATGGCCATCGTGGCCAGGTAATCGAGCTTATTGGGCGGCAAAACCGGCGCGAAATAGAACGGAGGGCCCTCGCCCTTCAAGTACGTGGTTCTCGGACCGGTGTAGCTTGGCAGCGCCGAGACATCGATCATGGGTGTTACATATGGCCCAGCGCTCCATTTCACGATCTGATGTCCATCGTCATCGGCCCAGAACGCGTTTTCGAGGTACGGATACCCTCTAGGCTTACTCGGGATTGCGACGGCTGGCTGCGGGTCAAACTGACCCGCCGGCGGCGTCGGCTTAACCGCGCCCAGGGATTTACCGGCGCCCGGCACGTTACGGATGATCTCGTGCTCTTTGGGGACGCGTTGGAAATCATCTTTAAGTTCTTGAGAGCGACAGTAGTTGACCAATTGCTCGCGCATGTACCCCAGTTCGGCGACGATATTGGCCGAGAGAGTCTTCCCCAAATCCCGCAACCATTCTTCCGTATGGTCGTTCGCGGGGACCTGGAATGCCTGCAGCCCGCAGAATGTGAAGACGCCGGTCAGCAGTACGAGAAACACACCAAGAAAAGCGAACTCCCGCAGGTGAAGTCGCTCGCGGTGGTTCATGAAAGCGATCTTGAGCATGGGGCCGCTCATCGCGACAACAAAGAACAACGCGGTAGCCCAGATAATAGCGGTGTAAGAAATGGACAGCGCCTCCCATTCGAGAGACTGCGAGCTGCGAAGGCCGCAAAGGACAAACTCCTGGGGCCGTTCGTGGTCGGCGGGATCGTCGATGAAGGCGTTCAGAAGAACCGGCTGGATGAAGACTTTATACCGCGTGCCGGTGATCGCGATTTCCGCGACATGGACCGGGTTGCTCCGCCATATCGGATCAGCGTTGCGGAGGATGGAACCCGCGTCCCCGGCCGCAGTCTGCTTGTCCGGCTTCTCCGTCTCCGGTGATTGCCCCGCGGACGGCTTGTCCCTGGAACTGGTGGCCCCCGTCTGAAGAAGATCGCCCAGTTGTGTAAACTGCGGGCCGGCTCTCTCCTTCTGATAGACGATCGCCCCCCTCGGCGAAACCAGCAGAATGTCATCAAAAGGAAGAGAGGTGACGAGCGGCTCGATCACTTCCGCCAGCGGCCGCGAGGCAGTGAATTCGGCGTCGCCGGCTTTATGCTGAGTCGCCGTGAAGACCATGTCCCACACTCCGTTCCGGCGGAGCACCTCCAGCCGCGAGGCACGGTTGGCCGGCTTGCCCGGAGTCTCGGGCAAATCGAATCCGGGAGCGTAGAATTGCAGATAGTCCCGCAGCGCCTCTTGTTCCTGCTCCTTCGGCTCCAGGTTTTGATCCTCGGGCCGGACCAGAAGGAATTCCTTCAACGGCTTCTTGTCACGGTCCTCTGACGTCGTCCGATGAGGATCCTTCTGATCGGCGTAATACTCCAGAACGCTGCCGTGGATTGAAACAATGGTTTGGAGTTGATCCCCGAGAGCAGCCAGCGCTCGAAAGTTGCGATTGGCAAGATACTCGCGCCTGGCGCTCACATAGACGAAGTAGTAAAGACAGAACGCGCCGAGGATAGTTGCGGCGGTGATTATTGGGATCGCCCAGGTACTCGCGGGCTTTTGTTGATCGGGTGGCTGCGAAGCCCCCTTTTTAGGGGACGCCGCATCTTCATTTTCCGGATTGTCCACAGGTGCCCTCCGCGCTCAGGAGAAGCGGAATTATACCGTTATATAGGTGAGATTAATAGAAAAAACGTGACAGGTGCGAACAAAGATTTCCGTCTGTCACTGAACCTTTCCAGATTTATTCAAATTCCGGCCAACCCTAAAAACGGCAGCGGTTACGGCCGGACCGCCCGCTCGGAACTCCGCGTATTCGTATACTGGTACTTCATGGTGCGAGTTCGTTTTGCGCCTTCTCCCACGGGCTTTCTGCATATCGGGAGCGCGCGGACCTTCATTTTTAACTGGCTGTATGCCCGTCACGAGAAGGGCACAATGATCCTGCGGATCGACGATACCGACGTCGGACGCAACACGGAAGCCTCGCTGAATTCGATATTCGAAGGCCTACAATGGCTCGAACTCGGGTGGGACGAAGAGTACAAGCAATCGGAGCGGCTGGCGAAGCATCGGGAAATGGCGCAGGCAATCTTCGAAAAGGGCCTGGCGTATCGCGATTTCACTCCGGCGCAGGGAGATGAGGGTGAGAAGCCGCGATCGGAAGGCGCATGGCTTGCCAACTGGGACATGCGGAATCTGCCGCGCGCGGAAGGCGATCGTCGCGCAGCCGCGGGTGAGCCTTTCGCGCTGCGTTTTCGCGTGCCGCGGGAGCCGGAGCACACCGTGCGTTTCATGGATGCCGTCTACGGCGAGCAGGCCAAATCGACCGCCGATATCGAAGATTTCGCGCTGCTGCGCAGCGACGGCTTGCCTACATATCATTTAGCCTCGTGCGCGGACGACGCCGACCTGCGCATCAGCCACGTCATTCGCGGCCAGGACCATCTTTCCAACACGTTCAAGCACGTATTGATTTTCGAGGCCGCGGGCGCCACGCCGCCGCAATTCGCGCATCTTCCACTACTGGTGGCGCCCGATGGCACCAAGCTCTCCAAGCGCCGCCATGGCCCGGTAGTGAGTGTGACCACCTACCGCGACGCGGGATTCCTGCCGCACGCTTACGTGAACTTCCTGTGCCTGCTGGGGTGGTCGCCGAAGGACGATCGCGAGCGTATGGAGCGGCAGGAGCTCGTAGACGCCTTTTCGTTCGCGGGGATCAATCGCAGCAATGCGGTGGTGAACTTCACGGACGAAGATCCCATCGATCCCAAGGCGCTGTGGTTGAACGCGGAACATATACGAGCGCTGCCGCCCGAGAAACTGGCGCAGCGGCTCTTGCCGTTCGTTGCCGCCGCGGGCTTTCACCCCAGCCTGCCGCGCATGCTGGAAATCGTGCCACTGATCCGCGAACGCATTAAAGTTCTGAGCGATGTTGTCACCGTCGGCGACTTCTTTTTTCTGGAAGAATTGCCCCCATACGATCCCGCGGAGCTGGTGCCGCAGAAAGGCGACGCTGCGCTGGCCCTGGCCGTCTTACGGCACGCCTGCACAGTCCTGAGCGAAACGAACTTCAGCCACGACGCGCTGGAGAATGCCTTGCGAAATGCCGCTTCCGAACTGGGGATCAAGACCGGCCAGATGTTCCAGCCGGTCCGCGTGGCCGTGTGTGGCCGCAAGAATGCGCCGCCATTATTTGCCACACTGGAAGCGTTAGGTAAAGATGTCTGCCTGAAGCGCATCGGTCAGGCAATCGAGAAATTAGAGCGATCCGCATCGGCTCCAAACGCGAGAGCTGATAGCTGATCGCCGATAGCTTATTTAAGAGAAGACATGGCTTCAACGACGACGACCGAAACCACTACATCCAATTTCATTCGCGACATCATCATCGACGATCTGAATACCGGCAAATACCAGGGCCGCGTCCATACCCGCTTTCCTCCCGAGCCGAACGGCTATCTGCATATCGGCCACGCTAAGTCGATCTGCCTCAATTTCGGCCTGGCGGCGGAGTTCGGCGGGGAGTGCAACCTGCGCTTCGACGACACCAATCCCGAGAAGGAAGAGACCGAATATGTCGATTCGATCATGGAGAACATCCGGTGGCTGGGTTTCGACTGGCAAAACCGGCTGTTCTACGCGTCCGACTATTTCGAGCAGTTATATCAGTGGGCCGTTCAGCTGATCAAAGCCGGGAAGGCTTATGTCTGCGACCTGAGCGCGGAAGAGGTGCGGCAATACCGCGGCACTTTGACGGAACCGGGAAAGGAGAGCCCTTATCGTAACCGGTCGGCGGAGGAGAACCTGGAACTGTTCGAGCGCATGCGGGCGGGCGAGTTTCCCGACGGCGCGCGCACGCTGCGATCCAAAATCGATATGGCGTCGCCCAATCTCAACATGCGCGACCCCGTGATGTACCGTATTCTTCACGCCGAGCACCACCGTACGGGCGACAAGTGGTGCATCTACCCGATGTACGATTTTACCCACGGCCAATCGGATTCGATCGAGAGGATTACACACTCCATCTGCACGCTGGAATTCGAGGACCACCGCCCGCTTTATGACTGGTATGTGGAGCAACTCGGAATCTACCATCCGCAGCAGATCGAGTTTGACCGTTTGAATCTGACTTATACGGTACTCAGCAAGCGGAAACTGCTGACCCTGGTGCAGGAAGGCCACGTGCGCGGTTGGGATGACCCGCGCATGCCGACGCTGGCCGGCATCCGGCGGAGGGGATACACACCGGAGTCGATTCGCAATTTCTGCTCGTCCATCGGCGTGTCGAAGACCAACGGCATCCTCGATCTTAGCCTGCTCGAGCACTTCGTTCGCGAAGACCTGAACAAGCGGGCTGCGCGGGTGATGGCGGTTTTACGGCCGCTCCGGGTGGTGATCGACAATTATCCCGAGGGCCAGGTGGAGATGCTGGAGGCCGTCAACAATCCGGAGGACGCTTCCATGGGCACGCGCCAGGTGCCTTTCTCGCGGGTGCTGTATATCGAGCAGGACGATTTCCGCGAGGACCCGCCCAAGCAGTATTTTCGACTGGCCCCGGGGCGCGAAGTGCGCCTGCGGTACGGCTACTTCATCACCTGCACCGGTGTGGTAAAGGACCAAAAAACCGGTGAGGTGATCGAACTGCATTGCACTTACGACCCCGCCACACGCGGCGGCAACGCGCCCGATGGCCGCAAGGTGAAATCCACGATTCACTGGGTATCGGCGGCGCAGGCAGTGGATGCGGAAGTGAGACTCTACGACTACCTGTTCGACCGGCCGAGTCCCAACGAAGAGGGCGTCGTATTTACGAAATTTCTTAATCCCAAATCGCTCGAGGTTGTGCCCAATGCGAAGCTCGAGCCATCGCTGGCGGGCGCTGCGCCGTTCCGCCATTATCAATTCGAGCGGCTCGGTTATTTTTGCGCAGATCCGGATTCCACCCCGGCCAGGCCGGTCTTTAACCGCACCGTGGCGTTGCGCGATACCTGGGCCAAGATCGAGAAGCGGACCAAAGATAGTGAGTAAGCCATGATCATCCTGGGGATCGGGGGGATCCTCGGCAGCGCCGCCACCGCCCTGCTCAAAGATGGGGAATTGGTAGCGGCGATTGAGGAAGCCAAGCTGGAGCGCCGTGCGCCCTCCGTTTCGGACGGCGATCTGCCCGACCGGTCGATCGCCGGCTGCCTGGAACTGGCGGGCGCGAGGCCGGACCAGGTGGATGCGGTGGCCCTGGTGCGCCCGCTCTCGGAAGGATTCCATCTCAAGCTGCGCGCGCGCTTTCCAAACAGCCGGATTTTGGTGCTGGAACACCACCTGGCACATGCGGCCTCCGCTTATTACCCGTCGCCCTTCGATGAAGCCACTGTGCTCACCTTGGATCGCGAGGGGGACTTCCGCTGCGGCTCGCGCTGGCAGGCCCGAGGCACGCACATGACAGTCGAGCAGGAGCAGTATTACCCGGATTCCTTGGGTGATGTGTACGGGCGCGTGACGGAACTGCTTGGCTTTGAAGCCAACCTGGATGAACACAAGCTGCAGTGGCTTTCCGTTACGGGCGACGACCGGTATCGTCCACTGTTTCTTGAAATGCTGTGCCCCAGCGGCGACGGGGTGCGGGTGGACCGCTCGTTCTTCAGCACGGAACGGCTAAGCCAAGGGGGCTTCGGGAGCCGCTTTTACGGGCGCCTCGGATTGAAAGACGGCGAGCCGCTTCCCGAGGCGGAGCGGCCGCACATCGCGGCCGGCATTCAGCGCGCCACAGAGGACGCCGTGATCCGCCTGGCTTGCCACGGCCGGAACCTTTGCCTGGCCGGCGGATTGGGGTTAAATGCGCTGTTGGTTTCGGCGCTCGAAACCCGTTCGGGCTATCAAAACGTTTTCGTGCAACCGGCGGCCGGCAATGCGGGAACGGCGATCGGCGCAGTTCTCGAAACCTGGCACTCGGTTTACCGGCAGCAGAAACGCGTTACGCTCGATACCTTGTGCCTGGGCCCCTCATTCAGCGCGGCGGAGACCAAGCAGGTGCTGGAGAATTGCAAGCTGCGTTTCCGATACCTGCTTACCACTCAGGAACTGATCGACACCGCAGTGGCGCAATTGGGCGAAAACCGCATCGTGGGATGGATGCATGGCCGCATGGAATTCGGCGCGCGCGCTTTGGGAAATCGCAGCATCCTGGCCTCGCCGCTCGACCCCTACTCCGCCGAGAACCTCAATACCTTCATCAAGCACCGCGAGCCGTTCCGCAAGTTTGCGGCATCGGTGCCGGCGGAACTGAGCAGCCAGTTCTTCACAGTGGGAGCGAACGCACGCTTCCTCTCCACCGTCGGCCGCATCAAGCCGGAGCATCGCGACCGGTTCGCCGCCGCGATCCTCAGGGACGACCTGGTACGTGTGCACACCGTCGAGCGCGCGGAAAATCCGCTCTATTGGCAGCTGCTGCATGCGGCCGGAAAAGCTACAGGCTTACCCGTTCTCTTGAACACGTCATTCAATCTCTTTGGCGAGCCGCTGGTGTGCACCCCACGCGACGCCGTGCGGAGCTTCTACTCTTCCGGTATTGACACGGTCTTCATCGGCAACTTCTTTCTGCAAAAATAGCCTCCCGGCCCTTTCCAGCCGCCATGAATTCGTGTCCATGGGCGGATAGAATGAATTCCTGACCTGCCAGTACACTGGTCTTGTTCACAGGGAGGCAAGATGAAGTTAAAGAATGGACCCGTAAATCGCCGGGACTTCCTTAAAACCGGCGCCGCCGTGAGCGCCGGCGCGACAGTTCTTTCAGCGCAGGAATCGAAAGCCGGAAAGATCCGGTTCGACCATTCAGCGGACGTTGTAATCATCGGCGCCGGAGCCTCGGGCCTTCCCGCCGCCATCATGGCGCGCGATCACAAGGCCTCCGTGATCGTACTCGACGAAAACCATGACATTGGCGGCCATGCCATGTTGAGCGGTGGGCGAATCCCTCTCGGGGGCGGCCACAGCCTCCAGAAAAAATACGGCATCAAGGATTCCGCCGACCAGGTCTACCTGGACCACACGAATCACAGGGATCCCGAGTTCCGCTTCGCCGACCGGGACCTGGTACGCGCCTGGGCTGACGAAAATGTGGCGACCTTTGAGTTTCTGCTCGAAAACGGGGTTGTTTTTGAGGATGCAGCGCCGACTATTGTTAATAGCGGCACCGTTCCGCGGCTATTTGTAACCAGGCGGTTTTCCGACGACCTCAAAGAGACGATCAATGGGCGCCCCGGTTCGGGCCTGGTCCGGCACCTCGAAGCCAGCGCGCGCGCCAAGAGCGTCACTTTCATGCTGCGCCATAAGCTCACGCGCCTTCTGCGCGAGAACCCCGCGGCTGGACGCGTCGTAGGAATCGCTGCCAAGGCAGACGGCAAGGATGTGTTCATCCAGGCGCGCAAAGGTGTGATCCTGGCTACCGGCGGGCATACCAGTAACGTGGAATTCCGCAGGATGTTCGATCCGCGACTCACCGAGGAATACCAGGTTACCGGGGAGCCGTGGACGAAGCAGAATGCCGATGGGGAAATGCTCGCAATGGCGATCGGGGCGGCGCTGTGGGCGACCTCCAATCAATCCAACGAGGGTGGCCGCGCGGTCACCAAGACGGCGCACATCGGGTGCCGCTACGGATATCAGAATCTGAAGTGGGAACCAGGGAGCCCGATTTTCAAGCAGGCCGGCGCCTCGGGCCTTACCGTGCGCAGTTGGGAAAACGTGATCCTGGTCAACCAGGTCGGTCAGCGATTCTGGAACGAGTTGGACGATTCCTACCGGTTTTTGAGCGCCTGCCTGGGAACCAATGGAAACCTCGGCAAAAACGGCAAGTCCAACGGCGGTGGACCGATTTGGGCGATCTTCGACTCAGAGGCCGTGAAGCGCGAGGGGTGGGATCCGAGGCCCCCAAACGTGGATCCGAACGGCTGGTTCTTCGGTGCGGATAGCATCGCGGAGCTGGCGCACAGAATCGAGAACCCGTACCAGTCCACGCCGGTTCCTGCGCAGGCGCTCGAAGAGACCGTAGCCAGATTCAATTCCTATGCCGCTACGGGAAAGGATCCGGAGTTCGGGAGGGCTAAGCTGCAATTCAAGATCGAGAAGCCGCCATTCTACGCGGCCTGGTCCACGCCCATTCTCCACGATACCCTTACCGGTCTCAAGATCACTCCGAAATGCCAGGTCGTGGACGTGCATGGCCAGGTGATCCCCGGCCTTTACTGTTGCGGCGAGACGGCGGGCGGCTTCGCCCTGCACGGCTTGCCGCGAGCGACCGTCTTCGGCCGGATCGCAGGAAGAGAAGCCGCCACGGTCAAAGCCTGAAGAATCGCTAACGCTCGCGGCTCCGTTTTGAAGCGTATCGGAGCCGCGACCGTGAGGGAGCGGTTATTTGCCGGTCAGCTTCTGCACGATCTCTAGCGATTTGGTCACATGCTGGTCAGGCGTCAATTTGTCGTCGGCGGACGAGAGCGTCGCAACGACCTTGTGATCCTTGCCGATGACGAAAGTCGTGCGCTCGATAAAGTCATGATCGATTTCGACGCCGCGCACATCCTTGAAACCGGGACGAGCACCTTGTGCGGTCAGATGGTACGAGTCCGCTATTTTGCGACCTGGATCGGAGGCAACCGGGAACTTTCCAGCGCAGTAATCCGGGTCTGCCGAAAACGCATTCAGCCGCTCGATGCTGTCGGCCGAGACGCCGATAATCGTGGCGCCGGCAGCGTCAAACTTGTCTTTGTTCTCGGCGAAGGTATGGGCCTCCAGATCGCAACCTTTGGTGTAAGCAGAGGGATAGAAGTAAACAACCGCTGGCCCCTTCTTCAGCGCGTCCTGTAGGGAGAAGTTAAATTCTTTTCCGGCCAAGGATGCCTT
>CAZKVF010000439.1:0-7109 GCA_964556085.1 uncultured Solibacteraceae bacterium
CTGCTCTACGAATCCGCCTCCAGGCTGGTGCTGGTCTCCACCGTAGATCTTCTATATTTTCTGACCGAAAGCGCACGCGATGTGTTAACCCGTGAATCGGATTCTACGGCAGCGCTCGGAGTACTGGAGCGCTGGGCCAGGGTGCTCAGTCAATTCGCCAACGTGCGCCGCAAGGATCCCGCAGATCACACTCTTCACGACGCGTTGGAGGTTTTCGCCAAAAAGAATCCGGATCAACAGCAATTTGCCACTTGGGTAAGGCGCGAATGCAACGGCACCACTATGCTGCGCAGGATCGGAAAGGAAATTCTCGAGCACTTTCAGAAGGACCATCCGGTGAGCTTTTCATGGGTCTGGAGCCGCGTGCTGGAACGCGCAGACGCTTATTACCACGTCCTTTGGTCCGTCTTGACTCCCACTGAACGGCTGGTCCTTTATCAGCTGGCATTCGATGGCTGGGCTAATCCGAAGAATTCGGTAGCGTTACAGCAACTCGAGCGGAAACGTCTTGTATACAAACGCCCCATGTACCAGATTATGAATGAGAGTTTTCGCCGGTTCATCCAGTCAACGGAGCATACCGAGGAGATCGCGGAATGGGAGAGACGCGAGCAGCAAAGCACCTGGCATGCATTCCGCTATGTCGTCATCGGTGGGGTTATCGGCCTCGGTGTTTGGCTGCTGTACACGCAGGCAACGCTCACGCAGGTGATGGCCGGATCCATCACGGCGATCGTGACCCTGCTCACCGCCGTCAGCAGTCTTTTCGGACGGTCGGGACCGCAGCCGGCGGCTGCCTCGAACGCTACACGACACGCTGGACCGCCGGCAGGATCCGAAGCCGCGTAGATCGTTACGAGTTCTTTGATGGGATCGACCGAGCAGCCCTGCATGGCCGCCCCGATGTAAGCTGTGGTTGAATTGGATTTAGCGTTTCCTTCGGAACTGGAGGGCGGATGCGACTCGATTGGCGGATGGTCGCGGGTGTGATGGCGGCCGTTGTTTTCGTGGCGGCGTACTCCTGGCAGCCGTCGGCAGTAGAACTGCGGCCGCGGGCAGTCATGAAAGCTCCTGGGCCGGCCGTTCCCAAACCTTCAATGTTCGAAGTCCCGAAACCGCCTGAACTGCCTCGATTACCTCTGCGCCCGCCGGTTGTTCAAAGTTCGGCTGCTCCGCCAGCGCGATCACCGTCACGAGGATTCAGGCACCGTCTGGCGTCCCTCTGGCCCTTCCGAAAGCACTCGCAGTCTCAATAGCCCAGACGTGGCGTTCACTACGCCACGACTCGACCATCTGACGGACGCTCTGCCATCGGTCTTGGCTTCCGCTCACGCACTATCAGCTAGTGCCCTGAATCAGAAGTTCATTGAAGAATTCGCGATGTGGGTCGGACCCCCTGGTCCGCTGCCGACGCCCTCGTCGGCCTTTGTTTCTCCTGTGATGGCAAAAGCCGGACCAGGGGGTCCGGCGCGGACGAGGGCGTCCGCCCCACGGCGAGTTATATTGCGAGCGTCTGATGCCTTACCCTATGACCAACAAAGGATCCAACTCATTGCGCCTCGAGCGCACGCTGCGCGGCAAGTGCCGTCTGGTTGTCAGGCTTGCGCGCGAGCCATTGCCCGATCACTTCCCGGGCTTTCTCGCGCTCTCCCAATTTGACGTAGGTACGGGCGAGATTCAAATACAGGTCATCCTCGTCAGGCGCCACTTGAATTCCGTAACGAAAGGCCGCGATGGCATTGTTCGAATCGCCCTGGCTGCCGTAAAGCACGCCGAGGTTGTTGATGGCGGACGCGTAGTCCCGGCGGATCTCGATGGCGCGCTCGAACGCTTGTTTCGCCTCACCCAGTCGATCCTGCTTTGCCAGCGCGAGGCCAAGTCCATTAGCGGCTTCGGCGGAAGCCCGGTCCGGATCCAGTGCGCGGCGAAAGAATCTCTCAGCACTGGCATTGTCGCCGAGCTGCGCGCAGGCTTGCGCGGCATTCATCAGGGCGTAGCTCAAGTCGGGCTTGATCTCCAGCGCTTTTTGGTAGCGATCTAACGCAGCCTTTGCGTTCCCATCGGCGAATTCCACGCCGCCCAGCTCATTCCACGCCTCCGCGCTCGTGGGATCGGTTGCCAGCGCCTGTTCCAGGATCGCGCGTGCCCGCGCTGTCCGTTTGGCCTCAAGGTGAATCTGCGCCACCATCACCATGGTCTGCACGTTTCGCGGAGAGCGCTCCAGAACCGCATCAAGATAGGGAAGCGCCGGCTCGGGGTATCCCGCCCAGAACAGCGCCGCGCCGATTTTGAAAAAATCACGCCGGGGCGGGACCAGATAACGTCCCGGGAAGGGAAAGGGCTGCGCGAGCGAGGCCACATCCGCCTGCACCTGCTTCGGGCTCGGTGCTGCGGAATAAATCTTGCGGGCGCGTCCCTTCTCGTCCACGAGCAGGTATAGAGGAACGTCAAGGTTGGCGCGCCACTCGAACAAATACCGGCGGAACAGTGAATACGCCGCCAGAGTTTCGGGTGACTCACGTGATGTAATCGTCACAAGGCCAGGTCCTTTACGATTGTCGGGCAGCGGAATGGGCTCGACGAACCACGTCGCCTGCAAACGCGGCCGGTTGTCAGCAGTGAATGCCGGCCCGCTCTCTGGAAACACAGCACGCGGCTTCAGCGGGGTCTTCCGCAATTCCGGGTTGCCTTCTTCGATGTCGTACTGAAAGCCTGCTTCTAGCGGCCCGGTGGTTTGCTCGAGACCTGACGGCCAGGTGATTTTAACCGTTTGAACCGACTGTCGGTCGCCCAGACCGAAGTGAAACTTCTTGGTATGCTGCGACAAGTAGCCCGACCCAGCCGCCAGCCATTTAACCTTCCCGTCCACTTCCATTCGCGCTCCAATCGCATCGCGGTTCGATTTTGTCCCGCGCAGCCGGAACACCAGACGTTGACGCGCACCGGCGCACTGGTTGGCGAATACGCGCACCTGCGGTCCCAGTCGGCTCTTGAGAAGAAGATCGAGCGTGCCGTCGCCAGTGAGATCTGTGACCGCAAAGGCGCGCCCGTCTTCGGCCACATCGAGCCCGCTCACCCCGGAGTAGTCGCGATAGCGGCCGTCGCGCATTACGAAGAAGACGTTAGGTTCGTGACCATTCCAGCTATTTCCCTGCCGGATGAACTGGTTCAGCGCGTTCCAGCCGCTCTCGTAGGCCGCTGCGGGTTTCGCATCGATGGGCGACTTCGCCACCACTTGCCGCCAGAAGAAGCTCATCAGGTCCGGCTCGGCGCTGTTGGTCATCATGCCGCAGGTGACGAAGATCTCGGGCGCGCTGTCGCAATCGAAGTCGTGCGCATCCGATGACCAAGCCCAGCGTGCCGCCTCGACGCCCTGCTGCGCGCCGGTCTCCTGGAACGATCCATCGCCACGATTGCGATAGAGCGAATTCCCTTTCGTGTGCCGCCGGTATGCTTCGGCCAGTCCTTCGCCTTTGGCTGGCTGAAAGGCGGCGGATCGCGTCACACGCTGCCCTGCGTCGGTCCACATGTTCGAAACGTAGAGGTCGGGGCGCCCGTCGCCGTCGTAATCGAACCAGGCCGCGCTCATTCCCGGTCCGATGTCCTCGACGCCGGCTTCGGCGGCGATATCCCGAAACTGCCCTCTCATTTCAGGTAAAGATTCTTCCGCCCAAAATCGTTGGCCACGTATAGATCGGGCCATCCGTCGCCGTTGAAATCGCACCACGCGGGTGCAAAGCTGAACCGGTTGTTGTTCTGATCCAGCCCCGATTCCGCGGTGACATCCTCGAATCTGCCGTCGCCGTTCTCATCGAGCCGGTTGCGAAACAGGAAATTGGGCGGGCCGTTACGGGCGTCGTGGTAGGGCACCGGGTAGCGATATTGAGCTTCCGTCTGAAAGAAGAGATAGCAACAAAGGTACAGATCGAGCTTGCCATCCCGGTTATAATCCGCGGCCGCCATGCCGGTGAAACTGCCCTGCGGAAGTGTCGCGAACTGGAAAGCGTCAGCGCGGTGGCGAAAGGTGCCGTCGCCGTTATTGAGTAACAGCGCCGGCCCGCCGCTGCAAAGAATGACCATATCCTGCCGGCCCAGGTTCCGCAAATCCAGAAACAAAGCGCAAGAAGTTTCATCGAGAATATCGACGCCGGCCTGCGCGCTAATGTCCACAAACCGTCCCTGGACATTCTTGTACAGACGGTTGGGCAAGCCGCCGGGCTGGCAGACATACACTTCGTCCACGCCGTCATTATCGATGTCTCCGACTGCGATGCCGTTGCTGCCGTAGATCTGGATTCCAGTGGCCGGATCGAGCCGCGCGATCCAGTAGGGGACTCCCCGCGAGAGCTGTTCGGCAAAAGAGGGGACGCGTTGGAAAGCATTGCCGGTCACGTCGCGGAAGAGTGGCCGGGGCGCCGTCGCCCGGTATTCTTCGACGGCCGTAATTCCAGCGATGCGAGGGCCGTCGAACTGAATCTTGCCGACTCCCGTCTTATACGCGCCGGGCGATCTGATTTCGAAGCGCACGATATTGTCGGGCAACAGGTAGAATCGCGCCTCACCCCGCGCGCCGGACTCTGACCACCATTCCCGCAAGCGCGCAGCCATTTCCATGGCGGCTTTCTCTTCAGGAAATTCGTCGTGTCCCGGCTCCATCAACGGAATGTACGGCTGATACGGTGGAGGCTGCCGGTAATGCGGCTGGATGCGTTCCGCATAAGCTGGTCTACGCGCCAGCAACGCGGCGGTGCAAGTGCCCAGAAACTCGCGTCGCTTCACAGGGCGCGCCTACTTTGCCTAGAGCGTTTCAAACGCATGGAATTCCTTCTGCGCGAGGGCGGGTTGACCGTTCTTCTGGTACAGCCGGCCGAGCCGGTAGTGGGCCTTGGAAAGATCGGAGCGGAGCCCGGTCGCCAGCTGGCATTGCTGGATGGCCTTGGCATCCTGCTTTTCATCTTCGTAGAGCAGGCCAAGTTCGAAATGAGCGTCGGCATAAGCCGGATTCAACTGGACGGCCCGCAGCAGATGCGTTTCCGCTTGTCCTTGCACCCCATTCAATCCCGGCACGAGCGCGCGTTTGCGAAGACTGAGGGCATAGTAGTAATGTGCCGCGGCGTTATCCGGGTAAATCTGGACGAAGTGGGCGAGCCGTTGGGTGACTTCCTCCGCATACCGTGGTGAAACGTCGTACGTCTTACCGAGAAAATCCAGCGCCTTGGTATCTGCCGGATCCAGATCCACGGCCTGGCACAGAGACGCGACGGCGTCATCGTATTGGCCCAGAGAGTAATGAGCGATGCCCAGGCCTACGCGCAGTTTGGCCGATTGCGGATAACGCTCGGTAGCAAAGCTAAATACTTTGAGCGCCGGTTTGAACCCACGGTGCAGCATCAGGTCGCTGCCCAGGTCAAATAGATTTTTCTCCGAAGGATCCATGCGTGCCGCGGTCTCATACTGCTGAGCCGCTTCCTGTACGTGGCCGTCAGCCTCTTCAACGTCAGCGAGCAGGTTGTGCAGCTCCGCGCGGTCCTTCTCGCGCAATAACCCGCTGATCACCTCGCGGCTCTTCGCCGTTACGCCGGTTTGCAAGTATGCAAGGGCCAAGTCATACGCATTTTCGTAGTTCGAGGAATCAACCTGGTGCGCTTTCTCAAGGTAAGGTATCGCCGCGCTCAGCCGGCGTTGGTGAATGTAGAATTCACCGAGGACTCGGTTCGGCTGGAAACTCTCCGGGTGAAGCCGCACCTGTTCGAGCAAAGCTTGTTCCCGGCGCACGGCATCCTCGCCGGCAGGTCCACCGAGCGCGGCCAGCGCGGCGGCACAGAACAAGAGGATACCAGCAGCAGCCTGTCGCGGTTCAGCAAAACCAGACCACAACTGAGCCGTGACCAAAGGGAGCGGTTTCGTCATGCCACCGAACTATCGGAACAGCACGCCGGCAGGGAATACGGCGATCCCTGCGCGCCCTGCTGGCGGCTAATAGTAAAACTTTAGCGCAAATTGGATCTCGCGGGCGTCGTTTGGAGCATCGGCCGTGGAGTAGATTTTTCCGAAATTTGTGGTGTCCAGAAAATTTAGGTTGCCGGGGGCCGCGAACGCTGGCGTGTTGGTCAGGTTGAAGAACTCCGCCCGGAACTCGAATCGCTTGTGCTCGGTGATGGGGAAAGCTTTGAAAACCGAGAAATCGAGCCGGTGGAATGGCGGCGCGGAGACTTGTGTGTTACCGCCTCCTAGCGGCGCGAAACTGCTTTGCCCCACCTGCGTCACCGGCGCCGGGTTCATGAAAGCCGCCGGGTTGTAGTACTGGTTCACGTTGTGCGGGCCACTGTAAGGGTTCACGCCCGTGTAAAGGGCAAAGCAACCCGTACCGGCGCCTGTACCCTGTGTACAGTTCACCGTGTCCGGTTGCCCGGTGTCCAACGTCAGGATCCAATTGGTGGTCCAGCCTCCAAGCACAAATTCCGCAAAGCGGTTGCCTCCGGACATCCACTGCCGTCCCTTTCCGATTGGCAAATCGTACGTACCGCTGGCGGTAATTGCGTGGCGAATGTCGAACGGCGCCAGTCCCATATCCCCTTGGATCCCCCAGCCCGGGATGTTCGGCGCGCGGAACCCACCGACATTGCCGCCGCTCAACAGGTCGCCTGCATCCGTTCGCGTCTTGGAGAAGGTGTAGGACACCAGAGCAGCCAGGCCCTTCGCCAGCCGGCGCTGGTACTTGGCTTGTAAGGAATGGTAGTTCGCGGTCGCTATGGTATCAGCGAACGACGATCCCTGCGAGAAATCTTTGAAGGGAACGTAATTCTGAGGATTGTACCCAAGCGGCAGCAGCACGCTTTGCAGGTTGGTTCCAATGAAGGTTTCCAGATGGCGGCTGAGGGATGCGACATATCCAGCCTCAATGGAATCGTTCGAGCTGAGTTGGTATTGTAGCGTGAAGTTGGTGCTCATCACGTAAGGGGTTTTGTAGTGCAACTGGATCCCGCGCAGCGTGAGCCCCTCGGCGTCCACCAGGGCCGGCGTGAGCGGAATGCTGGAAAGACCATTCTCCAGTGTGGCGATCGTTCCGTTCGAGTATTGCGCCGAGGTAACCGAATTCGGAGCCGGGA
>CAZKVF010000440.1:0-9448 GCA_964556085.1 uncultured Solibacteraceae bacterium
TGAAGAGCGTGCCGTCAATGCCGGGTTCGCTAGAGGAAGCTCTCAACTGCCTGGAGGACGATCACGCGTTCCTGTTGCGAGGCGATGTATTTACCGAGGAACTGATCGAGACCTTCATCGACTACAAGCGCAAGAACGAAGCGGATGCCGTTCGCTTGCGGCCGCATCCCTACGAGTTCGCTCTGTACTACGACATCTAGAAGCTTTCAGCGTTCAGCGGTCAGCGACCAGCGCGGTTTGGTTGAAAGCTGACTGCTGACAGCTGATCGCTTTGTATGGGCACCATCGTTCAGGTCAACACGTCGCGCGGAGGCCTCCCGAAATGCGCGGTTCCGGGAGGCTTTATCTCCGAGGAGGGCCTGGAGGGCGATTCGCACGCACATCCAGGGATCCATGGCGGCCCTCGCAAAGCCATTCTTCTGATCGCCGCGGAAGTGATCGACGATCTGACCGCGCGCGGCTACCCCTTGTTTTACGGCGCGCTCGGAGAGAATCTCACCACGCGGGACCTCCCGCTGGCGCAATTGCGGATCGGCGACCGCCTGGCGGCCGGCGGCGCCCTGATCGAAATTACGCAGCCCCGGGGACCGTGCAGCGCGCTCCACGTGTACGGTGAGTCTTTGAAAAATCAGATCTACGACGCCAGGGTCAAAGCACTCGATCCCCAGTCGCCGCGATGGGGGATGAGCGGTCTTTACGCCCGCGTCCTCGAACCGGGATACGTGAGCACGAATGACATGGTCTATCTCGTGCCCTCCGAAGCCGCTGGACTTCCCCGCTCGGCCGGTTAGTACCACTTCGCGCGATCGATTATCGCCGGTTTCGGTCACCATCCGTGAACGCAACGTTTTCCCGGCGGCAAACAATCCAAATTCAAACTCTAGAGTATTAAGTGCGGCAATGCGGCCAAGCGTTACATCCTGAGACGTCTGAGACGTTCGCATTCTTGACAATGGCTTGCGGCAGCCATAGAATCGACCGAGCGATAGGTTAAGGAGGGCAGCGTGTCAAAACGTGAATTGTTGGCTGGGTCAACTCTTGCCGGAATTCTGGTGGCGCTCGGGGCGGCATATGTCCTTGTGGAGCGGAAAGCCGTAGTTCAGGCCGCCGGAACACAGGCGCCAAAGTTTGAAGTGGATCCCCTGTGGCCAAAGCCCCTGCCCAATCATTGGCTCATGGGGAACGTGATCGGCGTCTCGGTGGACGCCCAGGATCACGTATGGATTATTCACCGGCAGGGTTCGCTAGAAGCCATGGAAAACTACGGAGTGGCAAATCCGCCCGGCCCCAAGCGGCAAGCAGGCGTGGTGGAGGCGGAGTGCTGCGCGCCCGCGCCGGCGGTGTTGGAATTCGATGAGGCCGGCAACCTGCTCGCGAGTTGGGGCGGCAAGGATGGCGAGAACTATGTTTGGCCTTTGTCGAACCATGGCATCACCGTGGATTACAAGGGCAACGTGTGGATCGGCGGCAACGGCGCCCAGGCGGGCGTAGCAGCGGAAGAAACCCTGGCTCCGGTCGGCACTAAGAAGGGCGGTGGAGCGCCAAAGGCCGCTCCGAAGCCCGGCGATCCTCCGCTGTATCACGACAGCATGGTGATGAAATTCACGCAGGACGGCAAGTTCCTCATGCAGATCGGGAAAGCCGGGCAAAGCCACGGGAGCAACGACACCGCCAACCTCGGCCGGCCGGCGAAAATGTTCATCGACCCCAAGACCAACGAACTCTACGTGGCGGATGGCTATGGCAATAAGCGCGTCATCGTCTACGATGCCGACACGGGAGCCTACAAGCGTCACTGGGGCGCTTACGGTCACAAGCCCGACGATGCGCCGATGCCGCGCTATAACCCGAACGATCCGCCGGCACAGCAGTTCCGCAATCCCGTCCACTGCGCCGAGCTTTCTAACGACGGCCTCCTATATGTCTGCGACCGGGTCAACGACCGCATTCAAGTATTCAAGCCGGATGGGACCTTCGTGAAAGAACAGGTCCTCTTCAAAAACACACTTGGCGACGGGGCAGTTTGGGACATTGCCTTTTCGAAAGATCCTCAGCAGAAATACATCTACCTGGCCGACGGCTCGAACGAGAAAGTGCACATTATCGATCGCGAATCGCTCCAGGTTCTGACCAGTTTCGGCGACGGGGGACGCCAGCCCGGCGAGTTCTACGCTGTGCATAGCATCGCCACCGATTCCAAGGGCAACATATTTACTACCGAAACTTACCGCGGCCAGCGCGTGCAGAAGTTCGTATTCAAGGGCGTGGGGCCTGTGACGAAGCAGGATCAGGGCGTGGTATGGCCTAAAACGGCCAAGAGCCCGCTGTAGCCGTTCCGGTAGCGGCGTCAACCCTCGGAAGAACCACGGCGCCCCGCCAAAGGGTTTGGTCTAAGCGGCGAAGCTGAAATGTAATACTGCAGCGCGTTATTTAACGCGCTGCAGGTAGTTTAATCCGTCTCCACGTCTATCCCGGAGTCCTTCAGGGCTCTCCAGCCGCCATCCAGCGAGATGGCATTCGTGTATCCCATCTTCTGCAGGTTGTCGGCCACCAGGGCCGATCGAAAGCCGCCTCCGCAGTAAAGCACCAGCTTGGTTGTCTTGTCGGGCACCTTGGTCTCGACGTCGCGTTCAATAATGCCCTTGCTCATATGCACGGCGCCCTTCACGTGCCCGGCGGCCCACTCGCTTTCCTCGCGCGTGTCCACCAGGACGTGCTGCTCCCCGGCGGATCTCATCGCCCGGTAGCCTTCAATATCGATCTCCCGGACGCGAGCCTTGGCGTCGTTAACCAGCTTCAAGAATCCCGGATTATGCGGCATCCCGTCTACTCCACGCGCTGGATCCTGGCGCCGACTCGCGCCAGTTTCGCCTCGATTTTCTCATACCCGCGATCGATGTGGTACACGCGGTCGATCACCGTCTCGCCCCGCGCCACCAGTGCCGCGAGCACCAATGACGCGCTGGCGCGCAGGTCGGAAGCGATCACCCCGGCGCCGGTCAGTTCGCGCGGTCCGGCTACGATCGCCTGCTTGCCTTCCAGCCGGATGTTCGCCCCCATGCGGGCCAGTTCCAACGCATGCATGAAGCGGTTCTCGAAAATCGTTTCGACAACGATTGCGATGCCTTCGGCCTGCGTCATCAGCGCCATGTACTGAGCCTGCAGGTCGGTGGCGAAGCCCGGGTATTCCTCCGTCGTCATGTCGGCTGCACGCAGAGTCGAGACCCCGCGCACGCGCAGCGTCCTGGCAGCCGGCTGTGTCACCTCCGCTCCGGTCTGTTGCAGCTTGGACACGAGGGCACTTAAATGTTCCGGTTCGCACCCCGTGATGCGGAGATCCCCCCTCGTGATAGCGCCGGCAATCAGAAAGGTACCGGCTTCGATACGGTCGGGAATGATGGTGTGCTCCGCAGCACCCAGTTCCTCCACTCCTTCGATGCGAATCGTCGATGTTCCCGCGCCTTCGATTCGCGCGCCCATGGCGATGAGCAGTTCCGCCACGTCCGCCACTTCCGGTTCACGCGCAGCGTTCTCTAGAATCGTTTCGCCGCGGGCGAGGGTGGCCGCCATCATCAGATCCTCGGTGCCTGTCACCGAGATGCGGTCGAAACGAATGCTCGCGCCACGCAGCCCTTCGGGCGCTTCGGCCTCGATGTATCCATGTGCCTGGCTGATGCGCGCGCCTAGTTGTTCCAGGCCGGAAATGTGCAGGTTAATCGGCCGGGCTCCGATCGCGCAGCCGCCTGGCAATGAAACGCGCGCGCGGCCGGTGCGTGCTAGCAGCGGCCCCAGCACCAGGCTGGAAGCCCGCATCGTCTTCACCAGTTCATAAGGCGCCTCCGGGCACAGGATCTCCGGCGTCAAAAGCCGGATGGTCTCTCCGTCAACCTCGATTTTGGCTCCAATGTCCACCAGCAGACGCTGCATGGTGCGGATGTCCCGCACCCGCGGAATGCGCTTCAAGGTCACCGGTTCTGCCGTGAGCAGCGCCGCGGCGAGCGCCGGCAAGGCCGCGTTTTTTGATCCCCCTGTCGGGACTTCCCCGCACAAGGCGGCGCCTCCATTGATGACGAATCTATCCATGATGATTCTGATTCTTCCCGAAACTTTTCACGCTACGCCAAGGCTCTGGCGATACTTCCGCCGGCCGCCTCCAGCCGCCGTTCGGCTTCGCCGCGGGCCACTCCGGTTTTAAGCATCACAATCGCCACTCGCACGCTGTCCCCCGCCGCGGCCAGCGACTCACGCGCCTGCTCGTAGGAGACATTCGCCGCCTGGGCCACAATGCGCGTGGCACGGTCCGCCAGCTTGGCGTTGGCCGGCTCCACGTTCACCATCAGGTTGCCGTAAACGTAGCCCATGCGCAGGAACGCTCCCGTGGACAGCATGTTGAGTACCAGCTTCTGCGCCGTTCCCGCTTTCATGCGCGTGGATCCAGCCAGCACCTCGGGTCCCGTTAATGGCGTGATCACGATATCCACGGCGCGCGCCAATTCCGAATCCGGCGTGCAACTGATGCCTGCGGTCACCGCTCCCATGGCTCGCGCCGCCGCCACCGCTCCCAGAACGTACGGAGTTCGGCCGCTGGCGGTAATGCCCACCAGCAAGTCGGCGGCAGTGAAACCGCGCGTTTCCAGATCGAGAGCGCCGGCAGCGGCATCATCTTCGCTGGCCTCCGTCGGTCCCAACAAGGCCAGTTCCCCACCCGCAATGATCCCCTGTATCATTTCCTTTGGAACTCCGAAGGTCGGTGGGCATTCGGCCGCATCCAGAATTCCCAACCGGCCGCTGGTGCCTGCACCGATATAAAAGAGCCGTCCGCCGCGGCGGAATGCCGCGACAATCGATTCGACCGCGCGCGCAATCGCAGGTATCACCTTCTCGACGGCCTCGGCTACTGTGCGGTCTTCCGCATTGATAATGCGGAGTGCCTCGATGGACGTCATCTCGTCGATCCGCGCCGAAACCGGATTCGGCTGTTCGGTAAGTAGCTTTTCCAGCACGCTATATTCAGGATAGTGCGATACGTCCTCACCCGCGGGGATCCGCCCGTGAATGCCATTCTCCTCGTCGAAAGCGGTTCGCGGAACCTGCTTGAGCGCCTGCTTCCCACGCTTCGCAATACCTGGGGCGAGGACATCTTTATCGATGTCGTCAGTTGCTTTCCGACCCTGCCGCAGGGGTTTCATCCCGAAACCAGTCGCCTTTACCACGTGGCCGACTACCGCGGCCGCGAACTGCGCCACCGCCTCTACCAGCAGCTCATCGCCAACCGGTACGCTTACATGGGCATCATATGCTCGGGCGAGCCGCTCATGACAAAATGGAAGTGGGCGATTGCCTTCCAGGTTCCAGCCCGGCTTCTTCTCATCAACGAAAATGCGGATTTTGTCTGGTTCGATCGCTTCCATTGGCGCGTACTCTGGCGCTTCGCCCTCTACCGCTCCGGATTGGGCGAGGCTGGGGCGGTGCGCACTCTGGCCGGCCTGATTCTATTCCCGTTCACGCTGCTCTATCTGCTACTCTATGCAACGGCTGTTCATGCACGCAGGGCCTTGCGGAGAATCTGATCGATGAAAATCATTTACGTGAACGAACCGGGTGGTCCCGAGAAAATGGAATTAGCCGAGGTTCCCAAACCCCAGCCCGGACCGGGACAGGCGCTCGTGCGCCTCGGCGCGATTGGCGTCAACTTCATCGATGTCTACTTCCGCATGGGCCGTTACAAGGCCGATCTGCCGATGGTCCTGGGCAATGAGGGTGCTGGCACCGTGGAAAGTATCGGCGCCGGTGTTTCGGAAGTCGCTCCCGGCGACCGGGTGGCCTGGTGCATGCACCGCGGCTCCTATGCCGAGTACGCTGTCGCGCCTAGCGCCATGCTGGTGAAGATTCCACTCCACGTCTCGTTTGAAACGGCCGCCGCGGCTATGCTCCAGGGCATGACGGCCCACTACCTTACGCACTCCACCTTCGCCCTGAAGTCCGGCGATACCTGCCTCGTGCACGCCGCCGCGGGCGGGACCGGCAGCCTGGTGGTGCAAATGGCCAAGATGCTCGGTGCGCGCGTCTTCGGGACTGTTTCGACTGAGGAGAAGGCGCGCATCGCGCGCGAGGCCGGAGCCGACGAAACCATTCTGTATACGCACCATGATTTTGAACCCGAAGTAAAGCGTCTTACGGCAGGCCGTGGCGTTGACGTGGTCTACGATTCGGTTGGGCAAACCACGTTCGCCAAAAGCCTCGACTCGCTGCGCCCGCGCGGCATGCTGGCGCTATTCGGCCAGTCGAGCGGGCCGGTGCCGCCTTTTGATCCGAATATCCTCAACGGCAAAGGCTCGCTGTTTCTCACACGCCCCAGTCTGGGTCACTATCTCCTGACGCGCCAGGAACTCGAATGGCGCGCCGGGGATGTGCTCCAATGGATTGACAGCGGCAAGCTGCGTTTGCGTATCGACCGCACCTACCCGCTGGGCGAAGCCGCCGCGGCGCATCGCGATCTGGAAAGCCGCCGGACCGCGGGCAAACTGCTGCTGATTCCGCAATGATCCCATGACCCTGCAGTCCAAGCTGACCCTGGGCGCTGTCGGGCTGGTAAGCCTGATGGTCGCCGTGGTGTCTGCCGTGGACTTCGCCAACCTGATGCAGCGGCAGTTCGAATCCACGCTGGAGCGCGCGGACTCTTTGAAGGCCGTGGCGAGCTATATGGTAGCCCAGTCCCTGAACCGGCAGCCTCCGCGCCCCGTGCGTGAAGCTCTGCGCGACCCCGACCTCCAGAAAATGCTGCTCGAGGCCCTCACCGCCGGCGACGCGATCCTCGAGGTGGCGGTTGTTGACCCGCACAACGAAATCCTCCTCGACACGGAGCCGGACCGGCTCGGCCTGATTCTCCCCCCCTATCCGCCATTCCGCCCCATGGTCGTCAACAGCTCCTGGCGCGACAAGTTGCGCCTGCTGATTCGCCGCGATGCCCGGGACTACTACCAGCTCGAGCAGGAGTTAGGCACCCCCGCGAACAAACCGCTGCTGTCCGTGCGCGTCATCATCTGGCCCGGGCTGATTCGCGAAAAGATCAACCCCACCCTCCACGAAGATGCGAACGTCGCCGTCGCCTCCGTGGCTGCCGCCACCTGCCTGACCCTGCTGCTTTCTTCGTTTGCCTTCCGCCCTCTCGGGCGCCTGGGCCATATGCTCGATCAGCTGGCCCGAGGGGAATATGAGCCTCCGGCCCAGCCCGCGCCCAAACCGGCCGGCGACGATGTCGCGGTCATGACATTAAAAGTCGGCATGCTCGGCCAGCGGCTCCGCGGAGCGCAGTCCGAGGTATCGGACCTCCGCGGCAATATCGACCGGCTCCTGCACGATCTGGAGGATGCCGTCTTCATTTTCAATCGGGAGCTGAGCCTGGTGTTCGCGTCCGGTTCGGTGGAAAAGTTCCTTGGCACGGATCGTTCCCGGCTTACAGGCCGGCCCATCGGAGAAGTATTTCCGGCGAACACGACGCTCGGCCTCCTCATCGCTCAGGCCACCCAGACCGGGCGCGCCGTGCGCAACCGGCGCGTACCGCGCGTGGGGCCGGAAGGCAACGGACCGGCTCCGCCTGTCCTCCTGCTTTCCGTGGATCTGATTGAAAGTCTTCCCGGCATGCCTTTCGCCGGCTCGGGCCTGTTGGTGCGCCTCCGCGATCCGGAAGCCCAGCACAAACTCGGTACACAATTGCAAACCGCCGGCCGCATGGCCGCCCTCAGCCGCGTCTCGAGCGGCGTGGCTCACGAGGTGAAGAACCCTCTCAACGCCATTCTGCTTCACGTGGAGGTGGCCCGCGCCAAGCTGGCTGCCGGCGATACCGCCATCACTCCCCAGATGGAGATCATTTCGCGCGAGATTTTGCGCCTGGACCGGGTTGTGAAGACTTTCCTCGACTTCACGCGGCCGGTGGAGCTCAAGCTGAGCACCGTCTCCGTCCACAGCTTGCTTGCCGAGATCGTGGAGCTGGCTCGTCCGCAGGCCGAACTATCCAATATCCACGTGAAACTGCAGGAGGACGCCGAAGACCTGCAAGTACGTGTGGATCATGACCTGATTCAGCAGGCGTTCCTAAACGTACTGGTGAATGCCATCGAGGTGATGCCCGGCGGAGGTGAACTCCTGTTCGAATCCCTGGCCAACGAAGAGACCGCGGAGATTCGCATTTCGGATACCGGCCCCGGGATTCCTCCAGAATTTCAAGACAAGATCTTTCGCCTATATTTCACTACCAAAAAAGAGGGTTCCGGTATAGGACTGGCTATGACTTTCCGGATCGTCCAATTGCACGATGGTACAATCGACTTTACCAGCGAGCCTGGGAAAGGTACAACCTTTTACATACGCCTGCCGATCGCTGCTGTTGGAATGGAAGGCGCTTAAAGATGAGACACAGGCGGTGGCTGATAGCGATTCTGGCGCTGAACCTGGCGGGATGCGTGCTTCGTGGCAAGCAACAGGTGAAGCTCCCCGCCGTGCCGCCTCCTCCGCCTCAGCCGGCGCGTGCCCAGAGCGGATCGTCCGCAGCGCGTCCCGAACCCCTGTCCATTCCTCAAACGCAGGCCCAGCTGCCGCCCTCGCAGCCGATCGATCCGCAGGCTCTGCCTACCGTGCAACCGCCTGCCCCGCCGGTGGAGGCCCAGGCGCCGCGGCGCACTCCGCCGCGCCCTGCTGGAGGACATGTGCCCGCGCCTGCGGTTTCGAGGCCTGAACCAGCGCCCGTAGCCGCGCCGGCAGCTATACAGGCCACCGCTCCCCAACCTGCCGCAGCCGAAAGCGAGGTGCGCGGGCAGATTCAGGAGATTCTTGCTCCGGAGGAATTGAAGCGCCTCCAGGACTCGGTGGCCGCGCGAATATATGAAGTTCGCCGTGTGCTCGATTCGGCCTCTGCGCGAAAACCGAACGCCCAGCAGGCCGCCGCGATTTCCCGGATCCAGTCTTTTCTCCAGCAGTCGGAGGATGCCGAAAAGCGCAACGATTGGCGCCAGGCAGACGCTCTCGGCGAACGCGCCCAGATCCTCGCCAGGGAATTTCAGGGTGGCGGCCGTTAACGAATACCAGCAGCGGCGGCAAGTGCTCGCTCAAGGGCTTGCCGAGCGGAAACTGGACGCCATGCTGGTGGCGTACTCGGCCAACCTGCGCTATCTCTCCGGTTTTACGGGAAGCAATGGCAGCCTGCTGGTGATGCCGGACCGCGCCATCCTCTTCACCGACCCGCGTTACCAGATTCAGGCCTCGCAGGAAGTGAACTGCCAGGTCAGCATTGCCAAAGGGCCCCTGGTGGACTCCATAGCGGCATCGATCTCCAGGCTGCGCTTGCGCCGCATCGGCTACGAGCCCCCGCGCATGACCTGCGACTGGTTTGAATCTCTCAAGAAGCGTATTCCCTCCCGCGCTTCGCTGGAACCCGTCACCGGCTGGATTG
>CAZKVF010000441.1:0-3551 GCA_964556085.1 uncultured Solibacteraceae bacterium
CGCGCCTTCTTAAGGGATGTTTTCGGGTTTCCGTCCGTGGATGCCGGCCACGGCTGGTTGATTTTCGCACTGCCTCCGGCAGAAGTGGCGGTTCACCCCTCCGAAAAGGATGACCAGCACGAACTCTATTTCATGTGTGACGACTTGAGGGCTGAGATGCTGGCACTCAGGGGCAAGGGTGTGCAGTGTTCTGAGGTGCAAGAAGCCAGATGGGGTTCAATCACGAAGGTCCAGCTGCCAGGCGGGAGTGAGATTGGTCTCTACCAGCCAAGGCATCCATTCGCATTGGCTTTCACCTCATCCTGGCCCCGTACGCCCTCGGTTTGAAGCTCGCGGCCAGCCGACAGCTTTGGGCTGTCGCCGCACGGTACCATTTATGTAAGAACCCCTTGCGATCCAAAAAGAAGCCCGAACTCATGAGTCCTGCCGGATACTGGCCGCAGTTGCATGCAGCCATCGAGGCCGGCGCCGACGCCTGTTATTTCGGTCTCAAACACTTCACCGCCCGCGCGAAAGTCGGTTTCAACCTTGCCGAACTGCCGGAAGTAATGCGTACGCTGCACCGCCGTGGCGTGCGGGGGTACCTGACATTCAACACCCTGATGTTTGAGCACGAGGTCGGGGAGGCCGCGCGCGCCATCGGTTTGATCGCTGAAGCAGGCGTTGATGCAATCATCGTGCAGGACCTGGGCATTCTACAGCTGGCCCGCAAAATCGCGCCTGATCTCGAACGTCATGCCTCCACTCAGACCAGCATCGCCAGCGCCGATGGGGTAGCGTTTGCGATCGAGCAAGGCGCCCATCGTGTCACGCTGGCGCGTGAGTTGTCGCTCGACGAGGTGGCCGCGATTTATGAAAAAACGGGAGCCGGGCTTGAAATCTTCGTTCACGGCGCGCTGTGCGTGTCCTATTCCGGCCAGTGCTTCTCATCGGAAGCCTGGGGCGGACGCAGCGCTAACCGGGGATTATGCGCGCAAGCCTGCCGGCTGCCCTACGAAATGTTGGTGGATGGGAAGCCCAAGCCGCTCGCGGATGCGCGCTATCTCCTTTCGCCGGGGGACCTCTCCGCGCTTCGGCATCTTCCGCAAATTATGGAGACCGGTGTCAGCTGCTTGAAGATCGAAGGCCGCTACAAGGATGCGGATTACGTCGCCTTGACCACCCGGACCTATCGAGAGGCGGTTGACGATGCCTGGGCCGGCAGGCCATTGTCCATCACGCCGCGCCAGGAATTGGCGCTCGAACAGGTGTATTCGCGCGGTCTCGGGCCATATTTCGTTTCCGGGGTGAATCATCAGAATGTCGTCAAGGGCCGCAGCCCGCGCCACCGGGGCGTCAGGATTGGAGTGGTTGCCGAGGTTCGGGAACAGAGCATCTACCTTGCGCCATCCGCCGCGCACGAAATTGCTCCCCTTAAAGCGGGCGATGGCGTTGTGTTCGACGCAGCCGATTGGCGCAGCCCGGAGGAAGAAGAAGAGGGTGGCCGTGTTTACCAGGTGGATCCGTTACTTGACGGCCGGTTGGAACTACGCTTTGCGAACAAGGCAGTCAATTTCCGCCGCGTCCGCGCGGGCGATTTGGTCTGGCGCACCCATGACCCTGAGGTAGATCGGTTAGTGCGCCCGTTTATCGATCCTTCAGCACCAGTTGCCAGGCAGCCTGTAACGGTCCATGTGACAGTTTGCGAAAGCCAGCTGCTTCGCGCGCGATGGACTTTGGCACAGGGGCAATCGGTCGTTGTGGAATCGGCCGGGCCGCTGCCTGTCGCGCAGAACCGCGGTCTGAAAGCAGAGACACTGAAAGAGCAATTCGGTAGGCTCGGCAACACCGCCTATGAGTTGGCCGATCTACATGCCGATATCGCCGGGGAATTTTTCGCTCCGCCATCTCTCTTGAACCGCATGCGGCGGGAGGCCGTCGAAAAGCTCGAGGAACTCCAGGCGCGCCCTGCCCAGCGGCAGATTTTTCCTGCGCCGCAGTTTCATGTCAAACAGCGCAAACCGTCGCTCGCGGCCGCGCAACTGCATCTTCTCGTCCGCAACGACGAGCAGCTCGACGCCGCCATCGCTGCCCGGCCTGACAGCGTCACGTTGGACTATTTAGACCTGTTCGGACTGCGGCCCTCGGTTCAGCGCGCGAAGGCGGTCGGCGCTCAAATCCGCGTGGCCAGTCCGCGCATTCTGAAGACGGGTGAGAAGCGTATCGTTGACTTCCTGGCCAGCTTAGACTGCCCGATCCTGATTCGCGATACCGGCGCGCTTTATAAACTCCGGCACAAAACCACTCAGCTGCTGATCGGCGACTTCAGCCTCAATGCCGCGAACGCGCTGGCCGCGGAAATCTATCTGGACCTCGGCTTGACCCGGCTCACGCCCACACACGATCTCAACGCCGCGCAAATCGCCGCGTTAGCGGGAAGCGTGGGCTCCGAATGCATCGAAGCGATTGCCTATCAGCATTTGCCGGTGTTCTACACGGAGCACTGCGTCTTTTGCCGGTTTCTTTCCACGGGCACCACGCACCGGGACTGCGGTCGGCCCTGCGAGCGGCATCGCGTGGCGCTGCGCGATTCCCAAGGCCGCGCCCATCCCGTGGTGGCGGACGTTGGTTGCCGGAATACCGTCTTCGGGGCAGAAGCGCAGGAGGCCAGCGGCCACATGGACCTGTGGCGGGACTCCGGTATCGCGCATTTTCGATTGGAATTCGTTCACGAATCGGCGCGCCAGGTTGAGGCCGTCACGGCCGCCTTCCAGGCATATCTCTCAAACCGGATCAACGCCTCTGAACTCCACGACGAACTGGAGCGGTTGGCGCCGGCAGGCGTTACCGAAGGGAGCCTGTTCGTGGCTCCAGGCTTCGATCGTTTTCCCATCCTTCCGTAAAGTGGCGGACAGTTAAAGTGGCAGATATTCACAAAGCGGGGCTGCTCTACATAAAACACGGGCGCATACTTCTTTGCCGCAAGAATCACTCTACTTCTTTGCTGATCTTGCCTGGAGGCAAGCTGGAGCAAGGCGAGACGGTGGAGGAATGCCTCCGGCGAGAGTGCCGGGAAGAATTGGGAGATGTGGAAATCAGCGATCTGCGACTCCTCGGCAAGTATGAAAGTCCCGCCGCCGGCCACGAAGACAGGACCGTCAGGATCGAATTGTTCGCGGGTGAACTGCAAGGCACCCCAGCCGCGCACGCGGAGATCAAAGAGTTGGTTTGGTTCAATCCGGCGGACGATCCCGCGCTGCTAGCGCCGAGCCTTCGCAACATCATCTTTCCCGATCTGCGGCGCCGCGGTCTGATCGATTGATCGAACCGGCCGGGCGATTCCTTTCCAGGGCAGCGGATTCGCGACATCAAAGTAGCGATCGTCTTGAAATTTGTCTCAGGGCACGGCTTCGAGCCGTGCCGTTAGAGCGCGCAAGAGGCGGGCTTTAGCCCCTGAAACAGCTGGCCATTTCCAAACTCGCGCACACCCGTTCCCCCCGCGAGCGGAATCGCATATAATCGTGAGCCGATTGCATTAGCGGGCCAGGGGGCTCGAACCTTATTCAAATTCA
>CAZKVF010000442.1:0-10449 GCA_964556085.1 uncultured Solibacteraceae bacterium
GTTTTGGCGAATCCAGGTAGCGGGGGATCAGGTAATTGATTGAGCCGCGCTTTTCGAGAGTGGACAGGAGACCATGAAAAGCGATCGATTGCCCCACACCGCGAAAATTCAACCGAGTGAGATCGACCGAAACCTGAGGACTGATTCCTGTCGCGCCGCCAGGATTGTTGAGGTTGGTCGAACTAGGTGTTCCAAATCGCGCAACCTGCGTACCGGCGCCGAGTGAAAGGATGTAGCGGTTGGCTTCTTCGAAGTTATATAGAATGTATTTCTCATCGGTGTCGCCATCGGGATCTTGAAGCGCCGTATCCACACGGGCGAAGATCCCGAGATCGTAAAAGCGCTTTTGGATATCGGTCTGCGCAATGGGCGAAAGCGGATCGCCCGGATTTAACGTGATGAGTTTATCCACCAGGCGGGGCCGAGTGATACGAAGGCCGGACGTAAGGACCTTGCGAACGTACTTTCGATCGCCTTCGGTGATGGTGTAGGTAACATTGACGTGGTGCGGGCTGCCGCTGGGCGCCCAAGCAGCTTGAAAGTTCGCGACTGGAAACCCGCGCTCATAGTAATAAGTAAGTATGGCGGTGCGATCCATGGCCAGGTTCGCTTCGGAAAACGGCTCCCCGGAAACGGATGCAAGCTGCCCCGCGACCTCTTCCGGCCTGATTTGATTCATGCCGTTGAGGCCCAACTTGTCCACGATCCACTGGGCGCCCTCGTCGACTTCGACGGTTACGCCCACTTGGCCCACTTTACCTCGGTAATTGCGATCCACTATGGAATGGACGGTCACGTCACGAAACCCATTCGAGCGATACAAATTCGCGATGTTTTCCTCGTCCTTTCGCCGGAAAGCTTCGCTGTATCGGCCGTGTCGCATGACCAGGAAGGAAGCGGAGTGCATAAACATGCGTTCGCGGAGTACGTCGTCGCTGAAGTAGTGGTTTCCTTTAAAAGACAAGTGCGTCAATTTATAACGCGTGCCTTCCGAGATGACATACTCAATGGTTTCACGATCGGTGGCAGGCGGAGCCGAGCGGATATCTACGTCGACATCGTAATAGCCCTTGCTCTGAAAGTAGTCGCTCAAATTGCGTTTGCCTTCTGCCAGCAAGTCGTTGTTGACGGCGTGTTCCTGGTAGACGGGAACGTTTTTCTTCAACGCGCCATGTGAAATCTTTGCTTCTACCGCCTTTACCTCGATTTTTGGACCGGGTGAGACAATCAGGTTCGGACGGACGCGGCGATGCTCGGGGTCATAATCGAGCTTATCCAGCTCCACGCGGGCGCTTAAACGATCCTTCTTCTCGTATTTTCGAACGACGTCCTGCACGCCGCGGCGGGTACGCTCGTCGGTCACCTGACGCCACCAGTGGATGATGGGGACACGCCAGCCGGTTGCGTGAATGATAGTGCTATCGGAGAGTTTGGTTTCGTTGTCGACGCCCGCCGTTTCCTCGGCATTAGGAGCGTTCGGAGCGACGGCTCGCTCTGCCGACGCTTGTGCGGCGGCGATGCTCTCCGCGTTGCTCCCCGCGCGAATGACGGGTGCTTCGTATTTCGCCCGCTTGTGCTCGTCGAGTTTGATGGTGATGAAGATCTGCTGCGTATTCTCGTCGCGCTCCAGTTGGGGAGTTACTTCTGCTTCGTAAAGACCGTTGTCCGCCAGGGCTTTCTTGACGGCGTTCACTGCTTGAGTCAGATCCTCTTCATGAAATGGTGCGCCTAGTGATAACCGGGTTGTGGCAACGACCTGGGCGCGGTTGGGAGGCGTTGAGATTTTGCCTTCCACTGCTACACCGCCGACGAACCACACCGGTTGAGTGACAAACCGGACGATCACACCTTCACCGGAACGCTCGCCCTCAACCACAACGTCCGCGAAGCGGCCGGTGGCAAACAGATTATCTATGGCGCCGGCGATGTCCTCTGCCCTTAGTGCGTCGCCTTTCTTTAGCGGCACGGCCTTGGCCAGGTCTTTCGCGTCGAGCGCCTGCGGCGGTAAGAGTTGGATGTCCGAAATGCGCTGGTTCTCGAGTCGGGACACTTGCCCCACGGCTGCAGCCGCAAAGACTGCGCCGCCCAAGATTATTCGCGCCCCCTTCGATCGGCAGGCTTTTGCGAGGAGTGACACGTCGTGTTGCCTGGACAAGCTCGCCTGCAAGCCGGTTGCCGAAGGAAACGTCCGAACTGAAAAACGGCAGGCGGTCGCTTTTTTCACGATTCCTTGGTTCTCGAAATGCTCAGCGCAATAGAAGAAATTGGTGTTCCATGAATGACTCAGAGGAATCCACCATATGCCGGGGCCGTACTCAATCTGCGTGATTGGGGCCGTCCGCAAATTGCGCCAAACCGATAGAAAGGCACTCATCGAAGAGATCCTTATCGGACGGGCCAAACACACACCACCCCCCGTTTGGCCGCGGCCCTGGCCTTTTATACTTATACGCGCGGCAATATTTTCCGCGATCTGTGCCTCGGGAACGTCCTTTTTTCCGTGGGCCAGTATCTGGGCGCCGGTATCCGGCATCGCCGGGAGGTCTTGCCACCGGCGGCTCTGCCCAACAGCATTGATGACGATCGACGTGCGTCAGGAAAATACGTAACCTATGAAGTTATCGGCTGCATCGCTTGCGTTTGTAATCACGCCAGTAGTTTGGGGTCAGCCGCCGTCAGCTGGCGGCCCGGGCGACCAAAGCGCCCCCCAGGAGCAACCGCAAAAACCGCCGGAGAAGCAGGAGTCCACTCTCGAGGTGCAACCTGGGCCGCCGGTGATTAAACCAAAAGACTTTCACGACGCAACCGGCTACTTCCACCCATTCGTCCGCATGCCAAAGTACCTGGTGGAAGATCAAAAGGCCATATGGAGCAGTCCGTTCCATACGGCCAAGAACGACCTGAAGTGGTGGGCTATTTTCGGTGGCGCCACCGCAGCGCTCATTGCCACCGACCAGTGGACTGCGAAAAACTTGCCGAATTCACGGACTCAGGTTTCGATCAGCACGTGGGCCTCGCGCCTTGGGTCAGGATACACCTTGGTGCCGTTCACCGCGGCGCTGTATTTCGCCGGAAGCCACGCCGAAAACGATCGCTTGCGGGAAACCGGCTTGATCGGCTTTGAAACGCTGGCGGACGTCAACATCGTGGCAGAGGCAGTTAAGTTAGTAGCCGACCGCTCGCGGCCGCTCCAAGGCAACGGTAAAGGCGAGTTTGAAGAGGGCGTCGCCAGCCGCTGGAGCTCCAGCTTTCCTTCCGGCCACGCTATCAACACGTGGGCCCTCGCATCGGTGATAGCTCACCAGTATCCTCACCCGCGAATCGTTCCGGTTCTGGTTTACGCGGCAGCCACCACCGTTGTGGTGGCGCGCGTGGGGGCGCGCCAGCACTTTCCCGGTGATGTGGTTGCGGGTTCGGCCATGGGCTGGTTCATCGGCGATTACGTTTACGGTAAAAGGCACAATCGAGACTTGGATCAGAAACGATCAGTAGCCCAGAAGCTCCTTGACCATATTCGTATCGGCGCTGCACTCAATTAGACGGTTATTACGGCTTAGGCGCGACTTGTAGCGTGTCCACGACGCGAGCGGCGTCCGGAACGCTTCTCGCGGCCGTTTCCGCCTTCTGCCGGATATCGTCCGAATCTACCTGTCCGGATAAGGTGACAACCCGGTTGGTAGAATCAACCGAGATATTAGTAACACTCGCTACCCCTACATCCGAAGCCAACTTGGATTTAACTGCCGCGGCGATTTTGAAGTCAGTCACTTGTCCCTCGGGGGACTCATTAGTTCGACAAGCAGGCAGTATAACGACCGCCAAAATCAGAAGCAGCGATTTCATATCTTTAGCCCTCACGTGTTTTAACCCTCACGGTGTCTATGCGGCCTGTAACGGCACGCCGGACGCCGACGCCGCCGCGGCACAATCGGCGTGGCCGCAATTGCAGGCAATCTCCAAGGTATCCCCGGCATCGGCGCAATACTGGCTGCAATATTCGCTGCCGTCCGCTAGCTCACAGCTACAGACAGGATGCGCGCATTTTTTCTTGTCCGGCATGGTAGTCTCCTCTCTCACACCTTCAGAGACTGCATTTGCTGTTCCAAAATTCGGGCTCCGCTTACCGGAGCGGGATACCTCATTCCCATGCCAACGGTCGGCAATTTGCTCGCGCCTCAACAGAGGATTTTTTATGAAGGCTTTCACCTTTCCACTGAATTCTGCACTTATATTTATTGCCCTCGGAACTCTATTCGCTCAGGTTCCGGGTGGAATCAGGCAACAGCCGTCCCTGAGCGGCCAGGGCACGCCGGTAGTTGTGAATGTGGTAACCCGGACGATTACGGCCGTCAGTTATCAGCATCGCACTGGGGCCACGCCGGTCGATTTTCGCGGTACGGACTTGATGCCGGCCGCAAACGGCAAAGCCAAGGTCCAAAGCCAGGTGGGCTCGACGAAAATTGAGGCGACCTTCGAAGATATGTCGCCAGCGAGCCAGTTCGGGCCGGAATACATGACGTATGTCTTGTGGGCCATTACGCCTGACGGCCGCCCCGTCAATCTGGGCGAAGTCGTACTCACCGGAGGACATGCCAAACTGCTCGCGGCCACCAATCTTCAAACATTCGGGTTGATCATTACAGCTGAACCTTACTTTGCCGTAACTCAACCGAGCAATCTGGTAGTAGCGGAGAATTTTATTCGTCCCGATACGACAGGCAAAGTCGAAGAAGTCAGCGCCAGTTATCTTGTGCTGCAGCGGGGACAGTACGTCGCGAACCGGCCCCAATATAGACCGATTCAAGTGAATCCGAAGGGGCCTCTGCAACTCGCTGAAGCGGAAAACGCTGTCGAGATTGCACGGCTCGCAGGCGCCGAGCAGTACGCCGCCGATACGTTTCAGAGGGCCATGGCCGACTTGAGGAATGCCGAGGGCTCGCTCAGCCGCGGGTCGCGCCGGGAGGCGGAGACTGCCGCTCGCGAGGCCGCTGAAGTGGCCGAAGACGCCCGCATCATCACTTTCCGAAGAATCCAGGACGATCAACAAGCCGCCGAGCGCTCGGCTGCTAGAGAACGTGAGGCTCAGGTAGAGGCGCAAGCGCAGCGGGCGGCGGAACAGGCACGCCTCGAACAGCAACGGCGCCAACAAGCGGAAGCGGACCGGGAAGCCGCCGAACGTGCGAAGTTAGCCGCCCAAAAGTCCGCCGAAAGCGCGGCTGAGGCTCAAGCCCATGCGGAGGCCGCACAGGCACGAGCGCTCCAGCAGCAGCAGATGGCGCAAGCGGATGCCGACCGTGTCCGCGCACAAGCAGAAGCGCAACGCCAGGCTGCCCAAGCGGAGGCCGACCGCGTCCGCGCACAAGCCCAGCAGCAAAGCCAGGCAGCGCAGGCGGAAGCCGACCGTGCTCGCGGAGAAGCGCAGCACGCGGAACAACTTCGACAGCAATCGGAGGCCGAGAAAGTTCAATTACGCGAGCGCCTGCGCCAGCAGTTGAATGTGATCCTCGAGACACGCGAGACAGCCCGCGGCTTGGTTGTTAACCTCTCGGACGTCCTTTTTGATACCGGCCAGTACACGCTCAAACCCGGCTCACGGGAGAAAATGGCAAAGCTGTCGGGTGTCCTGCTGGCATATCCGGGTCTGAAGCTTGAGGTTGAGGGCCATACGGATAATGTTGGCGGCGACGAATACAACGAGCGTCTTTCGCAACAGCGAGCCGAAACTGTCCGCGAGTACCTCCTGGCGCAAGGCGTTCCAGGCTCTTCCGTGACGGCAATCGGCCTCGGCAAGGCCGGCCCGGTTGCGTCCAATGACACGGCAGCAGGCCGCCAACAGAACCGGCGAGTGGAAATAGTGGTATCTGGAGAACCAATCGGAACTGGGGACTCGGACGTTCGTTGAACCAAAACCGGGATTTTTAGGACAATTCCGTAGCTGTGAACAATGGCACGGGAGTTGCACGTCGATCAGAAGGGGGCAAAATGAAGGCTTTTTTGATTGGCTTAAGCGCCGGCGCGGTAATTACACTCTTGTATGCGCCCAAAACCGGAAGAGACACCAGGCGCTACATCAGACGTAGGGTGGACCGTGGCAGAGAGGCCCTGGAGCGCAACGTCGCCAGAGTCAACCGGATGCAGCACGACGTTCGCGTCAGAAGCAGAAAGACCCTGAAACGGGCCGATAAAGCGCTAACGGCGGTGCTCCATGCCGGGAGGTCAGTAGCGGCCTCGCTGGTTTAGGAGACAAACTCACCCGCCTATTCTGAGACGAGTTTGAGGCCGGAAGGTGGGAGTGTATCCGGACTCGCGAGTATGAGCGGACCCTACGTTTCGCCGTTCGATCCGGTGGATGAATCGTCGGAGGAGTCGTTCCCTGCCAGCGATCCACCGGCTTGGGCGATCCCGACTGTCGATGCCGCACTTCCCGCGCGAAGCGATAACCGAACGGAACGCGATTCGCTCGGGGAGGTAGAGGTGCCGCCGCAGCAGCTGGTGACCAGGCTTGCCCCGCACATCGGCTACGACAAAGCTTCCGGCATCCTACTGGCCGCGCAGCGCGAAGGCCTCACGCTGCGCGATGCGGCGATCCGCTCGGGTTACGTGACCGCGGAACAGTTCGATGCCTGGGTCAAGCCGGAGAATTTAACACGGCCGTCGCAGAAATGAAAATCTGCTGCCCCCGTTATTTCCGATGCATGGGGTAAGGGGTGTAGGCCGCGGCTTACGCTTGCGCTGCCAGTTCGCCGCCGGCGCGCGATTCCGCGATGGAGCGCGTGAACTCCGCTACTTCTTGAATGGCCTGCCGGCCGCCTGCCAGCACCCCCCGCATGGAAACGAATCCGTGGACCATCCCGGGGTACCGGCTTACGGTGACGGGTACGCCGGCTTCGCGGAGACGTTGCGCGTATGCTTCGCCTTCATCGCGGAGCGGGTCGAACTCGGCCGTAATCACCAGCGCCGGCGGCAACGAACTGACGTCCGGCGCAAGCAGAGGCGAGGCTTCCGGATGGCGGATAAGATCGGCAGATGGCAGATAGTGGCCGGTAAACCACTGCATCGCCGCGCGTGTCAGAAAGTAGCCTTCAGCGAAGTCGCGATGCGAGTCAGTTTCGAAAGAGCTGACGTCGGTCACCGGATAAACCAGCACCTGCGAGGCGAGAGTGGGACCACCGGCGTCGCGGCAGCGAATGGCCACCACGGTAGCAAGATTGCCGCCGGCGCTATCGCCACCCACCGAGATACACCGGGGATCAATTCCCAGTTCTGCGGCATTCTCTGCAACCCATATGGTGGCGGCATAGGCATCCTCCACGGCCGCCGGAAACTTGTGTTCGGGAGCGAGCCGGTAATCGACCGAGATGACCACGGTCCCCGACTGCTTGGCAATCGCGCGGCACGCCGCGTCGTGCGTATCGAGGTTTCCGAACACGAAGCCGCCGCCATGGAAGTAAACCAGGGCGGGCCGTATGCCGCCATTCTCGGATGCGTAAACGCGTATGGGCACATTGCCGCCCGGTCCTGGCACAGAAAGGTCTTCCACTCGTCCAAGAACGTCGGGCTCGCCGCCCAGCAGTTTCATCGGCTCCAGGCGTTCGGCGCGGGCCGTGGCCGGGTCCAGGGTTTCAAGCGGGGGCGCGCCCTGCGTGTCCATGAATTCCAGCAGCGCGCGCACTTCCGGGTGCAACCGTTCACTTCGTTTTATGGGTTGAGGCATAGGGAGTCCTTCGGATCATGATACATCGCGAGGGGCGCCGCGCTGCTCACGCCCGGGTCGGCCCCAACTTCCTCTCCAGCCAGTCCCGTGTTACGCCGAACACTTCGTGGTTGTTCTTCTCGAGCAGCATGAGATTGCCGTTGCCGAAGATGCCGTGGTCGCGCAGGCGGATCATTTCGGCATCGCAGCCGACTTGCTTGAGGAAGGCCACGTTGGCCACGGGCGAGCCGCCGCCCCCGAATTCGCTGGTGATCCAGCCGATCGGAATGCCGCCGAGGTTCTTCCATTTACGGGCGGGCTGCGCCTGCAATTTATAAGAAGCCGGAACGGGGCGCGGCGAATCCGACGGCTCGGTGTGATCCACAAGCATGAACTGAGAGGGGTCAGTCACTGGCGGGTCGTAGGTCATGGGCCCCGCGGTCAGGCCCCAGCGAAGCTGCGGGACGAAGGGATTGCCGTTGATCTCCATCGCGAGGATGGCCTTCACCAGGTTCGGCCGCCGGTCCGCTACACCCCAGGCGAAGAAACCACCGAAAGCATGCACGAACAGGATCGCGGGCCCGACGCGGTCGAGTAGTTCGGCGCCGCCGCGCCAGACGAGATCGCTATGAAGGGCTTCATCGGAAGTGTTGCCGTATTCGCACGCCATGAACTGATCGATCAAAGGATCGTTCATGCCGCCGGGTCCGGGCCACTGGCCGGTGTTGAAGACCGCGGTGCTTTGGATCAGGCCTTCGTACGGCGGAACGTTGGGGAGATGGCTAGGCCCAAGCGCGTCAGGATGATAGGGCGAGCGGCCATAGCTGGGGCGATCGAGCCAGTAGACGCTGTATCCAGCTTGCACAAAATAATGCACCCAGCCGGGTCGTCCGCCGATGCCCATCATGTGCGTCCCTTGGCCGCCGCCGCCATGCACCATCACGACGGGATACGGGTGCCGCCTCTCGGCCGGAATCATGTACTGCACGTACATCTGCCCCAGCGCGATGGTCCCATACGACATTTGCTTCCTCTGGATGCCCACCCAGAAGCAGCCTTGGTCGGCCAGCTTGAGCGCGGTCGATTCGGTGTTGCGATTCGGATCCACGCCGGGCGCAACTGCGGACCCGGCCGGCGGCTGCCCTTTGGCGACGTTGCTGTCAATCCAACTCAGGACCGGCGTCAGGTCTTCGCGGTCGTTCTTTTCCGCGATCAGTGCCGGCACACCTTCCGGAATCGCGCTCGCAAACGGCTGCGCCGGGGGCACAAGCGCCACGAGTCCTTTCGCCAGCGCGGGACGCTCCTGCGCCGCGAGACCCGCCAACAGGCTGCCGTCACCGTGCGTGAGCAGGATAGCGGGTCCGATCTTATCCAGCAGTATGGCGCCGCGTGTGCGCCATAGGTTCCGCGTGACCGGATTATTGCCCATAGGCTGGCCCATGGCGGCCACGATTTGCGCGATGGCGTTCGGGTCCCGGCCCGGCATACTCGCTGCCACTCGTTCAAACGTCGGCGCTTCGCGATCGAAGATTCCATGTACCCACGGGTGATACGGGCAACGCCCCTGGCCAGGCCGGTCGACCACGTAAACCTTGTAACCTTGTTCCAGCAATAGCGTGGCCCAGCCGCGCCGCTCGTCCGGTGTGCTGATCCATTCGCTTCCCTGTCCGTACCCTCCATGGATGAGCACGATCGGGTAGGGATGCCTCACCTGTGCTGGGATCCAGTGCTCCACATAGATCTGCATCCCGTTGCACATGGTGCCGCGAGCCAGAGTGGCGTGCTCCACGCCCAGCCACGAGTAGCTCCAGTCGGCGATGTCCAAGAGCGCGCCAGCGTTCGACCCGGATTGCGGCATCAGCGGGAGTGCCGTGAGCGCGCCCGCGGCCAGGGCCGTAAAATCGCGCCGGCGGAGGTTGTCCAAAGGCAGCCTGTTCTTTGATTCGGGTTCCACGATGGCCTATCTCCTCGCGGCCATGCCTTAGAGTTGTGCCCCGCCGCGCGTGAACCACTGGTACATCTCGAAGAAGCAGAAGGCCGTCAAGCCAATGCAGGCATAAGAGGCGACGCGCCATCCTTGCTCCTGCGGGGACGCCTCCAGGCGCGGCAGTCCGGCCAAATAGGCAACCGCGAAACCGCCGGCCAGCCCGCCAATGTGGGCGTAGTTGTCGATGCCTGGCAGTATGAATCCGATAAGGAAAATGTAGATCACCCACCGGATGTACTGGCCGCGGATCGCCGTAGTGAGGGCGCTGCGGTGATGAATGCTCAGAGCGATCATCGCCCCAATCAGCCCCATAATCGCGGCCGAAGCGCCCACCGAGGGGTTTGGCGTCATAAGGTAGCTCAAATAAAATCCAGTAATCGTGGACACGAAGTAAATGACCAGCATGCGGCTCGCGCCATAGACTTGTTCTACTTGCGCGCCGACGTCGAACAGCACCCACGAGTTCATCAGGATATGCAGCAACCCGCCATGAAAGAACCCCGCAGTCACCAGGCGCCACCACTGGCCCTGGTGGATGTCGAAGCGGGACTTATCTCCGGCTGCCAGCAGGTTGCCGTTGAGCATGGTCGCGATGTAAAGCGCAATGTTGAGCAGTAGGATTACGGAAGTAACGAACTGTGCGTGTGGGATGAAACCCAGAATGGGCGACGGGTTGCGCCGGTCGATAGCCCGAGGGCCGACCTTTTCGTTGCAATAAGGGCAAACGCGGTCGTTGGTGGTGATGAACGCCCGGCAGTGCGGGCACATC
>CAZKVF010000443.1:0-4888 GCA_964556085.1 uncultured Solibacteraceae bacterium
GAGCGCCTTTCCCGCAGCCGCCCCATCGGGCAAGGGCGGCGTCCACGTTCCTGGATCGTCCTCGACGAACATATCCGGGGCTAATACGGCGATAGAGTTGGCGGAAAGAAGATTAAAGGCCAGAACGCGAAAGCCGCTTACGACTCCATCGGACCGGTTAAATCGGAAGCCGATGGTGTTGGCGCCGTCGGTCACGGCATGCGCCGCGAGTGGCAGGCTCATCTTGAGCGTGGCAAAGCCGCCACCGATGCCGCCATAGCTCTTGCCCGGCTCCGCAACCTCGACAGTGGAATTATTCAAGGGCACCCAGTCGCCTGCGTTCACCTGTACGCTCGCCATATCGCGGTTGGCAAGCCCGTGAATTTGCATCCAAAGCGAACGAACGCCGGCCGCGCGCCCGGCTGGGATGTCGAATGTGACGCTAGCGATCGTGCCGTCCTCGCCCATCACCTCGATCGGAACCGTAACGGCCGCCCCGGATGTTGCGCCCTGAGCCCCTGACCACAGGAATCCGGCGATCATGAGAGCGCAGACCAGCCTCACGAACCTCATTCTGGCACGGCGGCGGCGAGAAAGTTAAGGAACGATACACTGAATAAGTGGCAAGCCTCGCATGAACACGGCACCGTATCCGGCCGAAGTCCAATCGAAATTCCGGAGCCAACTCCTTGATCGCCGTGCCCGGCTCGAGCAGACTAGTGCCGACCTGAACCAGCCGCCCGATCTTCTGCTCTTGTTGAACGAAGTGGACGCCGCCCTAAGCCGGCTTGACCGCGGCAGTTACGGTGAATGCGCCGTGTGCCATACGGAGATTGGGGCAGACGACCTGCTGGCCAACCCGACAGCTATCTATTGCCTCTGCGAATTGAGCCCCGAGCGGCAACACGCCCTGGAGCGCGATCTCAGTCTGGCGTGGCGCGTCCAGGCGGCGCTGCTGCCCTCCGCCGATCTGGCGCTGTCGGGCTGGCAGACGCACTACCGTTACATTCCCAATGGCCCGGTGAGCGGCGACTATTGCGACGTGGTGGTGACCGAAGGCCACCCTGACTCGGAATTCTATTTCATGGTCGGCGATGTGTCGGGTAAGGGAGTCGCGGCATCGCTGCTGATGGCGCATCTCAACGCATCCCTCCGCGCCTTCGCGCGGACCGGTTTGGCGCCTCAGGAAGCTCTGGCGGAAGCCAATCGCCTCCTTGCACAAAGCACGCTGGCTTCGCACTACGCGACGTTGGTGTGCGGGCGCGCGAGCGCTTCGGGAGACTTGGCGATCGCCAACGCAGGCCACTGCCCCCCTCTCGTGGTGCGTTCGAGCGGCCGCGTTGAGGCGCTCGAAACCACAGGTTTGCCGCTGGGTCTCGCCGTGCCCACGGCGGCGCACGCCCGGTACGGGACGCAAAGGGTGCGCCTCGATGACGGCGACGCAATCGTGCTCTATACGGATGGCGTGACCGAGGCCGCCAACGCTCACGAAGCCGAGTATGGCTGCGAACGCTTGAAGAGCGTGCTGGAGTGCTGTTGCGGTCAAGCGCCGCGCGACTTGGTGACGAGGTGCCTGGCGGACGTATCTTCATTTTTGGAGGGCGAAGCGCTTGGCGACGATCTGACGATTTTGGCGCTCGGGCGATCTCCGCGGGAGATCTCGTGACCCGCAGATTGTTCGTCGTCACCGCCGCGGCCGCCGTCGCGCGCGCAGCGGATACGCACGAGGCGCCCGAATCGATTCGCACTCTCAAACCGATGACCGGCGGCATTCAGCCGATCACCGGGAACGAGCGCGAAGCGCGCCGCGAAAAGGCGCGGCGGCTGATGCGGGAGAACCTGATAGACGCGATCGTCTGCGGGGGCGGATCGAGCATGTATTATTTCACGGGCACGCGCGGCACGCGGCAGAAAGACGTGCTGGTGCTGCCCGCGCGCGGCGAGCTCACCGTCGTTAGTCCGGCCGCCGCCGCGCAAGCCTTGCGCGACCGGGGCGCGGCGCTGGGCCGCATCGGTATCGAAGAGCGCACCGAGTTCCAGATCTTCTACAGCCTCAGCGGCGCGTTGCCGCAAGCGGAAATTGTGAGCGCCGATCCCGTCACAGCCGGCTGCCGCATGATCAAGTCACCCGCAGAAATCGCACTTATGCAGCGAGCGAACGAGATCACCATCGCTGCTTACAAAGCTGCCTTTGCCGCCATGCGCGAGGGCATGACTCAGGCGGACTTCTCTGCCAATATCGATTCCGCTTACCGCGCTCTCGGGGTCCGCGGCGGGGCCATGGCGATCTTCGGAAAATACACCGCATATCCGCACGGCAGCGCCCAGCCGCAGCGGCTGCGGGAAGGCGACATGGTGCTGGTGGACGATGGCTGCGAGTTGGAGGGATATCAATCGGACGTTACCCGCTCCACAGTGTTCGGCAGACCAAGCGCCACGCAACGGCAGATATGGGAACTGGAGCGCAAAGCGCAGGACGCAGCTTTCCGCGCCGCGCGGCCAGGGGCAACATGCGAATCCGTGGATGCCGCCGCGCGCCAGGTGATTACCGGCTTTGGTTTCGGGCCAGGCTACAAGCTGCCCGGTTTGCCGCACCGTACCGGCCACGGCATCGGTCTCGATGGCCACGAGTGGACTTACCTGGTCCGCGGGAATAAAACGCCGCTGGCGCCGGGCATGTGTTTCAGCGACGAACCCACGGTGGCTATTCCCGGCGAGTTCGGCGTGCGCCTGGAGGATTGCATGTACATCACCGAGGGTGGCGCGCGGATGTTCACGAAGCAGAGCCCGGCGATCGATAGGCCTTTTGGCTGACGCTTTGTGTCACGGCATGGCTTGGCGGCGCCGGTGATCTTGTCGCCGGCGAAGGCACGGAAAGGAGTTGGGCTTAGCCCCTGATAATATTGCCGCAAACGGATCGCATCGCAAAATTGCAGACCGCTCTGAAAGCGGAGAGCCTGGACGCGCTCCTGCTCGAGCCCGGGCCCGCCATGCTTTACCTTACCGGAGTGCGCTGGGGCCGAAGCGAGCGCGTCTTCGCAGCGCTCATCCCCCAAAGCGGGGATCCGGCGTGGGTGCTGCCGGCCTTCGAAGAGACACGGGCGCGCGAACTGCTTCCTACGGCCGCCACCATCCAGGTCTGGCAGGAAGACGAGAGTCCGTTCGCAAAAATCGCGGACCTCCTCGGGCCTCATGACGCGCGGGGCCGGCTCGGCGTGGAATCCAGCGTCCGCTTTTTCGTCTTCGACGGCATTCGGCACCGCATGCCCGGCTGGCAGTACGTGAGCGCGGCGCAAGCGCTGAAGGCCGTGGGCGCGCCGGATAATCCATGAGGGTTCTCGATGCCCCAGCGATGGAACAAGAAAAGCTTTCGGCTTAAAGAGAAGCACGGCTGGAAATCCAAGCCCGGCCATGCCATCTGCGTAATTGACCGCGGCGCGATCCGGTTTGACTACCCCGCCGGGTGGAATGTGAGCGTGGAGGACATTCAAATCAACGTTCGCGATCGTCCCCACCCGGAGGACAACTGCGTCCTCTCCGTCTCCCGCATGCACATTCCCACCGAGCTGGCCGACCAGCTTCCGGTAAGTGAAATCGCCCAGGGAGCTACCTCGACCGAGGAGGAAGGCGAGTTGCTCGAAACTAAAGTGGTGGCTCCGGGCCTGCGGGCCGACGGGGTGGAACTGGCTTATACCGAAACCCGCTACATGGAGCGCAAGGAAAAGAAGGAGGCGTTCCTGAGGCTCGCCGTGGCGCGCGGCTCGGGCGTGTATTGCCTGATCACTTTCAGCTTTTGGGCCGAGGACCTGGCGAAGTTCGATCCGGTATGGAAAGAGGCGTTGCGCTCGCTGACGCTCGGTCTGGAAGTGAAGGATCCCATGGCAGGACCGGTCAGGAACTGAGGTTCACGCCGCGGTATGAGGCGGGCGGCTACAGGCGGACCTGACAGGCCCGTAGGCTTATGCGTCTTCTATCTGTCCTAAGCTGCGGATACCATAAAATTGGGTTAACGCGCTAGAATAGGCGCCTATGGCCGCACGGTTGCATCCCGCCCTCCCTACGCAACCGGAGATCGTCGATCTTCGGCGGCTTGCTACCATCGACTTGGAACCCCTTCTGCGCGAAGAGTGTGCGGCCTGGCGAGAGGAACTCGACTGGGACTTCGAGAAGTCGGCCGATCTGGTACGCCGTTTCGTCGATCTTCGCGCTTTGAATGGAAGCGCGCTGGTGGAGGGCGATCATGTCACCGGCTACGTCTACTACGTGCTCGAGGAGAACAAGGGCCTGATCGGGGACCTGTACGTCAGCCGCGCGTTCCGGACGCGGGAGCGCGAAGACTGGCTGCTGCGAGCGGCGCTCGAGCCCATGATCGCTTCGGCTCCCAACGAGCGAGTGGAATGCCAGCTCATGATGCTCGGCCCTGGCCACGATCAGCGCCCGGCGTATCCGGAATTCGTGACCACTTTCGAGCGCAACTTCATGCGCGTGAATTTGAGGAAAGCCGCACTGCGCGAGGGCCATCCACCGCGGCCGATCTTCGTGGAACGATGGTCGGACCAGTACCAGGATGCGGCAGCGCATCTAATAGCAGCCGCCTACGAGGGCCATATCGACAGCCGGATCAACGATCAGTATTGCAGCGTCGACGGCGCGCGGCGTTTCTTGTATAACATCGTTCAATACCCCGGATGCGGCTCCTTCTATCGGCCCGCTTCCTACGCCGCCTTTGAAGCCGAAAATGGACAGCTTTGCGGCATATCGCTGGCTAGCCTGGTGGCCCTCGATTGCGGCCATATCACGCAAATCTGCGTTTCCAAGTCTGTTCGTGGAACTGGGGTGGGATACGAACTGTTGCGCCGCTCGCTAACCGCCCTCCGCGACGCGCAGTGCCGTTCCGCCAGCCTGACCG
>CAZKVF010000444.1:0-8804 GCA_964556085.1 uncultured Solibacteraceae bacterium
AGGCCCGGAAGCGGCCAGGTGCAGCGGTATGATGAGTTCGCCTTTCTGGCTTCCCCGGCTTCTGGCTTCTTGAGAAAATAGAAGCGTGGCGCAAGCAACCTCCTCTATTTCCGACGTCCTCGAGTGTGTTCACATCGAAGCCGTAAATTCCGGCGCGTGCTACAGCGACTGGATTCCCAATCCCTCGGGCGGCGAGATCGAATCGCTGAACCCGGCGACCGGCCACCCGCTGGCCAAAGTGATGCGCGCGGGTCCCGCGGATTACGAGTGCGTCATGGCGCAGGCACAGGATGCCTTCCTCGACTGGCGCATGGTTCCTGCGCCCAAACGCGGCGAAATCGTGCGCCAGATCGCTAACGAGCTGCGCGCGCATAAAGCCGGCCTGGGCGCCCTCGTCTCGCTGGAAATGGGCAAGATTCTCGCCGAAGGTTTGGGCGAAGTGCAGGAGATGATCGACATCGCGGATTTCGCGGTGGGACTCTCGCGGCAGCTCTACGGCCTGACCATGCACAGCGAACGGCCGGGCCACCGCATGTACGAGCAATGGCACCCCCTGGGCATCGTGGGCGTGATCAGCGCCTTCAATTTTCCGGTGGCCGTCTGGTCTTGGAACGCGATGATCGCGGCGGTCTGCGGTGATTGCGTGGTGTGGCGGCCGTCCTCGGACACCCCGCTGACGGCCATCGCGGTTCAGAAGATCTGCAACCGCGTGATGGAAGCCAACGGGCTGAAGGGCATTTTCAACCTGGTGATTGGCGCTAGTGACCCGATCGGCGAGATGCTGGTCCACGACCGTCGCGTGCCGCTCATCAGCTTCACGGGCTCAACCGAGGTGGGCCGGCACATTTCGGAAGTCGTCGCGCGCCGGTTGGGCCGCAGCATCCTGGAACTGGGAGGCAACAACGGGATCATCGTGATGGACGACGCCAACCCAGAACTGGTGTTGCGCGCCGTGTTGTTCGGGGCTGTGGGCACCGCCGGCCAGCGCTGCACCACCACGCGGCGCCTGTTCCTGCAGCGCGGCATCGCACCCCGAATTGTTGACGCCCTGCGAAACGCCTACCGGCAGGTGAAGATCGGGGATCCGCTCGACGAGAGTACGGTTATGGGTCCGCTGGTGAACCGGCGCGCGGTGGACGACATGCTCGACGGCCTCGCCCGCATTCGCGAGCAGGGCGGCGAAATTCTCTGCGGTGGCGGCCATATCTGGGGTTGCTTTGTCGAGCCCGCATTGGTGCGGGCGCGTCCGGAAATGCCCATCCTTAAGGAAGAGATCTTCGCGCCCATACTCTATGTGATCGAGTTCGAAGATCTGGATGAAGCTATCCGCTGGCACAACGATGTGCCTCAGGGCCTGTCCTCGGCCATGTTTACCACCAGCCTGATTTCCGCGGAGACGTTCCTCAGCCACCGTGGCAGCGATTGCGGCATTGCCAACATCAACATCGGAACCAGCGGCGCGGAGATCGGCGGAGCCTTTGGCGGCGAGAAGGAAACCGGAGGCGGGCGCGAATCGGGCAGCGACTCCTGGAGAGCCTACATGCGGCGGCAGACCAACACGATCAACTGGTCGAGCCAGTTGCCTCTGGCGCAAGGAATTCAGTTCCGGCTTTGATATACCGCTCTCTCGACCGGCTTGGCGGGGCGCCAGAACAGGGCGGCAATCAGAATGGTGAGGATCTGGACTGAGGCGATGAGCGCCACGCACGCCGGCCAGCCGCCACGATTCCAGAACTGGCCGGGAATGGCGGCGCCGAAACTGCCGCCGACGTAATAGAACAAAACGTACAGCCCGACGGCTGCAGCGCGCGCGTCGCGGGCGATCGTGCCCACGTAGCTCGTCGAAGCCGATTGTGCGATGAACGTTCCGCTCGAACACAAGGCGAGGCCCAGGAGAATCATCGGCATCCAGGGAATCAGAGTCAGGAGGATGCCGACGACACCGCCGCCAAAGGCCACGCTGATGGTCAGGCGGTGCCCGGCGCGGTCGAGCCAGCGGCCGGCAATCGTATTGGCGAGCGCACCCCCAAGGTACACAACGAAGAGGAATCCCAGCGCAGCCGGGCTCAATCCGAATGGCGGAGCCGCCAGGTAGAAATTCACGTAAGTGAAGGTTGCGAGCATCGAAAAGAGCACGCAAAAGCCTACCGCGAAAGTGGCCAGCAGGCGCGGGTTGCGCATGTGGCGCGCCATCGCGTATAGGGAAGTGGCAGCGATGTAGACCGGCGAGGAAGCCTGTCCTACTGCTTTGACGAACCGCTTGCCAGGCGGCAGCCAGGCCCACACCAACAGTCCCGCGGCTGCGGAGATGATGCCGAGAACCGCAAACGCCCAGCGCCAGACTAAGCGCGAGGCGATCACCCCTGCGAGCATGCGCCCGCTAAAGCCGCCCAGGACGGTTCCGGAAACGTAGGCGCTCATCGCACGCCCCACGCCCAACTCCCATTCCTCGTTGATGTATGCGGAAACTACTACGGAAATTCCGGGTGTAAAAACGCCCTGCCAGAAGCGCCAGAAGACGAGCTGATTCAGGCTGGCCGCGGTCGCCGCTAGCCCGGATGGAACAGCCAGCAACAAAGCGGCCGGAACCAGGACGCGCTTTCGCCCCAGGAGATCCGACAGAATTCCGGCCAATGGCGCGGCCATGGCGACCGCCACGGTCGAGGCCGTGATTAACTGGCTGATTCCCGCGGCGGTAGTGTGAAACTCCCGGGCCAGAATCGGCAGCAGCGGCTGGGGCGCGTAGAGGTTGACGAAAGCGCAGAACCCGGCTAGCACCACCGCCGCCGTGCGCCGGTCTTTCGGTTCGCGGCGTGTCACCGGCGCGAGCGCCAGACGCGCACGGAGACACACTCAAGATTCGCCCAAGATCCCATCGGAGGGAAGTCGAACCTCATTGTATCTTCTGTGGGGCAGCCGAATACCGTATGACGCATGATAGACTAGCGGCGATTAGAAACCGCACAACTTTTGTGCGTGGTGTACGTCCTACCGTTGATGATCACGCTTCGCAACCTCGAAAAATTTTACGAGGGCGCGTATGGCCGCAGCTATGTGCTGCGCCGCATTAACCTGGAGATCCGCGACGGCGAGTTCGTCACGATCATGGGGCCGAGCGGCGCGGGAAAATCGACGCTGCTCAGCATTCTCGGCATGCTCGATGGCGCCTGGACGGGTGAGTTCGAGTTTCTCGGCCACCAGGTGCACCGCATGAAACCGAAAGAGCGCGTCGAGCTGAACAAGAAATACATCGGATTCGTGTTTCAGAGCTACCACCTGATCGACACCCTGACGGTCTACGAGAACCTGGACATCCCGCTCTCGTATCGCAATATCAAAAGCTCGCAGAGGGCCGCCATGGTTTGCGATACGCTGGACCGCTTCCACATCGTGGCCAAGCGCGACCTGTATCCCAGCCAGCTTTCCGGCGGGCAGCAGCAATTGGTGGCGGTGGCGCGCGCCGTCATCGCCGGACCCAAGCTGATCCTGGCCGACGAACCGACCGGCAACCTGCATTCGTCGCAGGGCAAAGAGATCATGGAGCTATTCAAAAGGCTGAATGAAGAGGGCGCTACGATCGTTCAGGTGACACATTCGGAAGCCAACGCTGCTTACAGCGACCGGGTGGTACAACTGGCAGACGGGTGGATGGTGAACTAATCCTGTTCTGACGGCATCCGCCGCGGGGGCCGCAGCCACTTGCCGGGCAGCTTGGAAAAATAAGCCAACCGCTCAACCACGGGCAGCATGCGCCGCACCGTACGGCCATGCAGCAGCAGGCTTCCGGTGACCAGCGCCGGGTGCGGAATCGTGGTGCAGCAGCGCGAACACACATCCACTTCGCCGGCGCGGCCGGCCGCGTGCAGGCGCCGCATGCGCTGCGTCTCGTCCGAGTTCCAGATCGCCGCCAGTGGTTCGCGCTCGAGGCTGCCCAACGGCTTGCCGTCCAGCATGTAGCTCTGGCAGCAGGGATAGACGTCGCCATTCTGCTTGACGTAAACCGGTCCGCGCCAGAGGTAGTGGCAGGGATGCTTCCAGTCCTCCCCGGCGTGGCCCGCGTTGGGCCGCATGAGATTGGTCTCGTCTTCCTTGATGCGGATCTGGTCGATACCGGGAACGGCGCGCCAGAACGCCAGGAAGTCGTCCACTTCCGCGGCGTTGCCTTCCATCCGCACCATCTGCACCACCACCTGAAGCCGCGAACGGCGTTGGTGTTTCATGCGAGCGAAGCGCACGAAGTTGTCGCGCACTTTTTCGAACTTCGCTCCCTTGCGGTAGAACTCGAAGGTCTCTTTACGGGCGCCGTCGAAGCTCAGCGTGATCTGCTCCAGGGGCGAATCGAGCACTCGCGCCGCGGTTTTTTCGTCCAGGAAGGTACCGTTGGTCGAAAGGAGCGTCGAAATGCTGTGCCGGTGGCAGTACTCGATGCGGGGGAAGATTTGAGGATCCATGAAGGGTTCGCCGAGCCCGATCAGCATCATGTGTTCGGCCGTGCTGCCTGCTTCGCGAACCAGGCGCTCGAAAACGGCTTCGGCCATATCGGCCTTGGGCTGCTTGTGGGTTTCACGAGGGCACATCGGGCAATACAGGTTGCACTTGGCCGTGGTTTCGACGATGTACTCCACGGGCAGCGCCCCAAGCCTGCTGCGGCGCGCGAGATAGCCCCAAAGCAGCTTGGCGCGATTCCAGGCCCTCATGCGTATGTTCATTGTACCCGCCGGCTTACCAGGGGAATCCGGTCTACCATGATGAAGGAGGTTGCGCGCCTGCCATGAACATCACGATTTCTGGAGCTTCGGGCCTGGTGGGGCGGCACTTGCTGCGGGTAATGGGAGGCGATGGGCACAAGCTTCACGTACTTAGCCGCCATGCCGGAACCAACTTGCCCAACGGAGTCAAGCTGACTGTGTGGGACCCGAAGAACCTTCCCCCGCCCGCGAGCCTGGAAGAGGCCGAGGCGGTGATTCATCTGGCGGGCGAGCCCGTGGCGCAACGGTGGACGGCGGAAGCCAAACGGCGCATTCGTGACAGCCGGGTGGTAAGCACCGAGCGATTGGTAGAGGCGATTTCAAAGCTGAAACGGCGGCCGGCGTGCCTGGTGTGTGCCTCAGCTGTAGGGTATTACGGCTCTCGCGGTGATGAGATTCTGGAGGAGTCCTCACCGCCGGGCAGCGGTTTCCTGCCGGAGGTTTGCACGGCTTGGGAAAACGCCGCTCAGAAGGCCGTGGGCCTCGGCGTGCGCGTGGCGTCCATTCGCATTGGCGTGGTGCTTGATAAGCGCGGCGGCGCGTTGGGACGGCTGCTGGCTCCTTTCCGCGCCGGCGTTGGCGGGCGTCTCGGCTCCGGGCGGCAATGGATGTCGTGGATTCATGTGGGAGATCTGGTTGAGCTGTTTCGATTCGCGATCGATCGGCCGCTCAACGGCGCAATCAACGGCGTGGCGCCATTTCCCGTCAGTAACACACAATTCACCCACGAACTGGCACGCGTCCTGAAGAGACCGGCCGTGCTCCCGGTTCCGGAGTTTGCTCTAAAGGCGTTGTTGGGCGATATGGCCGAGATCCTGCTGGCGAGTCAGCGCGTGGCTCCGCGGGCGGCCGAATCCGCCGGCTTCCGCTTCCGCTTCCCGCAATTGGGACCAGCTCTGGCAGATCTGCTGGCATAACCGGTGACGCCGGCAGCTTCTTTGCAGCTTGCAGCGCCGGCGCTACAAAGCCAAGCTCTCCCACCCCTACTGTATTGACTTAGTCTGTTGGTCGGGGTACGTTCACCAATGGTGGCCACAAAAACAGCCTCCACGCAGCCCGGCAAACATAGAGTGGCTACGACCGCGAGCCACAGCCGGCCCGCCATTGTGCCGGAAAGCACCGAAATCCCTCCGATCGTTGGCATCGGCGCGTCGGCGGGCGGGCATGAGGCCTTCACGCAACTGCTCCATGCTTTGCCGCCCAATCCGGGCTTGGCTTTTGTGCTGGTGCAGCACCTCAACCCCCACCACGAGAGCATCCTGGCCAAGCTACTCTCCCGCGCCACCCCAATGCCCGTCACCGAGGTGAAGAAAAGCACGCGTGTGCAGTCGGATCACGTCTACGTCATCGGGCCCAATGACAACCTGATCCTCAAACAGGGAGTGTTATACCCCGAGATTTGCCGAGCGGCCGCCGGCGGGCACAAGCCCATCGACCACTTTTTCCGGTCTCTGGCCGAAGACCAGGGCGCCCGGGCCATCGGCGTCGTCCTTTCGGGTACCGCATCCGATGGAACCCTGGGACTGAAGGCCATCAAATCGAAAGGCGGGATTACATTCGCTCAGAAGCCGGAGTCGGCCCTGTACGACGGCATGCCGCGGAGCGCTATCGCCGCCGGATGCGTAGACCTGGTCCTGACGCCAGACCGCACCGCAACGGAACTGATGCGGCTCAGCGGCCAAGGGTATCTCGAGATTCCAAAAGCGGAGGAATGCGAAGCGCCGCAGTCGCTCCCAGTCACGCGAGAGAACGAATTCGGGCAGTTCTTCCGCGACCCGGATCTCTTCCACGCGCTGGAAACCACTGTCCTTCCGCGGATGATTGCCGGCAAGCTCCCCGGCGAACCCATTCGCGTCTGGGTTCCGGAGGCTTCGGCCGGCGAAGAGGTGTACTCGATCGCTATCAGCCTCATGGAGGCCCTCGGCAACCGGCCCAATCCGCCGCGGATCCAGATCTTCGGCACGGACAGGGCGGAAAAAGCCATCGAAAGGGCCCGCAACGGCCGGTACCCGGACAGCACCCTCCACCAGGTCGCGCCGGACCTGCTGCGCCGCTACTTCGTTAAGGAAGAGGGCCACTATCACGTAATGAGCGCCCTGCGCGAGGTATGTTTCTTTGCCCGACACGACCTGGCCAAGGACCCGCCGTTCTCCCGCTTGGATCTGATCAGTTTCCGCAACGTGCCGGTCCATATCGAACCGGCGTTGCTCAGCAGCGTGCTCGCGGCTCTCCACTACGCCCTCCGGGCTGGCGGTTACCTTTTGCTACGGGAATCGGAAACGCTGAACCTGTTTCCCGATCTGTTCTCGGTGGTGGACCAGGAGCGGAAAATTTTCGTAAAGGAGGCCACTCCCAGGGCCGCTGGCGCGTGGGCGCCGGCTTCATCCCAAACGCTGCAGGGGCCCGTGTCGCCAGGCGAAAAACTCGCGACGATGCTTCCCTCGCACCCAAGCGCGGCCGCCGAAGCCGAAATTCGCCGTCTCCAGATCGAACTGAAACACCTTCGGGAAAAACTCCAGTCCACCATCCTGGAAATGGAAACCGCCAACGAGGAGCTGAAAACGGCCAATGAAGAGGCCATGACCAGCATGGAAGAGCTCCAGATCACCAACGAAGAGCTGGAAAAGGCCAAGGAAGAACTGCAATCGACCAACCAAGAGCTGATGTCGATGAACGATCAGGCGTGCAAGCGCAACCTCGAGCTGGCCAAACTGAGTGACGATCTCCAGAATATCCTCGCCGGCGTGAACATCCCCATCGTGATGCTCGAGGGCGACCTTCGAATCCGGCACACTACACCCAACGCCGAGAAATTGCTCCATGTTATTCCCGCCGACATTGGGCGTCCCATTACCGATATCCGCATGGGTTTTGCGATCGTGGACCTGGACGGCTTGCTCTCGACCGTGCTCCGCGAGGGCCGTGCGTTGGAACGCGAGGTCCGGGGTGAAGACGGCCGGTGGTATTCCCTCCGTCTACGCCCCTATTGGACTGGAACCGGCAAAATCGATGGCGTGCTGGTGGCTCTTCTCGATATTCACGCGCTCAAGGAAAATCAGGAGGCCGCGCGCAGGGACGAACGCTTCCTCACGGCAATCCTGGAGGCAGCCGACTGGACGCTGCTGGTGGTAGTTCTGGACCCCAAGGGACGGATCGTTCACTTCAACCGCGCCTGCCAGGTCTTGACTGGTTATTCGCTGGAGGAAGCCAAGGGCATGCGGACTTGGGAATTCCTGCTGCCTGCCGATGAGCTTGGCGGATTCAAGTCCGTGTTGGAGCACTTAACCCCTCAAACTACCCAGGAGCACCAGAGTCACTGGGTCACTAAGGATGGCCGCACGCGGCTGATCGCCTGGTGGATCAATGTCACCGCCGAAGAGGATGGACGGCTGCAGTACGTGATCGGATCGGGAATCGACATCACCGAGCGGCAACAGGCGCGCGAACAGGCGCGGCAGAGCGAAGCCACTGTCCGTGCGCTGCTCGAGACCGCGGCACAGGCGATTATCGGAATCAACGCCGAAGGGTCCGTGGTGCTGGCAAATGCCGCCGCGGAGAAAACTTTCGGCTATACCCGGGAAGAGATGCTGGATCAGCCTCTCGGAAAACTGCTCCCGCCGCGCTTCCACCAGCAGCACTTGCGCGATCGCGCGGCTTTTTTCGAACAAACACAGAACGGGGCGCTCGGACGGCCGGACGTGGCAGGCCTGCGAAAGGATGGAACTGAGTTCCCGGCAGAGATCAACCTGAGCCACGTGGCTACCGGCGAGGGAAGCCTGGCCGTCGCGTTCATCACCGATATCACCGAGCGCAAGCGCAACGAGGAAGTTCTGCGGCGAAGCGAGGCCGAAGCCCGCGCCAGCCAGCAGCAGCTCCGCGAACTGACGGGCCGCCTGCTGGATGCCCAGGAAGAGGAGCGCCGGCGCATTTCGCGGGCAACGGCATCGACACCGCTCACCGCCTGCGCAAGAATTGCCCCGACTCCAAAATCATTTTCGTCACCATGCATGACGTGCGGGCCTATGTAAAGGCGGCCTTCCTCGCCGGCGGCTCGGG
>CAZKVF010000445.1:0-10448 GCA_964556085.1 uncultured Solibacteraceae bacterium
CTCCACCCGTTCCCGTCTTATGTGGTCGGCATGGCGGCGTTGGCGGTGTTCGCGCTCGCCGGCATCATACAGGACGCTGATATAGCTAGTGGCGTCTCCTGGACGCTGCTGCTGTTCATCGGCGGCATCCTTAGCCTTCAAACCGTGGTGCCCGATAACAAGATCACGGACTGGATGGCCAGCCTGATGCTGCCGCATGTGCAGTCGCTTATCTCAGCGCCGATTCTTTTGCTGGTGTTGATTGCGGTGGTGATGCTGGTTTTTCGATGGATCGATCCCACGGCCTTCATCGCGATACCGCTCATTTTCCTGCCATTGGCCGATCCGTTGGCCAAGGCCGGGATTCCGCCCATGATCGTAACCGCACCTATCCTGCTCTGCTCCGCGCCGTTCTGGATGCCATACATGAATTTCTGGATGGCCATGGGCGACGGCATCACCGGCAAGCAGGCTTGGGACCGCGGCCAGCTCGCGCTGATCGCCACGGTTTACGCCGTGGCCGCGATCGCCGCCACGGTCGTCGGCGTGTTTTATTGGCGCGTCATTGGACTCTTCTAAATCGAGGAGTCTTCTAACCCGGCCCGCGCATCCAAATGCGCATATGCGCTATCGATTACTGGGGAACACCGGATTGCGAGTTTCCGAGCTCTGCCTTGGAACGATGACGTTTGGCGAGGAGTGGGGCTGGGGAACGCCGCTGCAGGAAAGCCGCGCTATCTACGAGCGCTTTCGTGACGCCGGCGGCAACTTCATTGATACGGCCAATGTGTACACTGGCGGCACCAGCGAAAAGTTTCTGGGCGAGTTCATGCAGGGACACCGCCAGGAGATCGTGCTGACTACGAAATACACGAACTCAATGCCGGGCCGCGACCCCAACGCCGCGGGCAACCACCGCAAAAGCATGATGCAGGCGGTGGAGGCCAGCCTGGCGCGGCTGCGGACGGATTACATCGACCTATACTTGTTGCACATTTGGGACAGGATGACGCCGATCGAAGAGGTGATGCGGGCGTTCGACGATCTTGTAAGACAGGGAAAAATTCTCTACGCGGGCGTTTCCGATATGCCGGCGTGGCTGGTGTCGCGCGGCAACACACTCGCGGAGTTGCGCGGCTGGTCGCCGCTCATCAATTTCCAGATCGAGTACAGCCTGATTCAGCGGACGGTGGAACGCGATCTGCTGCCGATGGCGCGGGCGCTGGGAATCGGCGTGACTGCCTGGTCGCCGCTGGCCGGCGGACAACTCACGGGGAAGTACAAGCAGGGGCTACAGGCCGCCGGCGACTCGCGGTACGCCTCGCCGATGATGCAGGGCCGTTACTCGGACGACGAGCGCCGGAAGGGCATTATTGACGCCGTTGTGCAGGTTGCCAAGGAGGCCGGCCGCTCGCCGGCGCAGGTGGCGATCGCGTGGGTGCTCGGCCAGAATGTGATTCCGATCATCGGCGCTCGCCGCATGGACCAGTTCGAGGACAACATGGCGGCTGCGACTCTTACCCTGACGCCCGAGCAACTATGGAAGCTGGATGAGGCAAGCAAGATTGAGTTGGGCTTCCCGCACGAGTTCGTCAACAGTGAGTTCGTGCGCAGCCTTACTACGGCCGGCCTGCACGCTTCGATTGTGGGGGCAAGCTAAGGGATGAAAGCTTTCAGCGATCAGCGGTCGGCTTTCAGTTTATGAGGGTCTCCGTCTGTTTGCAGGCTGATCGCTGAATGCTGATTGCTGACAGCTTGAATCAGTACCAGGCCAATCCGGCAAGAACAACACCGTGCAGAAGGAGCAGGGGGAGTTGTCCGCGTATAGTCGCAATTGACTTGGACCATCGCCACAGGCAGGCGCACCACAGTCCGAAGCCCAGCGCGCCTAGAAGCAGATAAACTTCCGCCCAAACAGGCGCGAGCGGTAGATCGTAGCTGAAGACCGGGGGCCGTCCGAGCCGATAGACGAGCCCTTCGGCGACAGCCGGTGGCGCGTGGAGGTCGCAGAAGCCGTACGCACGCCACGAGACGCCCCGCACACTGGGGAAACGATAAGACGCCGTCCGGGTCGCAGGACGTACGCAGCTGGGTATGGAGCAGCCCATATGCACGGGACTGCTGCGGAACCAGGCGGCTGCCTGTTGCGAGGAACGATAGCCCCGTGGCTGAGCCGCGTGAACCAGCGCTCCATCCGGCCGCAGGAGGAGCAAGCCTTCAAACGCGAGTGCCGCCACAAGGAGTACATTCGTAGCCCTCCGCCAGCGGAACTTCGGCACGCGAGTGCGGGAGCTTTCTTCCTGGTGCGTTGGATAACAAGTCCTCGATTCCATCTCGACGCGGGCTTGCCGTTGGACTGATTCTACAACAGGCCTGGAGGCCTCCCGCCGGTGATGGAACGGCGACCCGCCGCGTGCTATTACGTTGCTATGAAGCAACACCGGTTGTGCCCCTGGTGGCTCGGGTATCTGTTGGCCAGCCCGCTGCGCGGCCTGCTCGAAAGCCCCGGCGAACTCGTCCGGCCGTATATCCGCGAAGGTATGACCGTACTCGAGCCAGGCCCCGGCATGGGATTCTTCACAGTGCCGCTGGCTCGCCTGGTCGGAGCCGCGGGCCGGGTCATTGCGGTGGAAGTTCAGCTGCGGATGCTCGCCGGCCTTAGGAAGCGGCTGGCCAAGGCCGGTCTTCTCGAGCGTGTGGATATGCGGCTCGTTCCAGCCGAGTCGATGCAGCTTTCCGACCTTGCGGGCGCGGTCGATTACGTGATGGCTCTCGCGGTGGTGCACGAGATGCCCTCGGCCAAAACCTTTTTCGCGGAGACTGCCGCGGCCCTGAAAAAGGGTGGCCAGCTTCTGCTGGCAGAGCCCACCGGGCACGTAACTGAGGCTGATTTCGAAGAGGAGTTGAAACTCGCGGGTGAAGCCGGACTCGCGCTGATCGAGCGGCCCGCGTTTCGCCGCAGTCGCGTGGCACTCTTTGCAAAGTAAGCGCTATCCGGCCGGAGTTGGTATTTTGTTAGCGCCCGAAGATGCGGTTGAAGAACTCGCGCGTGCGGAGCCTGATCTCGCGCAGAGTGGCGTCGAGCCGTTGCTGATGCAGATGCTCGGGCGTCCAGCGTTTCACCAGTTCCGAAAGCAGTTCGAACTGCGTGGAACTCGACGGAAGATTGCCTTCGGCGTGGCCGGATAGCACGCGCTGGCCGTGATCGACGGCGCGGTAAAAGGTGGCCGCCTCGCGCAGGAAATCGGCATCCTCGCGATCCAGGTGCCCCATTTTTTCGATCACATCGATGCGCTCGGGAGTGTTCAGCACCGGATAAAAAATTCCCGCACTCTTGAGCCGGAGATACATCAAGCCGAAATCGATATCGTAATAGCCCCCGGCTCCGGCTTTAAGAGGATTACGCGGCCCCTGTTCGCGCTCCAGCCGAGCGCGCATCTCGGCTAATTGCAATTTCGACCGCATGCTTTGGCCGTAGCGACGCCAATCGACCTCCTGCAGGCTGTGCAGGAAATCGGTGGCGCGCTCGAGGTTACCCGCAACGGCGCGGGATTTCATGTAGGTGATGCCCTCCCAAGCTTCGGCGTGACTCGCGAAGTAGGAGCGGTACGTGCCTTCGGTTTGAACCAGTTCGCCTTCGCGGCCGTTAGGCCGCAGCCGCGTATCCACGGTGAACATTACGCCTTCGCCCGTATACGAGCTGAGGGTTTGAATCATGCGCTTGGCGACGACGGACCAGTAGTGGTGCTCGGCGGCGTCCACATCGGAAATCACAAACACGAGATCGGCGTCGGACCCAAGATCAAACTCCTCCATCCCCAGGCGGCCCAGCGAAATGACCATCATCTGGTCGCGCGGCGTATATTGAACGCTCGCGGGGGCCGGGGACTCCAGCACCGCGATCCGGTAAGCTGCCCGAATCACGCGGTCGGCAAGCGTTGACGTCTTGGCCAAGGTGGCAAAAATCGGCGCGCCCGAGAGGATGCTATCGCTCTGAATCCGGATCATCTGCCGGCGGTAGAAGCGCCGCAGGGCGAGGCTGTCGTCGAGCGGCTCGGCCTCGGGGGCAAATGGACGGCGGATGTCCTCGAGCAGTTCGGGATAGCGCAGAAGCTGATCGGCAAAAAACGGGCTGTGCTCGAAAATATCGAGGACGGCCGCGGAAAGCAGGGGGTCGGCGTTCAAGCGCGCGAGGATACCGCCATCGGCGAACGCCTTCTCGAGGAAATGCTCAAAGCGGTCGCGGCCACGGCGCAATCCGGCGGCTTGCATGGCTTCGGCCAGTTGCGGCGCCCGGTGCTCGAGGAATCGCGTGAGATTGCTGGCCGGGGCCAACGCCTCGACTTCGTCCTGAACCGTGCGCGCCTCTGCGGCGATGGTGTAGTAGATCGGCCTCTGCGCGTGGATCACCCGCTCGTAGATCTCTTTTACGGCTGCCTGATGCTCCGCGAGCCGGCTTTTCAGGGCTTCTCCGTTTCGCAGGGTGTCGGCGCCTTCGGGCGGCATTCTTCGGGCCAGGAGATCTAGTTCGTCGTCGCCGGCCGGAAGTATGTGCGTTTGCCGGTCGTCTTCCAATTGCAGGCGGTGCTCGAGATGCCGCAGGAATTGATAAGCGGTGGCCAACCGCGCATACTCCGCTCCCGAAAGCAATCCTTTATCGCGGAGCCGGAATAGCGCGAGCATGGTCCCCCCGTGACGCACCCAGGGCTCGCGGCCTCCGTGCAGACGCTGCAAGCACTGCACCAGAAATTCGATATCGCGAATGCCTCCGGGCGCCAGCTTGATATCGATTGCGCCGTTTCGGGCGCGCCGGGCAGCCGCTTTTTCACCGACGCGCTGGCGTGTTTCCGATACAGCTTCCACGGCGCCGAAGTCGAGCGAACTGCGGTAGATCAGCGGCTCGGCAAATTCCAGCAAGGCGTGGCCGGGGCCGGGTTCGCCGGCCGCGATGCGCGCCTTGATGAGCATTTGTTTCTCCCAATCGCGGCCGCGCTGCTCGTAGTAGGTCCGCGCACCTTCCAGCGAGGTGCATATTTCGCCTAGAGCGCCGTCCGGCCGCAAGCGAAGATCCACGCGGTAGCATTGGCCGTCGGCGGTGTAGCTGGAAAGAAGTGCCGTGTACTGATTGGCCAGCTTTTTGCAAAATTCCTTGTTGGTGATGGTCTGGGCGCCATCGGTCTCGCCCGGCCCCTGATAAATGAACATCAGGTCGATGTCGGAGCTATAGTTCAATTCCTGGCCGCCCAGTTTGCCGAGAGCGATTACCGAGAAGCCGCACCTGCTGCCATCGGCCAGTCGGGGTTCGCCATGGCGGCCCGCGAGTGCCTCGCGGATGCGGCGGTAAGTTACGTTCAGAATGGCATCCGCCAGATTCGAGAGTTCCGTAGTGACGTCGGAAAGCGTGGCGATCCCCAGAATGTCGCGGCTCGCGATTCGCAGCAATTGGCGGCGCCGGAAGCGGGCCACGTCTTCGCTGGCGGGCACCCTTGGGTGTTCTTTACTCAGAAATTCCGATAGCCGGTCCTCGTACTCATCCGCTCTGAGGACGCGGTAAAGGCTGCCGGAAGCGGCCACTTGCAGAATTCGATCCGGGTCCTGCAGGACCGATTCCGAGAGGAAACGGCTGTACGAAAAAATGCTGGCTGCCGAGCGGAGCGCGGCCGGGGAATTCACGATGCGGCCAAACGCGGCAGGATGATGCTGGCGAAGGCGCTCCAGGAAGCGAACCGACGTATCCGGATCGGGCACGGAGGCCAGCACCAGATGGACGCGCTTGGCCGCGCGCTCAGGCAGCCCGGCGCCCAATCGGAGAACGGTCTCGAGCGAGAGAGTCGGATCCCGGAGCTCGACCCCCTCCAGCAGGCTTGGCATAAATCAGGCGGACGTGGCCTTTCGGTTAGATTATAGCGCCCGCCAAACGATGGACATCGACACGCTGCGCCACGCGATCGTGACAGAAATATTACGCAGGGAGCCTTGCGAGGAGGGATGAAATCCTGCACGGCGATTGGCAATCGCCGCGCGAGCCGGTTGCCAGCCGGCTCGCAGTTTGCGTTCGGGGACTTCCGTGCTGCACGTGGTCGAGCGTCAAGCCTCAATTAGAAAAAGCGGCCTGCGGGCAGAGGGATCCCTCTCGTTCTCCAACATTGCGGATCTAGGCGGCTACTTTTGGCTCAGCGCCCTGGGTGAGAGCCGACTGGAGCCGGGCCTCCGCTTCAGGCGTAAGGGAACTATGCATAACGGTTCCACCATACTGCGAAATGTGGGGCAGAACCTTCTCCCAGGTGGCCTTTCGGAACAGCACAAATAACATCGATGTTCCGGGGTGCAGTTTTCCGGCAAGGTCCTTCATGAACTGATCAGGAATTCCGTAATCAGCCATTCGTCCGGCGATCGCTCCGCTCGCGGCTCCAAGCATGGCACCGGCGGCCATGCCCAACAGGGGCTGCATGAATAGAAGCCCGATCAGCCCGCCCCATATGGTCCCTCGGGATACGCCAATCCCCGTCGTCAAGCCGACCACGGGCTGGGTTTGATGAAGCTTGATCTTGCCGTCCTGTTCTCGGGTAATATAGGCGGCGTCTTCCATGTCAATCAGAAAATCTTTTTGCAGGCGTTGCAGTGCCGCGCAGACTTCGCCGGCACGATAAACGTCGGGGTAAGAGACCGCCACTAACTCGCTCATAGTCGTTCGTTGCCTTTCGTGGATACAGTTCTCGCAGCTGAAGCTGCGCATCCGATGTTGCTGATGCGAGCGGGAAGGCTGTGGTTCTTTTTCGTTAGAATGGCGAAGCAGCAACGGTAGGGTGAGGCACATCCAGACCGAAGACGTCACGAGTGATCATCGACACTTTGCAGACATCACCAGCACGATGCTAACGCTCCCGTTTGTTGTGCCGGAAGCTAAGTGGGGGTGGGCCTTTCGGCCTTCTGCCGGCGCACCGGGCAGAAGCCCGATGGCAGCCTGGAAAGGCTCCCCACAGTTCAGCTGCTCACGCCGTGACAGAGACCTTACGAAACGCGGACAGAATCGGGATTCGACGCGTGTACAATCAGGGGTAATATGACGCCACTGCGGGAGTGGCTCAGGCCGCCGCGGACTCTGCTCCTTTTCCTCTTCCTGCTCACCTTGGTTTCTGTGTCGGCACTCGGCTGGTTCGGCTGGAAAGTCCTGGATCAAGAGCGAATGGTGGAGGCGCAGCGGCTCCAGCAGAGAGTAGAGCAGAGCGCCGACCGGATCGCTGCCACGCTGCGAGGGACGCTGGCTGAAACCGGCGAGCGGTTGGGATCTTTTTCTGTCACTCCGCCTGGCGACGGCTTGCTACTCCTTATGGACGACAACCGGCTGACGGCCAGGCCGGCTAATCGTTTGCTCTATTATCCCGTCGCTTCACCGGGAGTTGAGGCCCCGCCGGCGGTCTTTGCCGAAGCGGAAGCGGCCGAATTCCTCGCGCCGGAGCTTCAACCAGCCCTCGATTTGTACGAGCGGCTGGCAGATTCGCCGAACGTGGCGACCCGGGCAGGGGCGCTATTGCGCGAGGCACGAGTGTTGCGCAAAATGGGGCAGCCCGCCGCGAGCCGCGAGGTCTTTCAACAATTGGCCGCTATCCCGGGCGCTACCATCGCGGGCGCGCCGGCTGATTTGGTCGCTCGTCATGCGCTCTCGGAACTTTCGTCGAACCGCGCGGACGCCGCCGAACTCAAGCGGGATCTTCTGGGCGGCCGCTGGCGCCTCAGCCGCGGACAGTTCAAGTTCTATTGGTCGGAAGCGGCGCGCTTGTCTGGCCTGGACGAGCCGCCCCCGCGGGAAATGGCCACCCTGTCGGAAGCTGCAGCATTTGCCTGGCAAGAACGCAAGCGCGATCCGGATGTGCTCCGTCAGGAGACGGTCTGGGTTCAGAAGCAACCCTTTCTGCTGTTGTGGCGAGGCCCCGCAGAGCGCCGCGCCGTGCTGATCATGACGCCGGCTTCCGTCTTGCGCCCGATCGTAGCCGGCGCCGAGGTCTCCTGCGCGGCGGTGGATGGAGAGGGCCGCGTCCTGGCGGGGGAAAAGGCCACAAACAGCCACGCCGCTATCCGTACTGCCGTGGAAACTCAACTCCCCTGGACCCTCTACGTGACCGCGACGCAATCGCCCGGGCCCCACGATCTGCTCGCTCCAGAGCGCTTCCTGATCCTGGGGATTTGCGTGATGGTATTGTTCCTCGTGGCAGGAACTTACTTTATCGCTCGCGCCATACGGCGCGAAAACGAGGTGTCGCGGATGCAGGCGGATTTTGTGGCGGCGGTTTCGCACGAGTTCCGTACGCCCCTTACCTCGATGCGACAACTCTCGGAAATCCTGGCGGCGGGCCGGGCGCCTTCGGAAGAGCGGCGGCAGGTGTATTACGAGACGCTGGTCAGAGAAACGTCGCGGCTGCAGCGATTAATCGAGGCACTGCTGAATTTCGGCCGCATGGAAGCCGGCAGACGTCCTTACCGGTTTGAGGAATTGGACGCGGCTGCGCTGGTGCGGCGTGTTGCAGCGGAGTTTGAAGGGTCGATGGCAGCCGCCGGACGCCGCATTGAAATCGATGGCACGCCTTCCCGGTGCCCCATCGAAGCCGACCCGGAAGCGATCTCGGTAGCGCTTCGCAACCTGGTGGACAATGCCATCAAATACTCGCCCGGCCACCCCATCGTGTGGATGGAGTGGACCAGGGAAAACGATTGTGTGGCGATTCGCGTACGCGACGAAGGCCCGGGCATCGCCCGCTCCGAGCGTAAGGCGATTTTCCGGAAGTTCGTAAGAGGCAGTGCCGCGGCAGCCGCCAATGTGAGGGGTTCGGGCCTCGGCCTCGCCATGGTACGCCATATCGTGACGGCCCATCGAGGCGCGGTCACCCTGGCCAGCCAGCCGGGACAAGGCAGCACGTTCACCATAGTCCTGCCGGCCGTGGAGCGCGTGTGAAGCGCATATTAGTGGTGGAAGACGAGCCCGGTATCGCGCTTGGGCTGGAAGACGACCTCGCCATGGAGGGCTACACCGTGGAAGTCGTAGGCGACGGCCTTGCCGCCTCGCGCCGCGCAAGAGAGGGGAATTTCGACCTGATCCTGCTGGATGTCATGCTGCCCGGCAAGGACGGCTTCGAAGTGTGCCGCGAATTGCGCCGCCAGGGCTTGCGCACACCTATTCTGATGCTGACGGCGAAGACGCAAGAATCCGAGAAGGTAATGGCGTTTGAGCTGGGAGCGGATGACTATGTGACCAAGCCTTTCGGCACTCGGGAACTGCGCGCGCGCATCAAAGCATTGCTGCGCCGCGCCGGAGGCGAGCAGGGCGCGGATTGTTACCGCTTCGGGGATGTGGAAGCGGACTTCGAGCGCGGTGAGTTGCGCCGGGACGGACGCGTGATCGAGATGACTCCCCTCGAATTCAAATTGCTCGCGCTGTTTGTCCGCTCGCGAGGGCGCATCCTCACGCGGGACCAGCTCCTGGCCGGCGCTTGGGGCCCGGATACATTCGCGTCCGACCGGATTGTCGATAACCACATCGTGAATCTCCGCCGGAAAATCGAGCCTGACCCCGCCAATCCGCGTTATCTGCGGAACATCCGGGGGCTTGGTTACCGGTTCGATGGCTGAAATGCGACAAAAACGGGACAGTTCTCGGACAGCTTTCGTACGGTGGTTTCGTATTCTGTTGTCAGGCGCAGAGATGATTTTGACTATCCTGATAGCCACAAGCTTAGGGGCAGGTCCCGTGCCTGCGTTCGATGCCGAACTGGAACTGGAGAGGGCGGCTCACCGCGAGATTGTTTTGGGAGACCCGCAGGGGGCGATCGAGGAATATCGCGCGATCCTGGCGCACCGGGAAGCCCCGAATGAAGTGGCCGCGCAGGCGCTGCTGCGCCTAGGCCGCTGTCAGGAGGAACTCGGTCGGCGCAGTGAAGCGCGCGCCTCGTATTCGCGCCTGATTCGCGATTACGGCGATCAGACGCCGATTGTTTTGCAGGCTCGCGCTCGGCTAGCCGATTGGGAAGATTTGCGGCCGGGACCGAGAAACCTGGAGTTCCGAGAGGGAACAACGGGGAAAGTGCCGCCCGGCTGGATCGTGCCCGCACTCCCGAAGGATGCGGATTCGGTGGCCGAATTGCGCCGAACCGGTTGCCGCGGCGGCGTCGGATGCGCCATCGTCCGCGTGCCGCCGAACGCACCCAGCCCGGTGGCCATCCTCATGCAGAGTTTCGACGCCGCTGCATACCGCGGCAAAACCGTGCGCTTGCACGCCTGGGTGAAGCTGGAACCGGCCGAATCCCAGGATCGCGCGCAGATGTTCCTGAGCGTGGACCGGCCCAACCGGCAGAGCGGGTTTTTGGACAACATGAACGACCGGCCGATCCGTTCGGTCGATTGGACCAGATATGAAATTGCCGGCCCGGTTGATCGCGACGCCACCTTTGTCAACTTCGGCGTCATGTCGATCGGCG
>CAZKVF010000446.1:0-20463 GCA_964556085.1 uncultured Solibacteraceae bacterium
CAAACCGGGGCCGTTCGGCCCGCGCACGCACGAACTCGGAAGCTTCTTCGGCATCCGCATCGGCAACAGGCTTGCCTCCATGGCCGGCGAGCGTTTGAAGTTGGACGGTTATACCGAGGTAAGCGCCGTCTGCACCCACCCGGATCACCTGGGTAAAGGCTATGCCGCCGCACTCATGAGGACCGTCATCCGCGGCATCCTTGACCGTGGCGAAACGCCGTTCCTTCATTCCCGAGCCGACAACGCGCGGGCGATCGCATTATACGAGAGGCTCGGCTTCCGCCATCGGGAGGGCGGTCATTTCGTGATCCTTGAGAGGGAAATGAGGATGCGGCGGCGCACCGCGCCTGAAGCTTCCCTATAAACGGACGCCGATCTTTTGACCTAACGCCTTACTATTCCGCCGGCTTGCGTTCAGAGGCCGCGTGAATAACTCCCCAATCGAGAAGCCGGCTAGGCGCCGGTCACCTGCTTCAGGAAGCTAAAGAACGCCTTCTTTCGATCTGTGTTAATACCCCAGTTCACCGGCGGGCATTGGTAGCCGTCTCTGTAATTGTTCGAGCCCGGATCAAAGTAACCCCACGACGCGTATTCGCCGACGGCAGCGACCATGTTGTTAGCCGGCTTGTCGAAATCGAAATGGTCGTCTTCGTTGAACAGAATGGGCATGGGGTGGTAGCCCTCGACGCCCCTCGTTTTGCGGACCATTTCGGCGATGCGGGCCGGATCTGCGACACCGTTGCCATGCAGCAGAAGGAAATCCGAGGTCGTCACAACGTTGGACGCTGGAATACTGCCGCCGCCGAAGCTCGTACCCACGAGCAGGCGACCGCGCGAGGTCTCCTTGGCAAGCAAGATCAACTCATGGACGCGGCCTGGCTTGAGAATTTCGTGATCGTAGGCGCGGACGTCGCATTCATTGTCGATTTCAAGTAGCACGTTCCTATAACCGTTTTCTTCCACAACCCACCTGACAGTGTTTTGAACGGCACGGCTGATCGCTTCTTCGTCGCGCACTCGTTGGTCCTGGCCGAAGTAGAAGATGCCGATAATCGCGGCCATCCCAAGATCGTCGGCCCGGTCCAGAATCCGCGCCAGCCGCTGCATCGCGTCCACCCGTAATGAGCCATCGGCTTGAACCGCGGTGGTAATCCAGGGCTGTTCGCGCGAGTATCCCTCGGGGCTTCCACCTTGCAAATTGATGGTGAACGCAAGCAGGCCACATCGCTGCCATTCCGGCATGGCAGCGACGAATTCGCGCGTATTGCGGTCAGGATCCCATTTGCCGGTATCCGGGTAGGCCCAGCGTACGGCGGTCGCCGGATTCTGATCGTCAAATATTCCCTGCACCATGCGCGCATTCAGCAACAAGCCTTCGATTCTCTTGCCTTGAAATATGCGTCCTTTGTAGGTTGGCTTGCCGTTGATGCGGAACTGATCCAGTGAAATGCTTATGGCGGTTTTGCGCCGGCTTGCTGCGCGGCAGATAGCTGCTGCCGAAAGCGTGAGAAGGCTACGCCGGGAGAGGTGCAGCATAGGGCTCATTCTATCGGAGAACGACGCTGCCGCGAGTTCAGCCAGCATAGTCCGGGTTGTCCTGCGCTGTCCTGATCTAGGTTTGTTTAGACACTCGCGCCGAAAGTACAATTTCCTGACGTGTCTTTTCTCGCCGGGGGCTAGCGGGATGGCTCAGTTGGCTAACCGGTTGTACTTCTTTAGCAGGTTTTGTAATTCATCGTGCGGAAGGGCCGTCACCACGGAGCCGTGCGCGCCGTGCATCGTCTCGGCGCCTACCATCGCGTTCACGATGGCTTCTTCGGTCGCCTGCACCGTCGCTTCAAACACAGGATTGATGGAATCATTGGGCAGCATCGCGACGTTCACCGGAGCTTTGGCCGCGGCTGCGTTCGGATTGGCCGTCGAAAATGCAATGAAGATGTCGCCTGACCCGTTGCCCGAAGTCGACCCGGTCCGCGCGAGGCCCATGGTCGCCCGGCGCGAGAGCCGCTGAACCTGGTGCGGCAACAGCGGCGCGTCGGTCGCAACAACGATGATGATGGATCCAACGTCTTCGCGATACAGCCCTTGGATCGCGGCGCGCGGCTGGTCACGCGTCAACTCCGCGCCCACCGGTAGTCCACCTATACGCAATTGCCGGCGCGAGCCGCAATTGCACTGCACCAGCACGCCGACCGTATAGCCGCCTTCCCTCGCATCCAACTTCCTCGACGAAGTTCCGATGCCGCCTTTGAAGCCGTAGCAAACCATCCCTGTACCACCGCCGACATTGCCTTCCGGCACTGGCCCGCCGGACGCTGCCGCGATGGCTGCATCCACATCCGCCGGCTTCACGTGAAACCCATTGATGTCGTTCAGCACGCCGTCCCAGGTCTCAGCCACCACTGGATATGTGTAGAATCCGAGGTCGAACGTGTTGGTTCCGGGCTTGCGATGATTCTTCACCAGCCAGTTCAGGAATGCGTCGCGCACCACACCCACGCTGTGAGTGTTGGTAATCAGTACCGGCCCATCCAGGAACCCCGATTCGGTCAACCAATGCGTCCCAGTCATGTCTCCGTTGCCGTTTTGCGCAAAGAAGCCGCCGAACGCCGGATCGGACGACGCCTTCCCGCGCGGCCACACCACGGTGACACCGGTGCGCACGTTGTCGCCCTCGATCAGGGTCTGGTGCCCAACCTCCACGCCGGCGACATCAGTAATCGCGTTTTTCGGCCCCGGCGTACCCTCGAATGGAACCCCCAGATCGCGTGCACGTGGCCTGGTCTGCGCCGCAGCGAATCCAACCATGACGAAGAGCAGGAATACTCGCATAGGTGTCGAATTGTATCACGAGGTTAATTACTCCTTCGGTGAGGACCTGATGCTCCGCCGCCGACAATCGCAGGGATTCTAATTCGTAGGGTTTGGAGGCGCGGGTCGGAATCGAACCGACGAATAAAGGTTTTGCAGACCTTGGCCTTACCACTTGGCTACCGCGCCGGGTCCTAAATGCAACATAGCGCGCCCCGTGCGCTTAGTCAATCGCGATGGATGTTGCCGGCATTGGCCGCAAGAGAGCGGACCGGGGGCATCGCCAGCAGCTCCAGGCGCGAGGGGTGCGCGGCACCGTGATAGATCCGCTGGCTGGCACGCAGCAAGCGGGTTTCGGAAGCGATCGGTCCGCCCGTGTTGGGGTTGCGGTCGAAACGTGGGAAGTTACTGCTCGATACCTCGAGCCGCAACCGGTGGCCGGCTGCAAAATAATTGGCCGTCACGCCGGCATCGATGGTGACCTGGTAAATCGTCCCGGGGTTTGCCAGTATGGGCATGGCGAGCGACTGGCGATACCGCAGGCGCAAAATTCCGTCCGAAAGGATGCGCGCGGTGCCATCCGGAAACACGTCTACCAGTTTGGCGGTAAAGTCGGTATCCCTGGCGCTCGAGGCTACATAAAGGACGGCCTTCACAGGGCCGATCACTTCAAGACCGGTTTCGAGCGGAGCCGTCGTGTACACCAGAACGTCCTGCCGCCTTTCCACTGCGCGCTGATCGAGCGGCCCCCAGGGGAAGACCCGAGGATTACAGCAGACCGCGCCCCCGCGTGTGGGCACCGGGTCGCGCGGGTCGTACGCATACGAATCGCTGCCTTCGCGTTGCGGCAGCCGGTCCCGAAGCATACCATCCCCAGCGAGCGTATTCGCGTGTCCGCGGCTCTCCAGATACAGAACCTTGGCGCGAGCTCCGGCCGGCGGCCACTCGCGGTCCTCCCGCCAGCGGTTCGCTCCCATTACAAAGATCTTGACGGGGGGCGCGGAAACCACCGGCGAGTCTTTGCCTCCGAGCCACTGATCGAACCACTGTAATTGCAGGCGGCGCACCGGGACGCTGGACTCACGGCCGAAATCGGCCTCAACGAACTTGGACGACATGTTGTGCGGCCAGGGGCCGATCAGGACGTGGTTCAGCCCGGAACTCCGCCGCAGCGAGGCGTAAGCATCCAGATCGCTCTCCGCGTAGTTGTCATACCAGCCGCCCACGGCGAAAACGGGCACGCGAATTTTATGCAGGTGCTCGCGCGTGCTGACCGACTGCCAGAAAGAATCGTAGGCTGGGTGCTCGATGGCCTGCGACCACTCGCTATCTGGTTTGCCTGTCGCAGCCATGTCCGCGGTCCGCAAAGGCAGGTGCCAAATGAATTTGTTGAAATATGGTTCGTAGCCCGGCGCTTTGCGGTTTTCGGCGAGCCATTCCAGGCGATGTCCCAGCTTGAGAGCGCCGCCGGGAGAATAAAAGCGGTCGAGATAATCATCGTCGCCCGAAACCACGGGGAAAATGGCTTTGAGGTGGGGATTCCCCGTAAGCGCGGCTTTCCATTGCGCGATTCCCAGGTACGACCCGCCGATCATGCCCACTTTACCGTTGGACCAGCGCTGCCGAGCGATCCAGTCTATGGTGTCCGACCCATCTCCGGATTCTTGCGTGAGTGGCTCGAACGTCCCTTCGGATTCGTAGGTGCCGCGCACGTCCTCAACAACGACGGCGTACCCGCGGTCCAGAAATGCCTGGTAATTGGGAATCAGATTCGTGCCCTTGCCATAAGGGGTGCGAACCAGAATCGCAGGCAGGGGCGCGTTCTCCGAAGGCAGAAATACGTTGGCCGAGAGGCGCACGCCATCGCGCATCGCAATGGGCACATGCCACAACGCGATCGAGGGCTTGGGATCCGCGGCAAAGACCTCGACGCCACAGACCAATATCAACCACGATATGCGCACAGCGTATCCCAGTACTGCCGAACGACCTGCTCCAACTGATGATGGACACGGATGTGCCCGGCCCCCCGCTGGCCGATGGCGCGGCCCACCCCAGGTAACGATGTTAGCAGAACCAGGTGGCTCCTAAGCGAATCCCGTTCTTCGAGGCCGGAAGGAATGCGCAGGCAGGCATCGGCGGGAAACCGCGCGCACTCTTCCGATTCCGTCATCAGCACCGGTTTGCCGATCCCCATAAGGCGAATCGCGATTGCTGAAGTCTCGCCGGCCGAGGGGTACCGCAGATTGATGCAGGCATCCACCGCACCCGCGGCCAGCCAGAACTCACGCTCGGAAAGGTGCGGCCGGTACATGATTCCGGGTCGGGTCAGCAGCGGTTCGAGCGCAGGTTCGAGATCGGGCGAGACGAACGCGCCGGCGATCAGCAGCGCGCTTTGCGGCCGTTCGCGGCGGAGCCCCGTAAAGACATTAAGAACAGTCGCGAGGCGCTTCGATTCCCGCAGATACCCGAAAACACCGAAAAGGAAATCGCCAGCGCCGAAACCGAGCGACTCGCGGTATCGCGCGATCGCCTCTTCGTGCGGCTGCTCCGGCGGCGAAAAGTGGTGAGGGATTTCGACTACGGTCGCTCGCGGCGCATGCGCCTTAACCGCTCGGGCCGCTGCAGGGTTGTGGACAATCACGGCGCGCGAGCACTCGGCGATGCGCTTTAACATCGGGAACTCGAAATAGCGGCCGTCGGACGCCGACCCGGCGCGGTGCTGCCAGAGTTCTGCGGCCAACGCCCGGTTCCACGCGCCATAGTTGTACACGAATTCCTCGGCGTAGGCGTCTGGTTTGAGCATTCCCAAAAGGAAATGGTGCAGAACGGCATCGTGCAATACGATCACGCCCGGCTGCACCAGCGCCTGGCGATAGATCGGCGCATGCAGGCCATTGTTGCCCAGGTGGTAGAGCAGGACGTCGCATTCCCGCGAGCGGCGCCCCGGCGCGATGCGGACTTCTCCGTACCGGCGCAAGCCCTCCAGCAGGTCTACGGAGTAGTCCGCCACGCCAGTGCGTGCCGGGGGCAACGGCGAATAGAATCCAATGGTCACGCCTTGCGCCGCTTTCCGAACAGGGCCGTGCCCACGCGAATGCAGGTCGAGCCCTCCTCGATGGCTACCTCGAAATCATTCGACATACCCATAGAGAGGTGCTCGAAGCCGTGCTTCTCCGCCAGCTCCCGCAGACTCCGAAAATAGGGCCGCGAGGTCTCGGCGTCTTCCGACCAGGGCGGCATGGTCATCAACCCCAGGAGACGCAGGTTGGGACAACCGCGCACGGCCGCGACCAGATCCGGCAGCTCTCCAGGATCCGCGCCACTTTTAGCCTCCTCGGCGGCCATCTTGACCTCCAACATGACATCGAGCGGCTTGTGGCTGTCATTCAGCCGGCGGGCGAGCCTGGCGGAATCCACGGTCTGAATCACGTCAAACAGGTCCACGGCTTTGCCGGATTTGTTGGATTGCAGGTGCCCGATTAGATGAAATCGCGCCCCGGGCAAGCCGCGGACGTCGGGCGCCTTGGCCTCGAACTCCTGAACGTAATTCTCGCCGAAATCGCGCAGCCCCAGCTCGTATCCCTCGCGAATCACGGCCGCGGGAAACACCTTGGTTACCGCCAGGAGCAGAATCTCGCCGGGATCGCGCCTAACCCTTTCTGCGGCCCGTCCCATCCGCTCGCGCACCAAGTCCAATCGTTGGCGGAGATTGCTCGCTTCGGCTTGCAAGCTCCAGTATGGCATCCCGGGCCGTTGCCAGAAACGCGGGAGACGCAAATCCCCGCGGCACGCATAATTTTCCCGTGAGTAAGTTTCGTAATTTGAGTGGATTGCAACGGGCGACCGGGCCAGGAAAAGCGAGATGGGAATTTGCGTCTCCCGAGGAAGCGCCGGTGAGACGATGGCCGTCGCCACCGGAACGATCGGAGAAGAGATCGCCACCGCCGCCAGAAAGACCGCGGGCGCTACCAAGTTTTGAGCAGCAGGTTCCACCGATTCGAGTGTGGCATGCGGGTAAGGCTATTTCGGGGCTGGTACTGTGGAAGTGGTTGAAGGGACAACACGAAGACTCGCTAGAATGATGTGAACCGAGAGCGGGAGTGTGAGCGCTTACGGAAACTGTATTCCAACATCGCCCAATTCAATCTTCTGCTCGAGGTACCAGGAAAACAGACCGCGGTACTTCCGTTGCAAATGCTCATGCTGCCAATCCTTGCCCGTGATGATACGCCGGCATGTGGCGCTGCCGCAGCGGCACTCGATGGCATAGACCGAGTCATCGGTGGTGGCCCAATCGTGCGTCAGTTCCTCGCCGACAGCGATGTCGCGGAGCGCGACGAAGATGATCTGACCTTGCACGGCAGTGTTCGGATCGCAGGAGTGATTACTTGCGATCATGCAGTCGTCGGGATGAATTCCGCCAATGAACAGGTTGTCTGCGATCTGGAGCTCGTTGCGCTGAAACAGGCGGCCGGAACCGGCGGTCTCGGACGACTGCCGCGTGAATACGTACCCGCCCATGACATAGACCACTTCACCAATGCGAAACTCGCCGGTGGCAAACAGGCCGCGCCCGCGGATCCGGCTGCCGCGAATTTCGGCTTTGGGCGAAACATATGAGGTCAACCGCGTCCGGACGGTCAGGTCGACGTTGGGAAAGTATGGCTCCATGTTTCCTGGCTCCCCCCTCCTGCGCCGGTCCGTCCGAACTAATCGTCCTCATGTGTCGTCGGCGTTAACAGTTGTATCCTAGTTGCATCCACATGCAAGTGGAGATGTCGTAATACCCAACAAAAGTGGGATTACGAGAGAGATTTCTTGCAACTTAACTGCATCTGCTATGACGGTTGGTTATTGCGTTTTGGTTACGCCAGCGGCTCGGTCTTTCGAAGACGGAGAAACGCCAAAGCACCCATGGCAAGTACTAGAACGGCCTGGAACGACGCCGCACGATTTGGCGGAGTTCCCAAATTTCAAACTGGCTGAAGGGAGAAACGAATACATCACAGCTGCAAACCAGTGGCGATAGCGATTAGCCTGGATCGCAAACCGGTGGATCAGCAGCGATGCCGTGTGGGCTCGGCATCTGGTGCGATGGTGACCCAGTCGCTCCCATCGGCTGCGGCCTCGCTGGCGAACGGTCTACCCGCTCTCGCGGGATAATAGAATCAGACTCTCCCTCCCATGGACCTGCGTGAGAAAAGTGCGCAACTTCCACTTGCGCCGGGCGTGTACTTATATAAGGACGACGGCGGCCGGGTCATCTATGTGGGTAAGGCGAAGAGCCTGAGGCTGCGGGTCCGCAGTTATTTTTCGGAGGAACGGCAGGCCGACATCAAAACCGGCACCCTGTTGACCGAAGCGCGGGATATCGACTACATCCTGGTCGATAACGAAAAGGAAGCGCTGGCGCTCGAAAACAATCTCATCAAGCAGTACAAGCCGCGCTTTAACATTCTGCTGCGCGACGATAAAACCTATCCTTACATCAAGCTGACGAAGGAAAAATACCCGCGCGTCTACGTCACGCGGCGGCTGCGCAAGGATGGCTCCACTTACTACGGTCCGTATTTTCCGGCCAACCTAGCGCACCGGCTGGTGCACTTCATCCACCGCCATTTCCTCGTTCCTTCGTGCAAGGTCGATCTGACGCGCTACCATCCCAAGCCGTGCCTGCAATACCACATCCATCGCTGCCTGGGGCCGTGCGTGCAGGGTCTGACAACGGATGAGGCTTATGCTGCGGCGGTCCACGATGTGAAGCTATTCCTCGATGGCCGCCACGGCGACCTGGCCGGCGTCTTGCGCGGCCGTATGGAAGCCGCCGCCGAAGCCATGCGCTTCGAAGAGGCGGCTTCGTTACGGGACCTGCTCACGACCGTGGAGGAGATCGAGCAGCGCCAGAAGATGGCGGCCGTCCGTGGCGACGACATCGATATCTTCGGGGTCTATGCCGAACCGCCTCTCATTGCGGTGAACGTGTTCCACCTGCGCAATGGGCAGATCGTGGACCGGCGGGAATTCTTCTGGGAGGACCAGACCGAGTTCGACGAGCCACAATTGCTTTCCACGCTGCTTTCGCAGCTGTACCTGGATCAGCAATACATCCCGACTGAGATTCACGTGCCGGTGGATTTCGAAGACCGCCCGGCGCTGGAGGAACTGCTCTCGGAAAAGCGCGGTGGGCGGCGGGTGGAGATCCGCACGCCGCAGCGCGGGCAGAAAAAGGCGCTGATGGACCTGGTGCAGACGAACGCGAAGCACAGCTTTGACGCCCGCTTCCGCGTGATGAAACCGTCTTCGCGCGCGGTACAGGAGGCGCTCCAGGAGGAGTTGAATCTGCCGCAGGCGCCGTCACGCATCGAGTGTTTCGATATCTCACACATACAGGGCACCGACAAGGTGGCCAGCATGGTGGTTTGGGAAGAAGGGCGCATGAAGAAATCGGCGTATCGCAAGTTCATCATCCGCACCGTGGTGGGCAACGACGATTTCGCCAGCATGCGCGAAGTGGTGACGCGGCGCTATTCCCGGCTGAAGGAAGAAGGCGCGCAAATGCCCGGCCTTGTGCTGATCGATGGCGGCCTGGGGCAGTTGCACTCGGCGGCGGAGTCGCTCGAAGCCCTCGGATTCGCCGACCAGCCGGTGGCCGCGATCGCCAAGCGCGAGGAGATCATCTATGTTTACGGCCAGGAAGATGAGCCGGTGGCGCTCGACCGCTTCTCCCCAATCCTGCACCTGATTCAATCGATTCGCGACGAGGCGCATCGTTTCGCGGTGACGTTCCATCGCTCCCGCCGCTCGGCTCGCCAGCTCACCTCGGAGCTGGAGGCCATCGAAGGAGTCGGCGCGAAAACCGTGCAGAAGTTGCTGAAGGAGTTCGGCAGCTCGGAGCTGGTGCGCGCGGCCTCGGAAGACAAGCTGGCGGCCGCCGTAGGCCGCGCGGCGGCGCGGCGGGTGAGGATGCATTACGCAAACCAGGCGGCTGAACAACCCACACCGTAAGCAGTAATGTGACAACTCTGGCAGGCGACAAAGATCGCTCCACCAGACCACCGCGCTGCACGCGGTTGGCAGGCGAAAGCGCCTGCCCCACCAGCGCGGGCAGACTATTCTTCCGGCAACTCCCCCGTGTCCTCGGCGCGGTTCTCAAACTTGGTCTGCGCGTGAAGGAACACGAGATTCACTGTTCCCACCGGGCCATTGCGCTGCTTGGCGATGATCAGTTCGGCCAGGCCGCGCAGGTCTTCGCGGCGGTTGTCGTAGACTTCCGGCCGGTAAACGAAGCCGACCAGGTCGGCATCCTGCTCGATGGAACCCGAATCGCGCAGATCGCTGAGCTGGGGCCGGTGATCGTCCTCGCGTTTTTCCACCGCACGGCTCAACTGCGACAGCACCAGCATAGGTACGTTCATTTCCTTGGCCAGCAGCTTCATGCCGCGCGATAGCGCGCTGATTTCCTGCACGCGGTTCTCGAAGCGCCCGCGCCCCGTCATCAGTTGCAAGTAGTCCACGATTACCAGCTTCGGCTCGCGCTCCGACTTCAGGCGGCGCAGCTTGGCATGCATGTCCATGAGGTGCACGCCGGGCGTGTCGTCGATGTAAAGGGGAGCTTCCACCAGTTGATGGAGCGCGCCGTTCAGCTTGTCGCGCTCCTGTTTATTCAAGTATCCGCCGCGGAATTTCTGGCTGTCCACGCGCGCCGCCGCGCAGAGCATACGCGTCAGCAGCGACTCCTTGGACATCTCGAGCGAAAAGATCGCAACCGTCTGTTTGAGCTTTAGCGCCACATGCTGCGCGATGTTCAAGGCCAGCGCGGTCTTCCCCATCGACGGCCGGCCGCCGAGGATGAACAGATCGCCGCCATGCATTCCGCCCGTATATTCATCGAGCTTGGTGAATCCGGTGCTGACGCCTTTGATGCGCTTGCTGGGATCGAGGAAACCGCTAATGCCGCCTTCATAGTTCTCGATGATATGCTGCGCGGGCAGCAGCCCCGCCTTGACACGTGCTTCCCCCAGCTTGAGAAGTGTTTCCTCGGCGCCCGCCAGGATTTCGTCCGGCGCTTCTTCCGCGAGAAAGGCGCGGTCGATCATGGCCTGCGAGGTGAAGATGATGCGCCGCAGCACGCTTTTGTCTTTGACAATGCGGATGTAGCCATCGAGGTTGGGGATTTGCGGCAGCCCGTCGTCGAGCGACACCAGATAGCTCAAGCCGTCGCAGGCCTCCAGTTCGCCAAACTTCATCAGCTCGTTGGCTACCGTAACGCGGTCTATGCGCTCGCCGCGGTCTTGCAGTTCCCCCATCCGCCGGAAAATCCGCCGGTGCTTTTCCAGGCTGAAATCGTCCGATTCCAGCGTGCCCGCCGCCTGAACGTACAGATTGTCATCGAGCAGGATCGAGCCGAGCACGAATCGCTCGGCATCCAGATTTACGGGAAGTCCTTTTTCCGTCGCAGTGGTGGTCGCCATTCAGGTGAACCTCAGATTAGCCGCACTTGGGCGGAAGGGCCACGAAAATCTTATGCCGCTGTTTGAGCAGGTTATCCTTTGGATAAACCGCGGTTTGATCGGTCCGTGCTGTAAACCCGCGAAGTGCTTTCGCATCAGCCGCCCCGCTTTCCGCTTCCACGTGCTTTCAAAGTTATCCACAAACAGTCAACAACCCGTCAAAAACAGAAGCCTTCTTTCTTGTTTTAAGCTATTCGGCTGTCCGGCGCCACTGGACCGAAAACGGGCATAGACGGATCTGTCCACTCGGCCCGGAAGGCAGCGCCTTGAGACGATTCGTCTGTGCCTGGGCTGCTTGACACCGACAGCACGAGCAACATAATCTCGGCTAAGTTCCGGTTCTCCAGGGGAAACATTCGTTACGAGAGAGAGGTTCTCCAATGAAATTTTGGATTTGGTTTTTCTGCATTTGTCTTCTGGCCGCCTGGAGTGGGGCCGCATGGGCGCAGGTTTCGACGGCGCAGATTCAAGGAACCGTCCAGGATGCCAGCGGCCTGGCCGTGCAAGGCGCGGAGGTCAAAGCGACCCAAACCGAGACAGGCGCGGTCCGCACCGCGACCACCGCTGTTGACGGCGGGTACGTGCTGCCCGATCTGCCGGTTGGACCGTATCAATTGGAAGTCACCAAGGAAGGCTTCTCGAAATATGTGCAGACCGGCATCGTGCTGCAAGTAGCCAGCAACCCGACCATCCCGGTTGCGTTGAAGGTCGGGCAGGTGACGGAACAAGTCAGCGTGCAGGCCGATGCCGCCCTGGTAGAAACTCAGGCCACCGGAGTCGGCAACGTGATGGAGAACCAGCGCATCCTCGACCTGCCGCTCAACGGCCGGAATCCGGCGGACCTGATCCAACTGGCTGGCGCGGCAGTGGCGCCCGGAGGAAATTTTAACGCGTCGAGCCGCAGTTTTCAGGGGCAATCGGGGGGCGAGGGATACGCGGTCGCGGGTGGCCAGACATCGGGAACAACGTACATGCTGGATGGCGCAATCCACAACAATCCATTCGACGGCCTGAACCTTCCACTGCCGTTCCCGGACGCTTTGCAGGAGTTCAAGCTGGAGACCAGTGCTTTAACTGCGCAGAACGGCATCCACGGGGGCGCGACGGTCAACAGCGTGACGAAATCGGGCACCAACGATTTTCACGGCGATCTGTTCGAATTCCTGCGCAACAGCGTTCTCAATGCGACTAATCCCTTCGCAGCAGTGGTGAACGGAAGCCGGCTGACCGACGGCCTGAAGCGCAATCAGTTTGGCGGCACCGCGGGCGGCGCCATCAAAAAAAACAAGCTCTTCTTTTTCGGAGGCTGGCAGGAGACACTCACGCGCCAGCAGCCGGCGGCCAACCTGACTCATATCCCCACGCCGCAGATGCTGAACGGCGACTGGACCACTATTACTTCCCCACAGTGCAACGGCGGCAAACCGGTCAATCTGACAGGCGGTCTATTTGTAAACAACAAAATCTCTCCCGCTATGTTCGATCCGGCCGCGCTGAAAATTGCCCAGATGCTGCCGCAAACCAGTGACCCTTGCGGCGCTTACAGCTTCATCCAGCCGCTACACCAAAACGAGTATCAGCTCGTCGGCAAGGTCGATTTTCAAAAAAGCGCGAAGAATTCCTTGTTCGGGCGGTATATCCGCACAACCCTGACCCAGGAGCCGCCCTATGACATCATCAAGAGCATCCTGGCAACTACGGTCGGCGGGCGCGACAATCTGGCGCAGACATTCACGCTCGGCGATACGTATCTGATCGGCGCGAGCATGGTGAATTCGTTTCGGGCTGCGGTCAATCGCACCGGCATACACCGTACGAATGCGCCGTTTCTCTCACCCAATGACGTGGGCATCAATGTGTTCGACTATGTGCCCGAAGACCTGATTGTCGCGATCACCGGCGGCTTCAGCATCGGTAGCGGCATTGAGATTGAATCGCGGTACCATACCACCACCTATGAGCTTGGCGACGACGTGACTTGGGTGAAGGGATCCCATCAGTTGGCCTTCGGCGGCTATGGGTCCTTTTTCTTTTCGAATTCCTACGCCAACGTGCGCTCGTCGCCTAACTTCACTTTTACGGGGGTGGCTACCGGCCTGGGATTAGGAGATTTCATGACGGGCAAGCTGACCCTGCTCGATCAGGCAACTCCGAACACCGTTTTCGTCAGGCAATGGTTCATGGGCCTGTATGCCCAGGATACGTGGAAAGCCACGCGCCGGCTGACCCTGAATTACGGCCTTCGCTGGGAACCATGGTTCCCGACAATTGCCGCCAACGGCGCCATCTACAATTTCAGCCTCGACCGGTACAACCAGGGAATCGTGAGCCAGGTGTACCCGAATGCTCCTCCGGGACTGTACTTCGCTGGTGATCCCGGCTTTCCCGGCAAAGCGGGCCAGTACAAGAAATGGAAAGACTTCGAGCCGCGCGTAGGTCTGGCCTGGGATCCCACAGGGAGCGGCAAGACCTCGATCCGTGCCTCCTACGGCTTGTTCTTCGATTTTGCGCCCAGCCAGCTCTGGTTCAATACCACCGTGGCCCCGCCGTTTGGCGACGAGATCAAGAACAACAGCCCCGCCGGAGGCTTCGACAATCCCTGGGCCGGCTATCCGGGCGGCAATCCATATCCGATTACCGCAACCAATCTGTTTACGCCCCACGCTCCTTATATCACCGTGGCCGGCTACAACATGCCGACCACCGAGATGCACTCCTGGAACCTGAGCATCCAACGGCAGATCGCGGCGGACTGGCTGGTTTCAGCAAGCTACGTCGGCAATGAAACCGAGCACATATGGGATTCGACCCAGGCGAACTCGCCGCAGTTCATACCGGGAAACTGCGTTGCAGGCCAGTACGGTCTAACGGCGGCTCAGATTGCCTCTAACCCGGCATGTTCCCAGCCCGCCAATTACGACCAGCGGCGCACGCTGAGCCTTCTTAGCCCCACCAAGAGTCAGTTGCTGGGCTATGTTGACATCTTTGACCCCGGCGGGACCCAGAGCTACAACGGCCTGGTCCTGTCTCTGCAACACCGATTCAGCAGAGGCCTAACCACGAATGCCAATTACACCTGGTCGCATTGTATCGGCGACATGTATGTGGCCACGCAGCCGCAGAACCCGGGGACGGGCTACCAGGTTCCGGATAACCGCCGCTTTGATCGCGGCAACTGCTTCATCGACCGGCGGGGCAACCTGAACATATCCGCGGCCTACGAGATTCCGCGCTTCGAGAATCACGCCGCGCGCATTCTGGCGACTGGATGGCGAATCTCGCCGATTTTCCGCTATTTGACCGGTGCGCCGATCACCATCACAACCGGCGTGGACCGCGCCTTGAACGACAACACCACCACGCAGAGGCCCAACCAGGTTTTGCCTGACGTCTATGCGCACGGGTTTCTCAATTACCTAAACCCGGCCGCGTTCACTCAGCCAGCCTTGGGAACGCTGGGGAACATGGGCACTAACGACGTGTTTGGCCCAGGCGTGTTTGAAATCGATACGGCGCTGTCGAGAGTGTTCCGTATTCACGAGAAGAAAAGCCTTGAAGTTCGAGGGGAAGCCTACAATCTGCCTAACTTCTTTCTGAGGGGAATACCGCCGGGCGGATTCTCCACTCTTAGCACGTTAACTACTTTCGGCCAGATCACCTCGGTCTACAATCCGAACTACGCCCTTTCCGGAGGCGGCGGACCGAGGGTGCTGCAGTTCGCAGCGAAGTTTGTGTTCTGATCGCCAGCTTTTGGCGATCAGCGTTCCGCGATCAGCAGCTACAATGCCGCAAGCGGCGCTCGGCACCCGAGCACGGTGGTCTGCGCATTTATCATAGGGCTCAGGCTGATCAGCTTCCCGCGCAGCGCGCGGAGGCTGTAATCGGTCGGGTTGTCTAATTCAATGATCCGGTTGATCAGGTCATGATGGATCCGCAGAAAAAGGCTAACAACTTGGGGATCGCGCCAGCCGCGAGCGGTCTCGTCCTCGATAATGCGAATAGCTTCTTTCGGAGTGTAGGCCGGTTTATAGCAGCGCTCGCTCGTCAGCGCGTCGAAGATATCGGCGATTTGCAGCACACGCGCCAATAAGGGAATCACATCTCCGCGCAAGCCATCCGGGTAGCCGCTGCCGTCCCATCGCTCGTGATGATGGCGGATGATCGGCAGCACCGGTCCCAGCGACTTCAGGTGGCTGCAGATCTCCGCCCCGCTTACGGGATGGCCACGCATTACGGTCCATTCATTCGGAGTAAGTTTGCCGCGCTTCAATAAGATCGAGTCGGGAATGCCGACCTTGCCGATGTCGTGCAGGAACGCCCCGCGGTATAAGGCCACCAGGCTCGTATGGTCGAGCCCCATCGACATCCCTACGGCGAGGGTGGTAATCGCCAGGCGTTCGCAGTGGCCGGCCGTCACGTCGTCGCGCTGCTCTACCGCAAGAGCTAGAGCCAAAAGCACGCCCTCCGCACCATCCGAGTTTTCCTCGAAGAAACGTGGGGTCAGCGGAGACGCCGCATCCGCAGTCAGCACGTTCGCAGAATTCTGGAGGTTACGAGCCATGTTCTAGTACGCATATCGGCTTGAACCAAATAAAAGACGACGGTTCTAAGAAAGTTTTTTGGTGGCATTCTTGGGGCTTGTAGAAGTGCGGACTAATGCCGCACTACGGTGAGCGCGCGCCAGCCGACATTTCCGGCAGCATCGTAAGCCCGCACTGTCACGACGTTATCACCCACCAGGAGTGGCACCACGGCAGACCAGGAGGTAGTACCCGATGCCGTTCCCGAGTTGCCGGTCGAGGTACTCCAGCGAACCGCCACCACGCCTGTGTTATCCGAGGCCGTCCCACTAATTGTGATCGACGGGTCGTAAGTCGAGAAAATGCTGGACCCGGGCCACACAATGGCCAGTGCTGGCGGCGTTCCGTCAGGAGTTCCCGGGGCCGGCTGCGGCGTGGTTGGCGGAGATGACGGGGGCTGTGGCGTCGTGGGCGGTTGCGAGGGTGTTACCGGCGGCGCCGATGGTTCGGAGGTCGTTGATTTGACCCCGTACAGCGACTGAATGGCGGCAATATCGTCCGCCGTTAGCCCCGTGACCAGATGGTAATAGGGATACATCACCGCCGTGGGCTTATCACTATGTCCCAAACCCAGAGCATGTCCGGCCTCGTGCAAAGCCACGCTGAAAACGTCCGTGTTGGCGCCGATTTGCCAGCCCTCGTCGGTGTTGAAATGCATGTCGCCGGCGATCGGCTCCGGATTCAGCGGCACTGGATAAAAGGTGTGGGCCAGCACCGAGCCGAGTGGCTGAAAAGGATACCCGTCGCCGTGATCGCCGCTGGCAAATTTGATGTCCACCGTGCCTGTCCCACTGGGATTAGAACCCGCAACTAAAGTGATATTGGCGTACGCGGTCCATTGCTCCAGCGCGCGCAGAATTTCGCTCTGCTGTGCGCTCGGGTCGAGCTTGGAACTGAGCGCTTCGAAGGCGTAGCTGACCGTCGCCGTGCCTCCTGCTGTGTCCTTCGGCCAGCCGCTGCCCACCGTTACATATTCACCAATGGCGCCCGCCTGGGTGAGGGCGCCCGTGCAGGCCATGACGGGCTGGCCGGAAAGCAGGTCATTGGACGGCGGCATGATGTAAGCAACGTCGTCGGAAGCCGCAAGCGAGTAAATGCCGCGATATGGTCCGATCACCACGAAATCGCCGGGGAGCAGCCCCGGCTGATCCAGGATTACGAAGCCTCGTAAGCGCAGAAGCTTCCGTGCGTCATCCGGGGCGACGTCGGGCTGCATCATGACGAGAAAAGCATTCCGCGGGCCTGCATTTAGATCGGGACTCAGTTTTTCGTTAGCGAGCAGGCTTCCAGCCCAGGTTGCGCCGAGCCGGCCCAGGTCCGGCGGCCGATCCGATGAAACCATTAGTGCGTTATCCGGCACGTAGCCGAGCACGCGCACACCCTTCTGCTCGAGGGCTGCCCTCACTGCCTCGCCAGGGTAATCAGGGAATTGCAGAACGAAATGGCGGCCTGTGACCGGGCGGACTTCGGCCATCGGATGGATGGCACGCGTTCTGAGCCGGATCAGGTCTTCCGCTGTGCCCGGACTGGCCAAAATAAGAACCACGCTTGCCGCCCAAACCAACCGCATATTTTTGTACCCTAAAATCTCTTTCGGAGCGGTTGAGAATTTTTTGAATTTGTGGCTACGAAGCCTATAGCCCCGCGCTATGCGCCAGATGTTCGCAACCGGTTCCGTCGCCGCCCTGATATGGGCCGCGACTTTCAGCGCGGCAGCTGGAACGGCAACCGTCTATGGAGTAGAGACCGTCGCGGGCACCAACGATCCCGGCGATGGCGGACCGGCGATCGCAGCGCAACTCGGCGCGATCCAGGGGATTACGGTGGACCGCTCCGGAAACGTCTACATTTCCGACACGGATAACCACCGTATCCGGAAGGTCACGCCAGCAGGCATCGTCACCACCGTCGCGGGCACAGGAGTCGCGGGGTTCAGCGGCGATGCGGGGCCGGCCGCGAAGGCACAGCTCAATCTGCCCTACGGCCTAGCCGCCGATGGCACTGGCAATCTTTATGTTGCCGATCTCGGGAACAACCGTGTTCGCCGCATCGGCCCGGATGGCACGATCACCACCGTCGCCGGGACGGGAGTCAAAGGATCGGCAGGCGATGGCGGGCCGGCTATGGACGCCCAACTGCTCACTCCGCGAAACCTCGCACTCGATCCAGCCGGAAATCTGTACATCTCCGAATTTGAAGGGCAAAGAGTACGCAAGCTGGGGCTGGACGGGACAATACGCACCGCTGCCGGGACTGGCGTGGCCGGATTTCGCGGCGACGGCGCCAACGCAATCGCCGCTCAGCTCGCCTATCCGGCCGGGCTTGCCGTCGATTCTGCTGGTTCGCTGTACATCGCGGATTCGCAGAACCAGCGCGTACGCAAAGTGTCGGCAGCCGGAATCATCGCCACCGTGTTGGGCGGCTCACCCTCAACCGGCCTGCTCACTCCCACCGCCGTGGCTGTGGATCCATCCGGTACGATTTACGTCGGGGACCAGAGCCATATCGTACGTGCTTACACCACGGGAGGCCTCTGGAGGAATATCGCTGGGACCGGCGTCCAGGGATTCGCTGGAGACGGCGGCCCAGCGGTCAACGCGCAGATCACGGCAGCAAACGATCTGGCTGCCGACAGAGCCGGAAACCTCTTCATTGCCGATGGCGTACGCGCCCGCCGTGTGGACGTCAACCGCATTATTGCAACCGTGGCCGGGGACGGCTATCTCCAGGCCGTGGGGGACAGCGGTCCGGCTGCGGCCGCACAGCTCTTCCGGCCCAGCGCCGTTTCGCTCGATGCCTCGGGAAATCTGTACATCGCCGATGCCGGGACCGAGCGCTTGCGCGTGGTTACGCCGAAGGGCCAGATCGGAACGCTGGCCGGCACGGGCGTGGCGGGCTACTCGGGCGACGATGGGCCGGCGTTCGCAGCCCAATTGAACGTGCCCATGGGCGTGGCTACCGATCCATCCGGCGGCGTGTTCCTGGCCGACACCAACAATAACCGGATCCGCGAAATCGGCCTCGATGCGCGAATCCGAACGATAGTCGGCACCGGCAATTCGGGCGTCGGACAGGAGGGGCTCCCGGGGACCCAGACCGTTTTGCATGCGCCCCAGGCCGTCTGCACCGACCGGGCGGGCGTCTTGTACGTGGTGGACACGGGCAACCACAGAGTGCTTCGCTCTGCCGCCGGTGCGCCGCTAGTGACCGCCGCCGGCAATGGATCTCCGGGCGCGGCGGGCGATGGGGGGCCTGCTCGCTTGGCGCAGCTCCATAGCCCGACGGCTTGCGCCGTAAACACGGCGGGCACTCTTTTCGTGGCTGATGCGGGAAACCATGCCATCCGAGCGATAACCCCGGACGGCACAATATCCACGGCGGCAGGCGCCGGGACAGCAGACTTCACGGGCGATGAAGGACCGGCAGTCTCGGCCGCGCTCAACGGACCGAGTGGTGTTGCCGCCGACGACAACGGCATCCTCTATATCGCTGATACCGGGAATAACCGCATCCGGCAGGTGACCGCCGATGGCGTGATCCATACGATTGCCGGGGCGGACCCGGTCACGCCGCTTGATGGCCCGCGCGGCCTGGTTCTGGACGGCTCGGGAAACATATACTTTACCGATACCAACCACAACCTGGTTCGCAAGTTGGTACCGCAGGCCGTGGCGATCGCCTCGGCCGTCGAGGAGCCGCCCATTTCGGCCGTAAATGCCGCCAGCCTTCTGTCGGGGCCAGCCGCGCCGGGCCAACTCATCACCATTCTGGGGCTGGCTCTCGGGCCGGAAACGGGCCTGGCCGGAGCCGTAGATGCCAGCGGATTGTTGCCTCAGCTTCTGGGAGGCACGCAGGTGCTTTTCGATGGCGTTCCGGGTCCCGTGCTCTATGCTCAGGCCAGCCAGGTAAATGCTCAGGTACCCTACACGGCGGCGCCGGGTAGTGTCGTGAACCTCGAAGTACGCTACAACAGCCAGCCAGCCGGTTCCCTACCTCTAACCATCGTGAGAGCAGCCCCAGCAATATTTCCGGCCGTTGCGAACCAGGATGGCTCGATCAACTCGCAAAGCCATCCGGCTGCACGCAACTCCATCATTACCCTTTACGCGACCGGATCGGGAACGACCAATGGACAGAATATTTCGGGGCAACCAGCAGCCGCGCCTTACGCACTGCCCCTCCTGCCGGTTACGCTCACCATTGCCGGAATCCCGGCCGAAATTTTATTCGCAGGCAGCGCGCCGGGGCTGGTGGGAATCCTGCAAATTAATGCACGGGCACCCGGGGGATTTGTAGCGGCCGGTCCGGCCAGCGTGCAACTCGCAGTGGGAACCGCGGTTTCACCTGTGTTGACGATCTGGCTCGAGTGACGCTGCTATTCTGAGACAGAGTGCCGGTTGCCCTCACCATCGCCGGATCCGATCCCAGCGGCGGCGCGGGAATCCAGGCCGACCTGAAAGCATTTCATCAGTTCGGGGTGTACGGAGAGGCCGTAATCACTCTGCTGGCGGTGCAAAATACGCGGCGCGGAGGCCGCGTGGAAGTGCTGCCGTCCGGGC
>CAZKVF010000447.1:0-19670 GCA_964556085.1 uncultured Solibacteraceae bacterium
CGCGCCGCTGGTCATCAGCGTACGGATGAAACCGGCGCACTTCAAGCCCAGAGCTGGCGGCTCGGTGTAATTACCGCCGTTCCACGCGGGATCGGCCTTGATGCAGTCGATTCGCATCTGGCGCTGCATCCAGTTGCGCCCGGCAATGGCTATGGGCGCGCTGGCAAGCGGCATCAGCGCGTCCATAAATTCCGGGTGAGTCTCTCCCCAAAGCCAGGTATGCATCGCTCCCATCGACGTTCCCAGGACGAGCCGCAGGTGGTTTACTCCCAAGCCTTCGGTGAGCAGCAGGTATTGCGCCCGCACCATGTCGTCATATGTGTATTTCGGGAAGCTCATACGCAAGCGGTCGCTGGGTTTCGTAGACTTACCATGCCCGATGCCGTCAGGGAGGATGATGTAGTGCGTTGCGCCATCGAGCAACTGCCCTGGACCGAAGAGCTGGCCGGCAAAGGCGTCCGTCAGGAATCCCTTGCCCGTGCCGCCGGTGCCGTGCAGAATGAGCACCGCATTAGTCACCTTCCCACTCACATCGCGTTCCGGCTGGCCAATCGTGACGTAGTGCAGCTTCAGTTCGGGGAGAGTTTCGCCGGTGTTGAACAGGAAATTCCTGACGGTCCAGTCGCCCTCCGTCGGATTCGGATAAACGGCGGCATACGCCGCGGTCAGAAACCAGAGAGCCGGCATCCAATGCAGTTTCACAGTCACCTGCCCATTGCGGATTCAGCTCAGTCTAACCCGGACAAGGACACTGTGGGGCAGGCGCCCCGTTTTGCGGGTCCGTTGCGGATTTCGCCTGCCGAGAGTTCTCTAGTGCGCCGCCAACGCGCGGACGGCGAATCCAGTGGCGATCAGCGGGTCATCCTCCTTAACCAGATTCTCCGGGTTAGCCCAGGAGCCGTCGGAGCGCTGCGTCCGCCGCAAGCCATCGGCAACGGCCGTGCCGGCGTCCATGCGCAGCGCCTGGAACGCTTGAGTGCTGGACGCGGAGTAGTAGAACGCCAGGCCCCCGGGCCAGCGATGGTAGGCTTCCCCGACGAATCCCGGCACGTTTATGTCGTGGTGATGGGCGGCCAGCCAACGCCTGGCGGCGCTGATGCGCGGGTCGTCAGGCGGCCGCCCAATTGTGAGCAATGCCAGGATGCCATCGGCCGTGGTGGTCCCATAACTGCGGAAACGTTGACCGTCGTGTCCGGCTTTATTCGTATCGAATTCGGTGGTCGAAAAGAAGAACCCTCCATCGGCCGCGTCGGGTTGGTTGGGGTCAAAATTCTGGCAGCGCTCGACGAACTGGCGAGCCTGTTCGAACGTGCGATCCGAGGCCGGCACGCCGGCGCCGCGCAGAGCCTCGAGGACATACCGCGTCATTGACAGATCGACATGGCCGGTGTCCGGCGGCGTCCGGCGCCCGCCGCCCATGCCCCATGCGCCATACACCGGGTCTGCGCCGTGCCACCCGTTTTGTTCCGTGAACTGCTGTCCTCGGAGGTAGGTAACCATAGGCTGGATCTGCGCTTGCCAACCCGGCCGCCGCGCGCGGCAAAGCGCGCTGACGGCCAAGGCTGTTGAATAGTTCGGGTAGTCCGGGATGCCGGGGTCGGCCATGCCGAGCACGCCATCGGGTTGCGTGTGGTCCCGGATGAACGCCAGTGCGCGGTCCACCTTGTTTTGCGGCAAAAGGTAAGTCTGCTCGGGAATTTGGAGCAGGGCATCCAACACGAACGGAGTGAGTGACTGCCCGGAGCGCAGCAGGCCGTAGGTGTGGCTGTGCCATCCACCGTCATCGGCCTGTTGACTCCAGAGATAACGGGCAGCTCGCGCCAAAGGGGGCTGTGCCGTATGGACGCAGCCGGCGTGCGCGAGCAGCAGGAGACAGATCGCGTATCGAGACATTGGTTTTGGCCTGCACCGGCGGCGAAGACCGCCGGCGCCACCAGACAAGCGACGTCAATGTTTCGTGCTGCTCGTGAGGATGAGCTTTTCGCGGTCCGCGACCAGCATCAAAATCGCTGCGCTGGTTACAGCCACGCGGCCCGTGATGCAATGGTGCCCGGCCCAAGTGCCATCCTCATTCTGCATCTTCAGGATCTTGGCCGTCATATCGCGGTTCCAGCGGTCCCATTCCGGGCCACCGGCGCGGTGCAGGCTGTCGCTGATGTTCAAATACGAGAAGAATTCCTCGCCGCCGATCGATCCGAAACCAGTGACAAAGCGTGGATCGGCCAGCTGGGCGGTGATGGCTTTGATCTGCTCGCTGTTTTTCTTGCGGTCGTCCGGTGTGCGGCTGAGTTGCTCGAGTTCCTGCGCGCGCTTGTAGAGCGAGACGCCGGCGGATGCGGCGGAGACTTCAGCGAGCGAAACGCGAGCGGCAGGCGCGGCGCTCACCCCGCCTGCGACGCCAGGCCTAATACCCACACCTCCGATTCCGGGGCCGAATCCTCCCCCTACCCCCGACGGCGCGCCCGAGGTAGTCTCGGCGAGCGTAAGGCCGGCAGCAGGTGCAGCGCTCAGGGCCACGGTGGTCGCCGGTCCGCCCGATACGGCCGCGGGTGGCGGCGGGGGAGCAACAGTCGCCGCGGTATACACTTCGACTTGATCCATGGCTGCCCGGGCAACCGGAACGGCCTTCGCATTTGCGATGAAAAGGCTCTGCGAGGCCATCGAAGTCCCGAGAATGGGCGCCCACCCTCCCGCGATGTTCCAGCTTCCATCCTTAAGCTGGCCCTTCTCCACTTTCGCGACGCATTTTTCGAGATTCCGCCGCACACGCGCATTGGCCTGAGCGTCACCCATGTTGCCATCCAACTCCGCCAGCAGCTTGGAGGTCAGGAAGGTGTCGATGTATGGCCCCAGCTTGCGCTGGATCTGCGTGCCGGTCAGATCAGTCACCGCCAGTCCTTCGGCCGGGCTGCGTTCGACGTGCTCGAGAATGAAGCGAATGGAGCGCTGCAACGACTGGCGATACTCGCCGCGAGTGGGCGTGTTACCGGTGTGGAGGAGCGCTTCAGCGGCGACCGCGGTGTTAGCAACGTCGTTGCCGTTGGACTCCAGGTGTTCTCCCTGGCGGACGTAGGAGGTCTCACCGCCGTCTTGCCCCCAGCCTCCGTCTTTACCTTGCACCGAGACCAGCCACTTCAAACCCTTGTCAACTGCGATCGAGACCGGATCGTTGGAGGACCGGTTCTTGTCTGCGGAACCAGTAGTTTCAGCGTAGATGCCGATTGCGATGGCAGCTACGCCGGTTACGAGCGCAAGTATCCTCTTGGATCTCATCTTCGTCTCCTCTCCGAGCTGCGACGTGAAGCTATGAAATTAGACGCCGCCTCCGCCGCGAGGTGCCCGGCTTGTTTCGCTTATGCCGCGATGACAGTTTTCCTTCCACTCCGAATGAAGGATTTTGCTATATAGACGCCAACGGCTTGTGAATTGTTTACCTGACCTCCGGGCTGGCAAGCGGGATACAGTGTGCGTGATGTTCACGGATATTGGCGATGTATGCCCGGCGCCGATCGGGCCGTGACTCGTTCCGAAGCGCGGCGTATGATGTTCGTGGAGAAATTGCGATGACTCGTCGGTTTTTCGTGGGCGTGATGGCGGCCTCGATGTACTTCGCGTGTCTGATCCCGCAGCCAGTTGTAGGTCAAGTCTGGACTCCGCCTCGCACTCCTGATGGCCAGCCGGATCTCGAGGGAGTCTGGGCCATCACGGTTCTCACGCCGCTGGAGCGCCCGCGGGAACTCGCCGGCAAAGAGTTTCTGACCGAAGAGGAAGCCGCGCAATTCGTGCGGCAGACACTCGATGACGGCGACAGGGACAAGCGTGCCGCCACCGCCGAAGCCGACCTCAATCGCAACTACAACGAATTCTGGCGCGAACGCGGAAACGTTGTTGTCCCCAACAGGCGGACATCGCTCATCGTGGATCCGCGCGACGGGCGCGTCCCGCCGTTCACGCCCGAAGCGAAAAAGAAACGCGACGCGAGAACTGTGGCGCAGCGCTTACCCAGCGGACCCGAAGATCTCGCCTTACGGCTGCGCTGCATCACGCGCGGCCTGCCCATGGTTCCGACGCCCAACAACAATTTCTTCGAAATCGTGCAGTCACCTGGATACGTGGTGATTCTCCAGGAGATGATGTACGAAGCGCGCGTCATCCCGCTCGATGGCCGGCCGCACCTTGATTCCAAAGTACGCGCCTACATGGGCGACGCGCGCGGCCATTGGGATGGCGACACGCTGGTAATCGAGACCACCAATTTCTTCGGCAAGGACGATTTCCATGGCGCCGACGAAAACCTGCGCGTGACGGAACGCCTGACCCGCACTGCCGCCGATTCGATCCGCTACGAGTTCACGGTCGACGATGCCACGGCTTTCGTGCGCCCGTGGGGCGGGGAGATTCCGTTTGTGAAGAGCGCGCAACAGATCTTCGATTACGAGTGCCACGAAGGCAATTACGCCATGATCGATATCCTCGCCGGAGCGCGAGCCGAGGAGAAACAGGCCGCGGCGGTTGCATCAAAGTGAAATAACATGCCATTGCGTGCGCCTGCTGCTTCAATGGGATGCCCGTTCCAATATGTCGTGATACGATATAAATGTGGAGCAGAGGCCTGACTTATCCCTTGCGCAGTATCGCGATCTTGCTGAGTTTCGTAGGCAGATCCGTAGGTTCCTTCACTTCAGCGAAGCGACTGCAAAAGAGCACGGCATTGAGCCGCAGCAACATCAATTGCTGCTCACGGTGCAAGGCCTCCCCGAGGGAGCCAAGCCGACGATTCGGGAGATCGCCTCGCGGCTGTTCATTCAGCATCACAGCGCAGTCGAATTGATCAACCGGCTCGAGAACGCCGGGGCCATCGCGAGGCGGCCTGGACAGGAAGACAAGCGGGAAGTCTGGATCCGGCTCACTCCGTCGGGCCGCGCCATGCTGCGCAGACTCGTTCTGGAGCACCGGGCCGAACTGGAACGATCCGGTCCGGAACTGGCCCGAGCGTTGCATGCCGTACTGCGGCACAGCCGGAGGACGGCGGCATGACCCGGAACCGCTATCCGAAGCCGTTGGGCGATTTCACGACCACCTCGCGCGTGATTCCTCTTTCGGCCCTGGCAATCGGGATTGGCGTCGTAAGCACGTTCGTGGCCTGGGCGCTGCTGCGCTTGATCGGTTTTTTTACCAACATCTTTTACTACGGCCGCATCAGCACGGCATTCGTCTCGCCGGCAGGGCATCACCTCGGATGGGTTGCCTTGTTGATCCCGGTGGCGGGCGGCCTGATCATCGGCTCATGGCCCGATACGGGTCCGAGCGGATTCGAGGCCACGGCATTCCCGAAGCGCTGGAGTCCATCCTGATCAACGGGAGCAAGGTGCAGCCGCGACTGGCGCTGCTGAAACCGCTTTCGGCCGCAATCTCCATTGGCTCGGGCGGCCCGTTCGGTGCGGAAGGTCCAATCATCATGACCGGAGGCGCCTTCGGCTCGGTCATTTCGCAGATTTTCCACCTCACTGCAGCCGAGCGAAAGACACTGCTTGTGGCGGGAGCGGCGGCTGGCATGTCCGCCACGTTCGCGACCCCTGTAGCCGCGGTGCTGCTCGCGGTGGAGTTACTCTTGTTCGAATGGAAACCGCGGAGTGCGATTCCCGTTGCTCTCGCAAGCGCGACCGCTGGCGCCGCGAGGCGGTATATCCTCGGCCTCGGCCCCCTGTTCCCGGTGCCCCAGCATGCGATTTTTCTCGGTCCCGGCGGCCTGTTGGGATGCGTGATCGCCGGACTTCTGGCCGGTGGCCTGTCCGCGCTTCTGACCGTCTCCGTTTATGCTTGCGAGGACTTCTTCCTGAAGCTGCCCGTCCATTGGAAATGGTGGCCGGCCATCGGCGGCCTGGCCATCGGCATCGGCGGCTTAATTTTCCCGCAGGCCTTGGGCGTCGGGTACGACACGATTCGTTCGCTCCTCGAAGGGCCAGTGCCAGCAAGCCTGATTGCCGGGGTTCTGCTGGTCAAATCGTCGATCTGGGCCATTTCATTGGGTTCGGGAACGTCCGGAGGCGTGCTCGCCCCGCTGCTCATGATGGGAGCTGCGCTGGGCGGCCTGGAAGCCTCCTTTCTGCCGTCCGAGGGCATAGGTTTTTGGCCGCTCGTCAGCATGGGCGCGATTCTGGGCGGCACTATGAGAGCGCCGTTTACGGCGATTCTGTTTGCCTTCGAACTCACCCATGACGTCAACGTTTTGCTCCCCTTACTGGTCGCGGCCATGCTGGCGCACGCTACGACAGTTCTTCTGCTGAAACGCTCCATCCTGACCGAGAAAGTTGCCCGGAGGGGTTTCCACCTCACGCGCGAATACGCCATCGACCCTCTCGAGATTCTTTTCGTGCGCGAGGTGATGTGCACGAAGCTTGTGGCCCTGCCGGCCGAGGCCACACTTGAGGACCTCAGGCATTTCCTCGTACGCCAGCCTATAGGGCGGGGCCAACATCTTTTCCCCGTAGTGGATTCGGAACGGCACGTCAAAGGCGTCGTCACGCGCAAAGAGTTGCGGGAACTGATGGATTCGGGGGCGCCTGAGGTTTCGTTGGGGGGCATTTTGATAGAACCTGTGGTTGCGCATCCGGAGGAACCGCTGCGCGCCGTGGTCTTCCGCATGGCCGAGACCGGTCTGACAAGGCTTCCGGTAATCGATTCCGCCAACGGAAAGCTGAAGGGGATGATTTCCCTGCGCGACCTTCTGCTGGCCCGCGTCCGAAATCTTTATGAGGAGCGCCAGCGTGAGCGCGTTTTGCGGGTCCGTCTGCCGTTCGGGCAGCCCACCAATGCAGCCTCTCGATGAAGAAACGAGTCTCCGTTTGGAGCCCCAGGCCTCTTCAGTGGATCGTTCGCGTCTTGCGGTTCATGTAATCCATCAGCAGGTACTGGCCTAACGTGAAGGGCGTCGTGAAGTAAGCTTTCCCACGGCAGATCTCGGTCACCTTCTGGACGAAATTCACCAGGCCGTAGTCGCTCGCCAGCATGAACGTGTTGATCAGGATGCCCTGTTTCTTGCAGCGGTTCACTTCTTCGAGCGTGCGGCTGATCACCAGCGGGTCCAGGCCGAATGCGTTTTTGTACATGCGGCCGTCCTCCAGCGTCAGGCAGCTGGGCTTGCCGTCGGTGATCATGACGATCTGCCGCATATCCTTCTTTTCCTGGTTGAGAAGCCGCTGCGCCAGAATCAGGCCGTCTCGCGTGTTGGTGTAGTAAGGCCCCACCTGGACGCGGGCAAGTTGGCTGATCGCCAGTTCCTCCGCGGTGTCATGGAACAGAACGCAGCGCAGGCTGTCGCCTGGATATTGCGTGCGAATCAGGTGCGCCAGGGCCAAGGCCACCTTCTTGGCAGGCGTGAAGCGGTCTTCACCATAAAGGATCATGCTGTGGCTACAGTCGAGCATCAGCACGGTGGCGCAGGAACTCTGGTATTCGCACTGATGCACATGCAGATCGGAATAGTCCATGTCCAGCGGAACCTTGGCGCCCTCGCGCCGAATCGCCGAGAAGAGCGTCTCGCTGACATCCAGATTCAACATGTCCCCGAATTCATACTGCTTGGCCGAGCCGGAGGTTTCGATGCCCGTGGCCAGATCGCGCGTGTCATGCCGGCCGAAACTCGATTTTCCGAGCGAGCCCAGCAGGTCTTTGAGGGTCTTGAATCCGAGGAAATCGAGGGATTTGTCCGTAACTTCGAACTTTACCTTGGCATCTCGGCCGTTGGCGACGCCCGGGGCGGAGGCCTTCTGATCCCCGGGCTCCTCAATGGTGATCTGGCCCTCCTCTACCATCTTTTGCACGAGATTCTCGAGCAGCTTGTCCATCTGCTCGGGCGTCATGTTTTGCAGGCGCTCCATCATTTCCTGGAGATTCTCGTCGCTGAAGAGCTTTCCCTGCTCGAGCGCCTGCTGGATGGCCTTCTTGAGATCCTCCAGCGTGTGCTGGTTCCACTCGCTGAAAGGCATGTACTGCGTATTGAAGCCGCTTTCCAAAAGGAAATCAGCGAGCGCCTGCAGCAAATCCTCGGCGCTGATGCCCATGTCCTCGCCGGTGTAACGAGAGTAGCGAACCCACTTCATATAGCTCTCAGCTTTCAGCCATCAGCTTTCAGCCCTGCGCCCGATTGCCTGAGCGCTGATAGCTGATCGCAGAAGGCTTTAGTTATACTGCCTTCGGAAATTCGGCTTCTCCCCGCGGCCCCCTTCGTCGCGCGGCTCCCTCCGCTTCTCTTCGGCGGCAAACCCGCGCTCCTCGCTGCGGCTGATCCTGCGGTGCGCGTGCAGCCCTTCCAGAATAAACTCGGCCGCGGACGCGCGCACCGCATCCGGCTCATTGGCGGATAATCCCAGCGTCTTGGTCTTCTCCATTAAACCCTGGATTCCCGCAAGCTGCTTCACCATGGTGGCCGAATCCACGTTCTCATCCAGCTTGAGCGAGCCGCCGAGGTCGAACCACTGGATCACCTGCGCCATATTGGCGCCCTCGAAATACTGGTCGTAAATCTTACCCACGGCGGTGCGAATCAGCTCGCGAGCCACCGTGTCGCCGCCCTTTAATTCGCCTTCGTATTCCAGTTCGAGCTTGCCGGTTATGGCCGGCAAGGCCGAATAGATGTCGACGATGCGCGGCACCGCTACTGCCTCTTTGCCCTTCAAGGCGCGCCGCTCGGCGTTGGATACCACGTTTTCCAGCACCGAGATCGGCAACCGCTGCGAGACGCCGGAGCGCTTGTCCACGCGCTTGTCCTCGCGAGCCAGGAAGGCAAGCTGCTCCACCACCTGCCGGACATAATCGGGCACGCGAACTTCGACTGGCGCTTCGCGCTCGAGCCATGCTTCCTGCTCGGTGATGGCGATCGCCTGGTCGAGCGTCGCCGGGTAATGCGTGCGGATCTCGCTGCCGATGCGATCCTTCAGCGGCGTGATGATCTTGCCCCGGGCAGTATAGTCCTCTGGATTGGCCGTGAACACCAGCATCAGGTCCAGAGGCAGTCGAACCGGATATCCTTTGATCTGGACGTCCCCCTCCTGCATGATGTTGAACAAACCGACTTGGATTTTGCCGGCGAGATCGGGCAATTCGTTAATCGCGAAAATGCCCCGGTTGGCGCGTGGCAAAAGGCCGTAGTGCACGGTCAACTCGTCGGAAATATCCTGGCCGCGCCTGGCCGCCTTGATCGGGTCGATATCGCCGATCATATCCGCGATCGTGACATCGGGTGTGGCGAGCTTCTCCACGTATCGCTGGTCACGCTGCAGCCACGCGATCGGTGTTTCGTCCCCCTGCGCCGCCAGAAGCGTGTGGCATCGCCGGCAGATCGGCCGATAGGGATTGTCGTGAATCTCGCATCCCTCGACGTACGGCACCTGCTCGTCGAGCAGCCGCGTCAACATGCGGATCAGGCGCGTTTTAGCCTGGCCGCGCAGTCCCAGCAGGATGAAGTTATGGCGCGATAGGATCGCGTTGATCACCTGCGGCACGACCGTATCTTCGTACCCGAGGATGCCCGGAAAAAGCGCTTCCCCGCGTTGAATTTTACAAATCAGATTATTCCGAAGTTCGTCTTTTACGGAACGGTTACCAAGTTTGGCTTCCGAATAAGGACTCTGACGTAGGGCGCCCAGGGAATGAGGTAAATCTAAGGTGGCTTTCAGCAAGCGAACCCCCCTCTGCGCCGATTGTACCAGACCCGGACGGCTGGCAGCCCGCTCTATCCGATACAATTAAGGCTGTGGAGACTCAAGCGCCTACCCAACCGCGCAATCTGATCGCGCGCTACCAGGAAGTAACTCGCGATGTTCGGCGCGGCTTCATTGCGGAGTGGACCGTCACCATTATTTTGTTGCTGTTCGGCATGACGACGCTGGTGCAGGCGTTCGTGATCCCGAGCGCCTCCATGGAGGACACGCTGCTCATCGGCGATCATGTGCTGGTAGATAAACTGATCTATGCGCCGGCGGGAACTGTATCTAAACACATGCTTCCCTACCGGGATGTGCATCGCGGCGATATCATCGTGTTCCGCTACCCGCTCGACATCCGGGAGGATTATGTAAAGCGGGCCATTGGGCTTCCCGGAGATCACATAAAGCTGGTCAACAAGCAACTGATCCTGAATGGGCATCCGGTCAACGAGCCATACGTGGTTCACAAGACCAGCTATATCGATAGCTACCGCGATAATTTCCCCGCCGACCCGAATACGCCCCTAATGCCCAGCGCGCTCGATATGCTGGAACATCACGTGGTCGACGGAGAGGTGGTTGTCCCTCCCAACAGCCTCTTCGCCATGGGCGATAACCGCGACAATTCCTCCGATAGCCGTTATTGGGGTTTCGTTCCGCGCGAGAATATCGTGGGAACGCCTCTCATCGTCTACTGGTCGTTTGAAGCCCCCACCGAAGATCTGACGAATCCCAACATCGGGATCGATCACCTGGTGGACATCGTCACGCATTTCTTCACCAAAACCCGCTGGTCGCGCGAGCTGAAGTTGATCCGTGGTTATCCGCTGCAGTAGGTAGCGCCGGCGAGCTTGTCGCCCGTGCCTTTACTCCTCCCTTAATGCCCGCATCGGGTCGATCAGTGACGCCCGCCGCGCCGGCACGAAAGCCGCGAATAATGTGATCGCGAGCAGCGGCACGGCAATCGCAGGAAACAGGGCGTAATTCAAGCTGCTGAAGGACGCGATCCAAATAGCCGACGTTAGGGCGCGGCTCGCCAGGAGACTAAGCACCAGGCCGATGGCGACGCCAATTCCACCGAGAACCAATCCCTGGCGCAGTACCATCCGGATGACGTTCTGCCGGTCGGCTCCGAGGGCCATCCGTATGCCGATCTCGCGGAAGCGGCGGCTCACCGAATAGGCGATCAGTCCGTATAAGCCGGCTAAAGCCAGCAGCAAACCCATGACGCCGAAGCCCGCGACGGTTTCTGCAATCATGTTGGGAGTCCTTACGGCCCGCTGGTTGTAATAGTCCTCCATAGTGCGGGCATCGTAGACCGGCATGTTGGGGTCGATCGATCGCACTCGATCGCGCACTACCGGGGCGAGAGTGGCCGCGTCTGGCGCGGTGGATTCCGTGATCAGAGTCAAAGCCGCGGCAACTCCGCCCGTGTTAGCGCCCCCGATTCCCGGAAGGCCGGATGGGTTGTTCTGCGTATAGGGAAAATAAACGAAATCGAGTGTCGGCTCCGCGATCCAGAAATATTTCGCGTTTTTCGCGATGCCCACGATCTGAACCAGCGGACCGCTGGCATTCCGCAAATGAAATCTCTTCCCGAGAGCGTCCTGACGCGGCCAGTAGTGGTTGGCGAGTTCGCTGTTCACCACGGCGACCAGCGGTGTATCGGAGCGGTCCGATTCGAGAAAGCCGCGGCCACGCAGAATGGGAGTAGCCACTGTTGAAAAATAGCCGTCGCTCACGTAGTAGTTGAAAACCGTGAAAGCCTCTTCTCCCCGCGGCATGGCATAGCCTTCCGGCACCATGCTCACGCTGCCGCCGCCCAGGAGCGGAACCGCCGATGAGAGCGCAGCCGAACGCACGCCAGGCGCTCGCCGTGTGTTATCCAGGAGGTCGCGGTAGAAGCGGCGGGTCTGGTCGTCGGTATAGTGGACGGGCTGCGTGTCGAGGCTCGTGAGGTAAAGATGATCGGTGCGGAAGCCGGGGCCTTGCAGCAATTCGTCGCGGAAACCCTGCAAAAGCACGGCGGAAACGATCAGCAGAACCAGTGAGAGGGCCACTTGGCCCACCACGATTGAATTGCGGAACCAGAAGCGCGGCTTGCCGCCGCTATCGGCATCGGCCGCCTTCAGCGCAGGCACCAGGTTGAGGCGTGTGGTCTGGAGCGCCGGCCACAGGCCGAACACGAAAGTGCTGGCCAGCGCCGCGGCTATAGTGAAGAATAGCATCCGGCGGTCGATCGACGCGTGGAAATCGATGGGCACGTCGGTGGGAATGGGGATCCTGTTGAAGTAGCTGGTTATCCCGTAGGCCACGGCGATTCCCACCGCGGCGCCCACCAGAGCCAGTAAGAAATTTTCGAGTAGAAGTTGGCGGACCAATGCGCCCCGCCCCGCGCCGATGGCGAGACGAACGGCCATTTCACGCGATCGCGCGCGGGCACGGCTCAGCAGCAGACCAGTGACGTTGGCGCAAGCCACGAGCAAGACGCAGAGGGCTAGCACGAACAGCATTGCCACCAGCGCGGCATTGGGCGGAGATTGCTGCACGCGAAAAGTCAGTTCGGTCTGTACTGTGACGCGCTGATTGCGATTCGTTTGCGGATAGATCTGCTCGAGGCGTGCGGCAATGGCCGAAAGGTCGGCTTGCGCCTGCCCGATGCTGACGCCTGGCTTGAGATGACCCTTCACGGTCAGCCAGCGGGCGCCGCGGGCCTCCAGGTTGTTGACCCGCGCCAGGCGCGCCGACATGGCCAGGGGTACGAAAAGCGATGGTTTTAGGAAATTGTCGACTCCAGTGAATATTTCCGGGGTGACGCCAATGATAGTGCACTGCAAGCCGTTTAGGAATATTGGGGAGCCGACCGCGGCGGCGCTGCCGCCGAACTGGCTCAACCAGAAATCATGTCCCAGTATCACCACCGCATCTCGGCCCGCGGCCTGGTCTTCCGAAGGTAGGAAATCGCGGCCCAGCACCGGTTGCACGCCGAGCGCGCGGAAGTAATTGCCGGAAACGAAAACACCGAACGTGATCTTGGGCACGGCGGTCTGGTTGAGACTGTACCCGAAAGAGGAGAAGCCGGACGCGAGGAGCGTCTCAAAGCTGCGGTTGCTATCGCGGAAGTCGCGATAATCGGGATACGAGATTGCGGCGTTGGCGCCAAAAGCGGCGGATGAGGCCGATGTCACCGCCACCACCCGGCTTGGCTCCGGCACAGGCAGCGGCCGCATCAGCATGGCGTCGCCAATGCTGAACTGTGCCGAAGTGGCTCCGATGCCGATGGCGAGCGATAGGACCGACACCACTGTAAATCCCGGCGTTTTGAACAGCATCCGCAAAGCGTAGCGAAAGGACTGCAGCATAGGGATACTCCGTTTCTATCACCATACGAGGCAGAAGCGGGGAAAGTTCGGCTGAATACCTGCTACATTCTTGTCAATGCGCCGCGCCCTGGGTCTCTCGGACCTGGTGCTCTGGAACATCGTCACGGTAGTCGGTTTGCGCTGGGTAGCCGTAGCGGCCCACACGGGCCCGGGCTCCGTCGCGCTGTGGGTCTCGGCAGGCCTCCTCTTTTTTATTCCGTCCGCGCTGGTGGTGGCCGGCCTCTCGCGGCGTTTTCCCGAGGAGGGCGGGCTATATGTCTGGACCCGCGAAGTGTTCGGGCCCTGGCACGGATTCCTCTGCGGATCGTGCTACCTGCTGAGCACTTTGTTCTACCTTCCCACGCTGCAACTTTCGGGGCTCGCCATGGGTGCCGTTGCCTTCGGATTCGCCCAGGATAAGTGGGTTATGGTCTGGCTTTCGCTCGGCATTGTCTGGGTGGTTTTGGCGGCCAACCTTGTGGGAATGGGCGTAGGGAAGTGGGTCATCAACCTGGGCGGCATCGCCACCGCGCTGGTCGGCGCGCTCCTGATCGGCGCGGGGGCGCTCGCCTGGCTGCGGGGCGGTCCCGCCACTCCCGCTCCCCCGGAGGCCCTTCTGCCGCATTGGGATTGGCAGAAGCTCAACTTCTGGTCGCAGATCGCGCTCGCCTTTACGGGTTTGGAACTGGGAGCCATCGTGGCCGGAGAGATCCGCGATCCCGAGCGGACCATCCCTCGCGCCGCCTGGCTGTCGGGCGCGGCAATTACGGCCCTTTACGTTGGCGGCACCATCGCTGTCCTCGGGCTGCTCGCCGCCGAACATGTGGACATCATGGCCGGACTGGTCCAGGCTGGGCAGGCCGCCGGCACACGATTCGGCCTCCCGGGACTGCCCACCGCCATCGCGCTTCTGATTTTAATCGGCACGGCCGGCGGCTTCGGCTCCTGGCTCAGCGGCTGCGCGCGTTTGCCGTTCGTGATCGGCGTTGACCGCTACCTGCCCCCGGCCTTCGCCCGCCTCCATCCCCGTTGGGGAACGCCTTATTGGGCGCTGATCGGAGAAGGCGTCGTCTGCTCCCTATTCCTGATCGTTTCCATCGTGGGCGAGACCTTGCGCGCGGGTTATCAGACCCTGGTAGACCTCACCACGGTTACAACCATGGTGCCGTTCCTTTACATCTTCGCCGCCGCCTGGAAATGCGGCCAGCGCGTCAGCGCGGCCTGCGGTCTGGCGGTAACAGTCCTGGCAATCGCGCTGGTGTGCGTGCCGCCGGAAGGCGCGTCCTGGTGGTATGAAGCCAAGTTGATCGGCGGATGCGCGGTCGTGTTCGGCGGGGCGCGGATCAATTTCCGTTACGCCCTGTCGCGTATGAAAACCAGTCAAGATTCTGCGAATTGAGGTGGCTTTCGTGCAAGCAGCGTCCGCCGGTTTCGCATAAAATAGCCGGACGATGCGTAATGTTGCGTTCTGGGCCCTGGCCTGCGGTGTGCTGCTGGCCATCTCCGAGCCGGCTTTCGCCCAGGTCGATTTCGCCGGCGAGTGGGCCCCGCTCTATCACGAAGACTATCCCGAACGCATCCCCGGCCCCGAACTTGGCGACTACATGGGCATTCCCATCAACGATGCCGCCCGGCTTCGCGCCGACAGTTACGATGCCGACCGGATCTCGGTAGTCACGGAGTACGAGTGCCGGCCGCATGGGGCCGACTACTCCATGCGCGGCCTGTCCAACATGCGGATCGACAACGTCTTCGACCCGGACACGCAGCGCCTCGTGGCCATCCGCACGCGCATGAACTTCCAGGAAATGCAGCGCACCATCTGGCTCGATGGCCGGCCGCACCCGTCCGAACTCGCGCCTCACACCTTTCAAGGCTTCTCAACTGGAACGTGGGACGCCAACATGCTCGACGTGTACACAACCCATCTGAAAGAAAGCTACATGCGCCGCAACGGCATTCCGCGCAGCGACAAGGGCACTTTTACCGAGCACTGGGTCCGGCATGGGAATTATCTGACTGTCACTACTGTGATCACCGACCCCACGTTCCTCACTGAACCGCTGGTGCGGAGCCAGACCTGGGTCCTTGATCCCGGCCAGCAGATGGGAACCGATGTTTGCGAATATGTGCCCGAGCTTCCCAAGCCGGCCGATTACGTGCCCAATCATTTGCCCGGGACCAATCCTTTCCTGCACGAAGTCGCGGACTGGTATGGCCTCCCTTATGAAGCGACTCGTGGCGGCGCCGAGACGCTGTACCCCGAGTACCGGTCTAAGATGAGCACGCCCGAGAAATCGCTGGAGAAATGCGAGCGCTATTGCACCTGCGGCCAAAACGGAGGCCCATGCAACCTGCACTAGGTGGGTCCGTCGCGCGAATGTATCGAAGCCGCGACCGTCTGGGAGCGGTCGCGTTCCTGGCGTTCTTCTCCTTTGCAACGGCCCTTCTCGCCCAGCCCCCTCAGAATTTCGACAACATCCAAATCCAGGTTCTTCCCGTCCAAGGCAATGTTTATATGCTCGCCGGCGCGGGCGGCAATATTACCCTGCAAGTCGGCAAGGACGGCGTCCTGATGGTGGATACCGAGTTTGCCCCGTTAGCGCCCAAAATCATGGCCGAGATCCGCAAGCTTTCACCCGGCCCGATCCGGTATATCATCAACACCCACGTGCATCCCGACCACGTGGGCGGCAATGATGCCTTCGCCAAAATGATTCCCCAGGCCCCAGGCGCGCCGTTGAAGATCATCGCGCACGAAAATGTTTTGAACCGCATGACCAAGCCCGCCGGTTCGCAAACTCCCGAGGCGCAGCCTGGCTTGCCGTTGGATGAGTATTTCATGCCCTCGAAGGACCTGCGATTCAACGGGGAAGCCATCATCATTTACCACGAGCCCAACGCGCACACCGATGGCGATAGCGTCGTTCTCTTCCGCGGATCCGATGTCGTGAGCGCGGGCGATATCTTCACACCCGGCGGCTATCCGTTCCTGGATCCCGAGCGCGGCGGCAGCGTGCAGGGCGAGATCGCCGCACTCAATCACATCCTCAACCTGACGGTCCCGGGACACACCCAGGATGGCGGTACATATGTTATTCCCGGCCATGGAAGAATTTGTGACGAGGCTGACGTGGTCGAATACCGGGATATGGTGGTGATCATCCGCGACCGCGTCCGCGACATGATTTCTAAAGGCATGACCCTCGATCAGGTGAAGGCAGCCAAACCTTCTCGCGACTACGACACCGAGTACGTCTCCAAAGACAGCTTTGTGACTGCCGACCGCTTCGTCGAAGCCGTGTACAAGAGCCTGAAGGAGGCAAGATGAGCCCGCGCGGGCCTTTTGGTGGGGCAGGCGCTTTCGCCTGCCAAGCGTCTTCGCGGCTTCTCCCGCTCGCCATCGTTGCTGCTAGCCTGCCGCTTTTGCGGGCCCAACCTCCCCGCGGTCCCGCCACTCCTCCCGCCTCCGCCAAAGCCGCCGCCCCAGTCGATCTCACCGGCTATTGGGTTTCGCCCGTCATGGAAGATTACCGCTGGCGCATGATCACACCGCTCAAAGGCGATGCCGCGAGCGTCCCCATCAACGATGCCGCGCGCAAGATCGTAGATGCCTGGGACCCCGCGAAGGACGAAGCCGCTGGCCTAGCCTGCAAGGCCTACGGCGCGCCCGGGCTCATGCGTATCCCCGGACGCCTGCAGATCACCTGGCAGGACGAGAATACGCTCAAAATCGAAACCGACTCCGGCACGCAGACCCGGCTCTTTCACTTCGGTGCCGCCGCCCCGAAAAACGCCGAGCCAAGCTGGCAAGGTTTCTCATCCGCCCGCTGGGATCAGGGTGTCGGCCCTGGCCCAGGCGGACTCGGCTTTCTCGGAACGAACCGTATCGGCAACAAGTCCCGCTCGCTCGAGGTCGCGACCACCAATCTTCGCCCTGGTTATCTGCGGAAGAACGGTGTTCCCTATAGCGCCCGCGCCACGCTCACCGAATACTACGATCGCTTCACCGAACCCAACGGCGACGAGTGGTTCACGATCACCACCATCGTGACCGACCCCGAATATCTCGCCGTGCCCTTCGTCACCACCACTGACTTCCGCAAAGAGCCCGACGGCTCCCGCTGGCGCCCCACACCCTGCACGGCTCGCTAAGGGCCCTCACCTTCAACCAGCCCGCCCGAAAAGGATCACGAAGCGCAGTTCCAATTTTCGGGACTTTGCTCCACCATTTGGGGAACTCGAACCTCATAATCCCAATTATTGGTTAAGCTTGAGTATGGTCAGGGAGGTGCTGCGGTCGTAAAAAATCGCATGCTGCAACGTTTGCTCGATACGCTCGTACTAACCGTAGTGGCCATCCTCTTTTGGCTCGTCGTAGCGGTGCTGAAGTACCGCAGGATCTGACCTCATGCTCAACATCCTCAGTGTCGATGTGGAAGAGTATTTCCACCCTACCGAGGTACAGCGGTTCGTTGATCCTGGCCGGTGGGGGGAATATCCCTCGCGAATCGAAGAGCAGGTCGACCGAGTCCTGAGACTATTCGAGCGGAGAGGCGCGAAGGCCACTTTCTTTGCCGTCGGCTGGGTGGCGGAACATCACGCCGGCGCATTGCGGGCCATTCGCTCTGCTGGCCACGAAATCGCGTGCCACAGCTATGCCCACCAGCTGGTTTACCGCTTGAGCCCCGCGGAATTCCGGAGCGATACCGAGCGGGCTATGACTGCGATTGAGGATGCCTGCGGTGTGAAGCCGGCAGCCTACCGTGCACCCAGCTACTCGATTACACGCGACTCGCTTTGGGCGCTGGAAGTTCTCGCGGCCTGCGGCTTCACACACGATTCGAGCATCTACCCCATCGCACACGACCGCTATGGCATTCCGGGATTCGATCGTTACGCGCACATCATTCTTACGCCCTCGGGCGCCATCGAGGAAGTGCCCATTGCCACCGCGCGGGTATGGCCTGGAATGGTAACGCCGATCGGGGGCGGCGCATACCTGCGGCTGTTGCCTTATCGCTACACGGCGGCAGGGATCCGCCGGATTAACCGCGAAGAGCGGAAGCCTGCCTGCATTTATTTTCATCCGTGGGAACTCGATCCCGACCTGCCACGGCTCGTACGCGGCCGTCTCTCGCGTCTTCGCACCTACGCAGGAATCGAAAGTATGCCGGCCAAACTGGAGCGGCTCCTTGGCGACTTCCAGTTTGCCAGCCTTTGCGAAGTCCATCCCTGTCCGCCGCCAAGTCTCGCTACGGCTGTACAACCGGCCGCCACGCCGGCAGTCTAGGCGGAAGTTTGACTCCGCCGCCGCCCCGGGTCTATAAATGGACCTGCTAACCAAATTCAAAGGAGAATGTGGCAATGAACAAGAAGAATCTAGCTGCGTTGGCGGTATGCGGCGTCCTAGTGCTGGCGGGAGCCAAGGCGCAGGACCGGCTGCCGGCCATTCCGGCGGACAAAATGACCGATGTGCAAAAGAAGACCGCCACCGAGTATAAACAGATTCGCAACGCGGACCTCGGAGCGGGGCCGTTCGGCGTTCTCTTGCGCGTGCCGGACTATGTCGTGCCGGCATTACAGATGCGGCTGCACAACTTGAACAACAGCGCGCTCAACCGTAGGCTCACCGAGATGGCGATTCTCATTGCCGCTCGTAACTGGACAAACAACTACGAGTGGAACGCTCACAGCACCCTGGCGGCACAGGAGAAACTCAGCCCGGCGATCGTTTCGGCAATCGCGCAAGGGCGGCGTCCCGAGCACATGGCGGACGACGAAGAGATTCTCTACGACTTCTGCACGGAGCTGCTGCACAATCAGAGCGTGAGCGATCCGACCTACGCCCGAGCGCTCGCCAAGTTCGGTGAGGCGGGAGTCGTGGAAGCGGCCAGTCTCGAAGGTTACTACACCTTTTTATCGATGGTGATGAACACGGCGCGCACAGCCCTGCCCGAAGGCGCCAAGCCGCAACTGGCGGCCTTCCCGGCTAATCACTAGGGCCCGCGAGATGCGCATCAACCTACTTGGCCTGGCGCTGCTGGTTGCCGCGGCACCTGCCCAGCCAGGGCCGCCTAAAATGCTTTCCGGCGTAATCGATATCCACGCGCACAGCGATCCTGACAGAGTACCCCGTTCAATCGACGCCATCGACTTGGCGCGCCTCGCGAAACAGCGCGGTATGCGCGGGCTGGTTCTCAAGAATCATTACGAATCGACTGCCGCGCTGGCCTATGCCGTTCGCAAGGAGGTGCCGGGTATCGAAGTCTTCGGCGGCATCGACCTGAATCGTACTGTCGGGGGTGTCAATCCGGCGGCCGTCGAACAGATGGTTCTGATGAAAGGCGGGTGGGGCCGCGTCATCTGGATGCCCACCTTTGATGCGGAAAACCAGGTCCGCTATTCCAAGGAGAACCGCCCGTTTGTGGCCGTGGCCAAAGACGGGAAGCTGCTTCCCGAAGTGCAGCAGGTGATCGCACTGGCGGCGAAGGATCACTTGCTGCTCGAGACCGGCCACTCCTCGGCGGAAGAGGGATCGCTAATCGTGCGCGAAGCGCGGCGGCAGGGAGTGGAGCACGTCGTGGTGACCCACGCCATG